>NZ_JADDYK010000043.1:0-234 GCF_015163615.1 Vibrio sp. OPT18
GGCATTATGCGGTATTAGCCATCGTTTCCAATGGTTATCCCCCACATCAAGGCAATTTCCTAGGCATTACTCACCCGTCCGCCGCTCGACGCCCATTAACGCACCCGAAGGATTGTTAGTGTCGTTTCCGCTCGACTTGCATGTGTTAGGCCTGCCGCCAGCGTTCAATCTGAGCCATGATCAAACTCTTCAATTTAAGATTTTGTGACTCAACGAATACTGACTTCAAAACTA
>NZ_JADDYK010000044.1:0-346 GCF_015163615.1 Vibrio sp. OPT18
GTTGGTAGAAAAGCAAAAAACGCTATCGTACATTATTGGATAATGATCAATTATGAAGCTTACGATTCTGTGTTCAGTTCCCCAATCCGAAATTTAATAGTCAGTTCAGGCCCTCTTATTGAATGTTAATTATTTTTATTATTGTTCGTAATTATTTTGCTGGTGGTCTTCTTGGGGGAATTAAAGGGATTGCCATTCTTTTTGTGGTGTTATCCATCCAAAACAATTTCACATATATATCACTCTAGGGAATATCCAATCTAATTTATTCAAAGGAGAATAAAATGGAGTCCCCAGTAAATAACATCATCCCTGTATTCGTAGAGGTGACTGCTTTCTGGGAAAA
>NZ_JADDYK010000045.1:0-401 GCF_015163615.1 Vibrio sp. OPT18
ATCTACAACAAAGAAGAGCTTGGCTCAGATGGCACCGTGACGGCGACGATCAGCCTGCCGGATGACTTCGATGCGAGCAAAGACACGCTGACTATCAACGGTTCGACCCACACCTTGACGGCGGATGAAATCGCAGCGGGTGAAGTGACAGTGGACGTGGCGCCAGAAGGCACCGTGACCGCACAAATCACCGATGCGGCGGGTAACGTCTCGACCGAAGCGAGCGCGACCGCGTTGGAAGCGGACGTTGACGTGAAAGCGCCGACGATCGCGCTGGAAGCGGCGGATGCGAACGACGATGGCATCTACAACAAAGAAGAGCTTGGCTCAGATGGCACCGTGACGGCGACGATCAGCCTGCCGGATGACTTCGATGCGAGCAAAGACACGCTGACTATCAA
>NZ_JADDYK010000046.1:0-3964 GCF_015163615.1 Vibrio sp. OPT18
AAGAGCTAGCGCAAGCTGAGCCTGATATCGATGCGCTCTTACCCTGGAACTTCAAACATTAGCAAGTTCGCCCTGTGGGTTCATGGGGCGGATACGTTTTTAGGCAGCGGAATAGAGTGTGACCATGGATAGTATTCAAAATAATACGGACAAAAAAAGACATGCTTGAGAAAGTTCAGGATATTGCTTCGATTAACGGGCTGGAATATGAAGTGAGCGGGAATGTTCTTAATCTTAAACTAGGCAGAGCCGCTGGAAAGGTTAAGATTAAATACGATTACGTTACGCGTTCATACGTCTACAACTGCAAGGAATATGCTGCTGGTTTTTCCAGCCTCATTTTCTTCGCTCTTTCGTTCAATACTCTGTATCAGGCAGACCAACAAGTATGGTCTGGCTACGTCGCAGGTTTGATGTTTGCGGTGGCAGTATTTAATTTGATCCAATTAGTGTTGTCTCACGTGCAAATGCTAGATATTAAAGCGCAGCTAAGAGAAGTCGGTATCTATCTAAAGTCTGCCGCATAAGAGCCTTTAGCTCCTTGTGTATCGTGAACAACTCAGCAATCGCTGAGTAACGATTGGTTAAGCCCTGCCATCGGTAGCTATGTGCTCAAATAAACAGCGCTAACGCCAATTGTTGGTGCTGTTTTTACTTTCCTCTTACACTCTTTTCAAATATCGAATCTAGTATCAAATTTCTCTTTGTTATACAGGCAAGTCTCTCATTATGAAGAACTTCTTTGATAGCGAACTCATGCTCTCTAGCTCTTTGAATTTCGTTTTGCTATCGCTTGGGCTAACGCTCCTTTTTCATCTTCCGATTTGGTGTGGGTTCAATTTGAGCCGTCGAAAGTGGAAGCTCATGGATTATTTATGGCCGTTCTTGGCGGGTATCGGGATGCTGGGTGCAGTGTCTGAGATTCGTGCGAAAGTAGCGGGTGATTGGGTTGAAACCGAACAAACTAGAGCGGTGGCGATTTTAGAATCGGTTCAGCAGTTTTCTTTGGATAAATTAAGAAGTGATACCTGCACCGGTCAGCCTTCTTTAGATAATCACGCTCAGCACCACGAAGCGTGTTTGTGGTATTTGAATACGGCGATCACGTTCAAAGATGTCGATTTTACCCTGTTACCCAACGCATCGGATTTTACGGTTCCTGCGCCGAGCGTGTCGCTGGTTGAAAGCGATGCAGTGTGGGTGGACGGTATGCTGAGTCAGTATGAGAAGCAGAAAAACCAATACATAAAAACCAGAGAAGCGCAGGTGAAGCAGCCATTAGAAAGCCTCTTCTGGTATGTGAGTCCTTACTTAGTCTGTTTCGCTATTGCGTTGCGTTTGACGAAAGTGACTGCAGAGCTCAAATTAGATAAGTGCGCATAGTTTTCCTATACCCAGATAGAAAAGGTGAAGTCATGAATGTGAGTGAGTTTTCTCGGTTGGTGGGTTTGTCAGCCCACACGCTTCGCTACTATGAAAAAATCGGCTTGTTGAAAAATGTTCAGCGAAACAGTAGCGGGCATCGAGTCTATACATCGAAGGACGTCACTTGGATTGAGTTCGTGAAGCGCTTAAAAGGCACCGCAATGCCACTGGATGAGATTTTAGAATACGCAAAGCTAAGGGAATTAGGGCCAGAATCTGTTTCGCAGCGCCAAGTGTTGCTGGAACAACATCAACAGAATTTGCGGTCCCATATCGAAGAACAGCAAAAGCATCTGGCTGCGCTAGAGCAAAAAATTAGTTTGTATCGAGATGGAAAAGTCCGTTGACTTAGAGTTGACTCTAACTTGTAAGGTGTTCCTGTGAACTATAAATACAGGAACAGACTCATGAATCAATCACGTTTTGAAACTGGCTTAGAAAGACTTAACCATATCGACGGAGAAGCAGGGCAACAGGTTATCGAAAGCCTGCAAGACATCTGCCCTGATCTTGCCAAATATACAATCGAATATCCCTTTGGTGACATCTATTCACGCCCCGGTTTGGATTTGAAATCGCGAGAGATTGCGACCGTCGCTGCCCTTACCGCACTCGGCAATTGTGCCCCTCAGCTTAAGGTGCATTTGAATGCGGCACTCAATGTTGGATGCAGCGAGGAAGAGATTAAAGAAGTGATATTGCAGATGTCGGTGTATGTGGGATTCCCTTCGGCACTCAATGGCATGTTTGCTTTCAAGGAAGTGCTTGCTGAGAGAAACACAGTGTAAGAGAAACAAAAAATACATTCTAAAAAGGGAGCCTCAACTTTGCTAAGTTGCGCTCCCTTTTTATTTATTGGTCAAGTTTTCAAGGTCCTAAACCTGAGGGTTCTCGATTCTTTAAGGTGACATAGACAGCGCGAATGACAACAAGATCGGCAAAGTCACCACGCTCAGGAAGTTGCCGAATAACACCATAGACGCGACTTTAGGCGGCTCGACATTGAACCTTTCTGCGAACAGGTAGTTCATCACTGCAGGTGGCAGCATGGTGAACAGCACCATCATTTGTAAGTGCAGCGTAGGCAGCGGAATAAAGAAGTAGATGATGGCAAAGGCGATGGCCCCTGTGAACAGAGATTGAGCCGTACACAGCAAGCCAACTTTGAGCCCACTCAGCTTCAAGTTGACCATTTGCGAACCTAGCGACAACAGCATGATAGGCACGGCAGCTTGGCCGAGTAGCGATGTGGCTTCGTAGATTGGATTCCAAACTGCAATGCCAGATAGGTTTAGCGTCATCGCTAATGCTGCGGCTAAGAATATCGGCATTTTGAGGATCTGTTTGATCGGATTACCTTCACTCAACAGCGCTAAGCCAACACTAATGTGCACGCAAGCCGACACCACAAACAGCAGTACTGCAGGGGCTAATGCGCTCTCACCAAAGGTATACGTGAATAGGGGAATCGCCAGGTTGCCACTGTTGCGGAACATGTGTGGCGGAGCCCAAGCTTTGAAATTGAGTTTAAAGATCTTGCAGATTGGTATCATCAATAAAGCAGGTACCAACACCGCAACCAAAGAAGCGGTGATGAGTGGCAGTTGTTCCGTGTCGAGCGGCATGGTGGTCAGCGATGCAAACACTAGCGCAGGAATACACACATCCATGTTGATGCGATTGATCGGTTTGAAATCGGGCTTGAGCCAACGACCCACTGCAAAGCCGGCACTGGCTAAAGCAAAAACGGGAAACAGAATGCTGACGACCTGTTCGAACATAGAATTCCTTTCTAGATTGGGTGCTTCTATTTAGCTGATAAACGAATGTTTTAGAGAGACGCTAAAGTGAAGTATGAAGTCGAAATGTATAAACATTAACCTATCAATATAATGACTTGGCGTCACCGAAGATCGTTGTCTGTGAGCGGTTAATTTATATTTCTTTGAATGAAGCACAAAAAAGACCAGTGGCATCAGCAACTGGTCTTTAAAGGCTAGATAAATCTGGACGGATTTTTAATTAACGACGGCTTGTCGCTGTCTAGCGATTGTTACTCGGTTTTAAGCCTAACTAACGAGCTTCTTGTAATCTTTGAAGTTCACATCGTAGGCTTTTTCGCCGTAGATGTAAGTCTCGCTAACGGTTCTGTCGTCACCCAAACTCATCAGTACAAACAGCTTCTCTTCCAGTTTGGTGGCTTGTTCCATTCTAAAGCGCATCAGTTGTGTAGCGTGCAAGTCGAGCACCACGAAATCCGCTTCTTTTCCGACTTCCAAGTTACCAATCTTGTCTTCTAGATGCAGTGAGCGAGCGCCGCCTAGTGTTGCCAAGAACAGCGATTTAGCCGGGTGCAGCTTCTTATGCTGTAACTGCATGATCTTGTACGCTTCACTCATGGTTTGCAGAATTGAGAAGCTGGTGCCTGCGCCTACATCAGTACCCACGCCGACACGAATGCCGTGATCTTCCATCTCAGGTAATCGGAACAAGCCCGAGCCTAAGAACAAGTTCGAAGTTGGGCAAAAGGCGATAGCAG
>NZ_JADDYK010000046.1:4015-75643 GCF_015163615.1 Vibrio sp. OPT18
ATTCGGTATCGGCAAGGCGTTTACATTCACAATCAGAAAGGTGAATACCATGAGCAAATACCGAACGCTTATGAAGTAGTCCGTAATGGTCATAGACATCTAGGTAACTGTCACGCTCTGGGAACAGCGATTTCACCCACTCGATCTCTTTCTCGTTTTCAGAAAGGTGAGTGTGCATGTACACGTCTGGATATTCTTCTAGCAGTTTACCGACAGTAGCAAGTTGCTCTGGTGTGCTGGTTGGCGCAAAACGAGGCGTTACCGCGTAAAGCAAACGGCTGCGGTTGTGCCATTTCTCAATCAGCTCCTTGGAGTCAGCGTAGCCAGATTCTGGTGTGTCGGTGAGGTAATCAGGCGCGTTGCGATCCATCAATACCTTACCTGCGATCATGCGTAGGTTACGCTTCTCGGCTTCTTCGAAGAACACGTTAACGGACTCTTTGTGCACCGTGCCGAACACGAGTGCCGTGGTGGTGCCGTTGCTCGCCAGTTCGTCTAGGAATAGCTTCGCCACTTTGTGTGCGTAGACTGGGTTTTTAAAGCGTTTTTCTTCTGGGAAGGTGTAGTTCTCTAACCAATCAAGAAGCTGCTCACCGTAAGACGCGATCATCCCTGTTTGAGGGTAGTGGATGTGCGTATCAATAAAGCCAGAGGTGATCAGCTTGTCTTTGTATTCTTTAACTTCGAGTGTTTTAGGTTGGCGAGCCAATACCTCATCGGCATGGCCCAAGTCGATGACATGGCCGTTCTCAACCACTAAAACACCATCTTCAAAATAGTCGTAAGACTCATCGATACCGACATCTTTTGGGTCGGCGACGCTGTGTAAAATACTGGCGCGATAAGCTTTGCGTTGTGTTGTCATGTTTACTTCCTTTTAATGACTTCAGCGACGTTATGGCCGCTAAAGCTTTGCGACTTGTGTTAGGCGATCTTCTCTTCCAATGGTGGTTCGCCTACGTCGCTTGGTTGACTGTGTTGATCGGTCAAATCCTGATTTCGATATTGTTTGGTTGGGCGCTTTTGTTCAAGGGCTTGGCCTTGATAGTGTGCGATCAGTTCACCCGCAACCGATACCGCAATTTCGGCAGGATGTTTGCCATTCACAGCACTAATGCCAATAGGGCAAACCATGGTTTCGATTTGTTCTTGGCTGTAGCCGCGCTGCTCTAAGCGGAAGTCGAACTTCTTACGCTTAGTGAGTGACCCAATCATGCCAAAGTAACGGCTGTCTTCACGGTCGATAATGGCTTTGGTTAGGTCAAAATCGAGCTGGTGGTTGTGCGTCATCACTAGGTAATAGCTGTTCGGTGGCATGTGCTTCACTTCACCGACTGGGTCGTCTGAGACAAGCTTTTTAACACCGTGTGGCAGCGTTTCAGGGAACACTTCTTCACGTTCATCAATCCAGGTCACACGGAAGGGCAGAGTCGCGACAATGTGTAGCAGCGCTTTGGCAACGTGGCCAGCGCCGAACAGCACAAGATGGTTCTGCTGAGTGCCAATCGGCTCAAAGCTTAACGTCGCCATTCCGCCACAACATTGGCCTAGACGAGCGCCTAGGTTGAAGCGTTCTACCTTGAGTGATTTCTCACTGGCAATCAGCATCTCGCGCGCCATTTTAGTGGCCACATGTTCAAGGTGACCACCACCAATCGTAGCGATGATTCGGTCACGAGTGACAAGCATCTTGGTACCCGCATCACGCGGCACTGAGCCTCTGTCTTCAAGCACTGTCACCATCACACATGGCTCGTAGTTCTCTTCCAGTTTTGCCAGTTCGTGAATCCAATTATCCTTAAACATATGTCCTCCTAAATCCCTTTTATGCTTCCTACGCTCTACATCAGCCTTATTAAGCCGTTTCTGATTGAGCATCGACCGAGGTCGGAGCCGTTTCAGTGACTTCCTGAATCGCCATCAGAATACGTTCTGGCGTTGCAGGGGTGTTGAGCTTAGGAATCGCGCCATCGACGGCGACATAGCTGATTGCGTCTTTCAGTGCGCTCCATACCGACATACCCAACATGAAAGGCGGTTCACCCACGGCTTTCGAGTTGAAGACTGTGTCTTCTGGGTTGCTGCGGTTTTCCAAAAGGTGCGTTCTGAAATCAATCGGCATATCAGCAATCGCTGGGATTTTGTAACTCGCAGGGCCATTGGTCATTAAGCGGCCTTGTTGGTTCCACACCAACTCTTCCGTTGTTAGCCAGCCGACACCTTGCACAAAGCCACCTTCAACTTGGCCGATATCAATCGCAGGGTTCAGTGAAGCCCCCACGTCGTGCAGAATATCGACACGTAGAATCTTGTTTTCGCCGGTTAGAGTATCGACGATAACCTCTGAACAAGATGCGCCATACGCGTAGTAGTAGAACGGGCGACCGCGTGCTTTCTCGTGATCGTAATAGATCTTCGGAGTGCGGTAGAAGCCAGTGCTCGATAGCGAGATTTGGTTAAACCAAGCCAGTTCAACAAATGAGTTGAAGGTCATGATCTCATCGCGGATCTGCACCATGCCGTTCTTAAATATGACTTCTTCAGGCCACACTTTGAAGTGCGAAGAAGCAAAGTCGATCAGGCGCTGCTTAATCGTTATTGCGGCGTTTTGCGCGGCCTTACCGTTGAGGTCGGCGCCCGATGAGGCTGCGGTTGGTGATGTGTTCGGAACTTTGTCTGTGTTTGTAGCGGTGATCTGGATACGTTCGACATCGACTTGGAACTCCTGTGCAACGATTTGTGCCACTTTGATGTTCAAGCCTTGCCCCATTTCCGTACCACCGTGATTCAAATGAATACTGCCATCGGTGTAGATATGGATGAGCGCACCTGCTTGGTTCAAGAAAGTCGCAGTAAACGAGATGCCGAATTTCACTGGTGTGATAGCAAGGCCTTTCTTCAAGATAGGGCTCTGCTTGTTGAACTCAGCGATTTCTTTACGACGTGCGTGATAGTCACTGCTGCGTTCAAGCTGTTCGGTTATCTCAGGTAAAAAGTTGTCTTCAACGGTTTGGTAGTAATGGGTCACATTACGGCCTTCTTCGCCGTAGTAGTTCGCTTTACGTACTTCCAAAGGATCTTTTTTCAGGTAACGCGCAATCTCGTCCATGATGTGTTCAATGGTCATCATGCCTTGCGGGCCACCAAAGCCACGGTAAGCGGTGTTCGATGCTGTATTGGTTTTGCATCGATGACCGACCACAGTTGCATCGCCTAGGTAATAAGCGTTGTCTGAGTGGAACATCGCACGGTCGACAATAGAGCTTGATAAGTCTGGTGAGTAACCACAGTTACCTGCAACGGTAATGTCGGCACCTTGAATCACACCATTGTCGTCAAAACCGACCGTGTATTGGTTGTAAAACGGGTGTCGTTTGCCGGTTTGCTGCATGTCTTCACTGCGCAGCAAACGCATTTTGGTTGGGCGACCGGTGAGGTGAGCAATAACCGCAGCCATACACGCTGGAGAGGCTGCTTGAGTCTCTTTACCACCGAAACCACCACCCATACGACGCATATCAATCACGACTTTGTGCATTGGTACGCCAATCACTTCCGCCACCAGTTTTTGAACTTCGGTCGGGTTTTGAGTCGAGGTGTACACGATCATGCCGCCGTCTTCGGTTGGCATCACGCTACTGATTTGAGTTTCTAGGTAGAAGTGTTCTTGGCCGCCGATCTCTAGGTCACCAGAGATCACGTGTTTCGCTTGTGCCAGTGCGGCTTTAGAGTCACCACGTTGTTGAGTGTGGCTCTCTGTGACGAAGTGTTCTTTCTCTAGCGCTTCTTTTACATCAAGAATCGCTGGAAGCTCTTCGTATTCAATGATCGCAGCGTGTGCAGCTTTGCGAGCGGTTTCTAAATCGTTAGCTGCCACGGCAATCACAGGTTGGCCGTAGTATTCCACCTTGCCATCAGCAAGCAGTGGGTCACCCGGAAGAATTGCACCAATATCCAGTTCACCCGGTACGTCTTTGGCTTGAATGGCAATTGCCACGCCTTCAAATTCGTAACACGGTGATAAATCTATTTTGGTGATGTTGGCGTGTGCTTGAGTGCTCAGGCGTGCGTAAACGTGCAGCTGATTTGGGAACTCAAGACGGTCATCAATGTATACCGCTTCGCCCGTGACTTGCTTGGCTGCACTGTCGTGTTTAACGCTTTTACCTACGCCAGTTTTTAGGTCTTGTTTTGCAATGGTAACCATCTCTTCGTGGGTCATCGCATGCTCGTGTGATTTAGACATAAGACGTTACCCTTGTTTCGATTTGGTTGTTTTTGTTCTGTTGTTCAATGAAGTAGCGACGCAGCATGTTGGCCGCCGACAATGAACGGTATTCTTGGCTTGCACGGAAATCAGATAGCGGTTCAAAGTCGTTATACAGTTCCTGCATCGCTAACTTAATATTAGCGTCTGTCCACGGTTTGCCTAATAACGTATTTTCACAACGCGCCGCGCGCTTAGGTGTTGCAGCCATACCGCCAAAGGCGATACGAGCGTAAGAAACCTTGCCGTCTTCGATTTGAATATCAAACGCACCACACACTGCGGAGATGTCGTCATCTAAACGCTTAGACAGTTTGTAAGCTCGGAAGCTATCGTTAGTTGGCTTAGGAATGATGATCTGTTCAATGAATTCACTCTCTTTTTGCGCCGTCACTTTGTAGCTGATGAAGTAATCTTCAATCGGCATGGTGCGAGACTCATCACCACAACGAAGTTTGATCTTCGCGTTTAGGGCTATCAGCAGAGGAGGGGTGTCTCCGATAGGCGAGGCATTCGCCACATTACCGCCGATGGTGCCTTGGTTACGTACTTGCAGCGAAGCAAAGCGATGCAATAGTTCACCAAAATCTGGGTAGTGTTTTTTCAGTAGTGAGTAAGAATCACTGATAGGCAGGTTAGCGCCAATGATTAAATCGGTGTCGGTCTCTTCACATACTTTCATGTCTTCAACAAGGTTCACGCTGATCAGCGTTTCAATCTCACGATGGAATTGCGTCACTTCCAGAGCTAAATCCGTACCGCCAGCAACCAGCTTAGCGTTCGGGTGGGCTTGAAAAAGCTTGGCCAGCTCATCGGTACTTTTAGGGGAAAAAGCGGTGAGGTGACCAAGGCGTAAGTTGGCCTCGGTGTCTTGAATATTTTCTAGCTTCTTGATGGTGTTGCGTTCGAGCTCTGCGAACTGGTCGATCAAAGGTTGGTCTGTTGAAAGCGACATCGCAGCATCAACAATTGGTCGGTAGCCCGTACAGCGACATAGGTTACCCGCCAGTGATTCCATGACGTCTTCTTTGCTCGCATCGGGTTTGTTTTTGCCTAGTGCAAACATCGACATGATGAAGCCCGGTGTGCAGTAACCACACTGTGAACCGTGAAAATCAACCACCGCTTTCTGTACAGGATGCAATGACTTATCTCGGTTTTGTAGATCTTCTACTGTGATTAGCTGTTTTCCGTGCAGCGCTGAAACGAACGTAAGGCAAGAGTTCACCGAGCGGTATTGCAACTGTCCATCAACCACTTCACCTAAAACGACGGTACATGCGCCACAGTCACCAGACCCACAACCTTCTTTGGTACCAGTTTTATTAACCTTGGTACGAAGGTAGTTGAGCACTGTCATATTCGGCGACAGATTGTCTTCACGTCTTATTTCCTGATTGAGCAAAAAAGTAATCAAGAGACCTCCTTGTATATCGACATATTTCCATGTGTATTCTTTTTGACTTCTAGGTCAATAATTATCCATCCTGACCCTGTGGTCAACTATTTATTTACAAAAATGCAACAATGAGATGTTGTTATGAATTGTATACAATTTATTTAATTGTCTATTTGTTTGTTTTATAAGGATTTGGTGGTCTTTTGGTAAGTTTAATCGTGTGAATGTGTTTTTAGCTATGTATACAAAAATTGTAGGGTTTTAAGGAAGCGAGTACATCGGTGTTATTCAGTTCTATAGCCTCATTCAGGCAAGTAATAACAAGGCGAACAGGGGAGGTAGTGGTGATTTTCTAACGATGGAAAAGGACTTTACGCATAAAAAAGAGAAGTAAACGCTGAGGCTTACTTCTCTTCTGTTTTGTTAACAAAAAGTTGTTAACAAAAGGTTCGGCTATCTAGTTAGCAGAACTATGATTTGCTCTTGAGCAGATCAGAGAACACCACATGCAGGTCGCTCGAAGCTGTGTTGCTGTCTAGGTTGAGCTTGGAGCGAATGTGGCTTAAATGCTCTCGCATTAGGTCAACGGCTTGCTCTTCATCGCCAGACTCTATCGCATCAAGCAATCCTTCATGCTCATCCAAAGAGCAATTTGAGTGGCTGCCGGTTTCGTACTGGGCAATAAGCAGAGAGGTTTGCGATACCAAGCTGCGTTGAAAAGCCAGCAGTGGCGCGTTCTCTGCCATTTCAGCCAGTTTGATGTGGAACTCACCAGATAAACGTAAGCCAGAACCATAGTCACCTTGGTCAAAGGCGCAGTTCTCTTTCGCGACCAGTTTTCTACACTCGTCGATTTGGGCTTTGGTTGCGTTCTTAACCGCTAGCTCAGTGATAGCAAGCTCCATCACTTCTCGCGCTTTAAATATTTGTTTGGCTTCGTCTACTGTTGGGGCTGCAATCACAGCACCTCGGTTAGGACGGATCACCACAACTTGTTCTAAGGAGAGGCGCAGCAAGGCACGGCGGATAATAGTACGGCTAACGCCAAAGATTTCTGCTAGTGCTTCTTCGCTTAATTTGGTGGCTGGTGGCAGCCTTTGTTCTAGTATCGCGTCGAAGATATGGCAGTAAACAACATCGTCTTGAGTCTGGCCTGTTACTTTCGTTTTTACACCTTTGGAGACAGAGTTTTTGAGAACTGTCATAGAGATAAGGACCCTTGTTTAGTCGAGTTAGCTTGGTCGAGAATAATTCATGAGTATTACTCTATATTGTATACATTTATCTATACAATGCCACTGGATGAAAGTGCGATGCACGCTTATTTGTTAATGACTTATAACATTTAGTTTGCAGAGAACTGTGTGCAATCTAGAGCTTTAAGTCATTCTCTCTAAAACTAGACGCGATTATCGCCGCAGCTGTACGCCACGATCTGGCTGATTTCGCTGAGGCTACGACCTGATTGTTGCTGCCACTCGTTGAAAGCCTTGCTCGCCGCGACTTGTGCTCGCTTGGTGTTACGACCGCTATCGACCACATCGGTGCTGCGTAGGTGCGCTTCAACGTCCGATGACAAGATGAAGGTATCTTTACCCATTTGACGTAGAGTGTAAGCGCCCGTATTACCACCTAATCGCTTGCCGTGTTTCTTCAGATAATCCCAAAGTTCAGTGATACGTTCTGATGGCCAGTCGGCAACCATTTGTGAGAATGAATCGGCTTCACGCTTGGCGTTGTGAATCATGGTGGCATTGGCAGGGATGGTCATCACCTTAGTCAGGTGACGAATAATGCGCGGGTCTTGTGCTTTCTGTTCCCACATTTCGTTCGGCAGCATCAGCATTTTTTCGATATTGAATTCAAAGAACACTTCTTCAAATTGCGGCCACTTCTTTCTCACCACATTCCATGAAATACCACACTGGAATACCTTTTCGGTAAAGGCAGCGAGCCAGCGGTCGTCGGTGATTTGCGATAACTCGGCTTGGGAAAGGGGCGCACGAACAATCTTTTCGAGCTCGGCAGCTCCGCCTTTACGGTGGGCCGCACGTTGATAAATAGTGTCGAATTTTTCTTGGGTCATTGGAGGTTCCAAACTAAAGCGATTCTTTATGATATGGGGACTAATTTCTATATGAAAAGGAGCTTAAGCCAGTGTCTTCAAATCAAATGAAAGCCAATTAAGAGAGCTTTAATTCCATCTGATACAAGGGCCATATTTGACCATTGAACTCTTTCACGCTCGGCTCTTTGTCGACCACCTCAAAGCCCGCTTTGTCGTAGCAGCGTTTTGCGCCGTGGTTTTGCTTGAATACGGCCAAGGTGATGGTGGTGACATCAGGGATTTGTTTCGCAGCGTCTAATGCACTTTCTATCATGGATTGCCCAAGCCCTTTGCCTCGTTGGTTTGGGTGAATCGCAACTCGGCAAAAGCGAAGTTCATTGTCTGACATGCGTTGAAATTCCATAAAGCCAAGCAAGTCCCTGGCGTTTGAGTTGGCGTTTGAATCGGCGTTCGGTTCAGAGTGTGACTTAGATGCAGAGAAGGTATAGAGCTCGACATGTGGCTCTTGAGAGCGTTCGATGATAGAGGCTGATTCTAATGGCCACCCAAATGTTCGTCCACCCCACAGAACGTAGTCTTCTAGGGATGTAAACCAAGTGACGATCTCTTCAGCGTCGGATGCTTTAAAGCGGTTTATTTCCATATCCTTCCCTCTCACTTATCGCGTGTCTCTTTTTTAATCCGTTAAACTTCTGCGCCCAACTGTTCTAGAAAACCGCGCATGTAGTCGGTGCGCTTGTTGGCTTCTAACTTGGCGGATTCTGTATTCATGGTTTCAGCCAGCTTAAACAGCTTCACGTAGAAATGGTCGACGCTGTAATGCTTGTCATCTAAGTCACGTTGCTTCGCGAACGGATCTTGATGGTTATAGAGTTCAGCGTTAAAGCTTTGGCCGACGTACAGGCAGCGAGCAATGCCAATCGCACCGAGAGAATCTAGGCGATCGGCATCTTGGACTATTTGAGCTTCCAAAGTTTCTGGTGTGATGTTGGCGCTGTAGCTGTGCGTGACAATCGCATGATGGATCTCGTCGAGATAGGGCGCAGGATACTCGATAGATTTGAGGAAAGAGATCGCCTTGTCTGCCGCCATTTGTGAGCTTTGGGCTCGGTCTGGGTGGTTCTTGGGAAAGGTGAAACAATCATGAAGGTAAGCGGCAGGCAGAACGACCTCAAGCTTAGCTTGTTCTTGAGTACATAAAGCCTTAGCAGCTTTGACGACGCGCTTGATGTGGCTGATATCATGCGCCGCATCTTGTGTCATTTCTTGTTGTGCAAAATCAAGCAGTTGGCTTTCAATTTTTTCAATCACGCGTCCCTTTCTCCCTTTCTAGACGTTATCAATGTTGCTTGTCAGTTAGCATCAGTTTCACATCGACTGTAACAGTTTCTAGCGCGATTTTTTATCTTTTATAAAAGGAATACCCACAAAAAAACCGACTCAGTGAGTCGGCTTAATATTGGTCTTAAATTGCTGTGATGGGCTTTTAAGCGGCGGCCTGTTGCAGCTGCGCCAATACATGATGCAGTGACGGGCTGATCGTGTGACCAAGCGCTTTAACTTCTTCGCAAGGT
Organism: Vibrio sp. OPT18; assembly: GCF_015163615.1. Classification (NCBI taxonomy): domain Bacteria; kingdom Pseudomonadati; phylum Pseudomonadota; class Gammaproteobacteria; order Vibrionales; family Vibrionaceae; genus Vibrio; species Vibrio sp. OPT18. Next base: position 13,324 of record NZ_JADDYK010000046.1, read on the forward strand.
TCAACCAAATCTGGAATTTGGAAGCTGATCATGTTCGCTGCCATTGATGCACGAATACCGTTGTTTGAGTCCTCAAACGCTAGGCAGGTTTCAGGTGCAACACCTAAGCGTTCTGCCGCCAGTAAGTAGATCTCTGGGTGAGGCTTGCCGTGAGTCACTTCGCAGCCTGTGCTTAACGAGGTGAAGTACGAATCTAGGCCAGCCAGCTCAAGCTTCTTCTTTGCGATATCAAGCTGAGTGGAGGTCGCCACCGCGATTGGAATGTCGTTTGATTTTAGCCATTCAAGCAGCTCAATCACGCCATCTTTTACTGGGATTGCTTGGTTTTTAACAATTGCACTGTAGCGCGTGCGCCATTCATTATTCAGCGCTGGGTAGTCTAACCCTTCACCGTAACCATTTCGAAAAATCTGTTCGATGGTTTTTGCGTTACAACCAATGATGCCTAGGTAGACATCTTGTAAAAACGGAACACCTTGCGCGTGACATGCTTCTTCAAAAACCTGCATACAAAGTCGCTCAGTGTCGAGCAGCAGTCCATCCATATCAAAAATAGCAGCTTGAAAATTCATATACGTGGTTCTTTCTGTGTTGTCGTCGTGAGGGCAGGTATTTTGACATAGTGTCTAGTGATAGGCGAGTCAGCGTTCAGTAAGAATGTATCCAATCGGCTCGGCAATATGCTTCTGAATGACTTTAAGTGTGATTGATTGTAGTTGGAATAATATCGTTAAGTTATGAGCCTGATATTTTATAGGCCATCCAGATCTAACAGAAACAATTATGATTATTCCAAATAACAAATCTAGCTTGTGCGTCTGGCTTCTTATTACATTTCATAAACTTACGGGCGTGTTAGCGTGACCATAATCTTATAAAAAACAATTACCGGGAGCCTGCAATCATAGTGTGACCAAGCAATAAGTAAATGGCTGAACTTAGGGAGAAAATAACATTAGTCCACATTTTTAGCAGGGTTGCTTATGTTGTATTTTGAGTTTCTATTTTTATTAGTCGTCCTTTATATCGGGTCTCGGTATGGCGGTATTGGCTTAGGTGTTGTTTCTGGTATTGGTTTGGTTATCGAGGTGTTTGTCTTCAAGATGCCACCAACGTCTCCACCTGTCACCGTAATGCTGATCATCCTCGCCGTTGTTACTTGTGCTTCGATACTCGAAGCGGCTGGTGGCTTAAAATACATGCTGCAAGTAGCGGAAAGGGTGCTAAGAAAGAACCCGAAACGCGTCACCTTGATAGCACCGTTTGTGACTTACTCGATGACTTTCCTATTGGGTACTGGCCACGCGGTTTACTCCATCATGCCAATCATTGGTGATGTCGCACTGAAGAACGGTATTCGTCCTGAGCGCCCAATGGCAGCTGCGTCTGTCGCGTCTCAACTAGCCATTACGGCATCACCAATTTCAGCGGCTGTGGTTTACTACCTCGCACAGCTTTCTGATATTCAACACTCTATTACACTGCTTTCCATTTTGATGGTGACGGTTCCTGCAACCTTGTTTGGTACGTTTTTGCTTTCTTTGTACAGCCTGAAACGCGGCAAAGAACTGAACGACGATCCTGAATATCAAGCACGCCTAAAAGATCCTGAGTGGAAAAAGCGTATCGAAAGCACCACTGCGACGTCTTTGGATGAAGTACTGCCAACTTCGGCTCGTAATGCGGTATTGATTTTCCTACTTTCAATTGTCGTGATTGTTATCGTGGCGATGGTGCCTGAGATCAGAACCATCGTAGACGGCGACAAGCCAATCAAGATGTCGGTGATCATCCAAATGATGATGCTCTGCTTCGGCGGTATCATCTTGCTGACGACTAAAACTGACCCTCGTGACGTGCCAAACGGTGTGGTATTCAAATCCGGTATGGTGGCAGCGATTGCTATCTTCGGTATCGCTTGGATGTCGGATACCTACTTCCAATACGCAATGCCTCAGTTCAAATCTGGCATCGTGGAAATGGTGACCAACTACCCATGGACGTTCGCACTAGCACTATTCATCGTATCGGTTGTGGTGAACTCGCAAGCAGCAACTGCACGTATGATGCTACCGGTTGGCCTTGGCTTAGGATTAGATCCAGCACTACTTATCGGCTTGATGCCAGCGGTTTACGGCTACTTCTTCATCCCGAACTACCCATCAGACATTGCAACAGTTAACTTCGATGTGTCTGGCACTACCAAGATTGGTAAGTGGTACTTCAACCACTCATTTATGTCGGTTGGTTTAATCGGTGTAGTAGGCGCATGTTGCTTAGGCTACGCACTGGCACAGATTTTTATCGCTTAATGAATTAGCTAAATAACAAACAAAAACAGCGCCTGAATTGGCGCTGTTTTTGTTTAATCTGTCTTGGGAATTAGCTTTGATACGAGCTCTTAAGCAGTATTAGCGAGGCTCAAAAGCCAAAGACTGAATCGCTTCTTCGATCGTTAGGAAGTGGATCTTCATCAGGCACACTTCTGCTTTTTGGAACTCGTGATTTCGAATCAGTTTGGTCACGCTTTCAACCGAATACTGGTTGGCTCGTTTAGCTAGAGACAGTTGGTTAGAACTCGATTGAAGCGAATAGCTGTCGCCAACTGAATCAATCAGGTAATCATCTTCACCTAAGAGCATCTCTGAGCATTCCGCTTGAAAATCTTGTTCGGACGCGACGTAAATAAGCTCATCGTCACCGTCGAGTTTTACCAAAGATGGCCAACTGATCATTACTGCCCTTTCTATGTGCTGCTTACTGCTTTTAATAGTGGTGACGACAAGCAATTATGTAAAAGTTATCGTCATCTGCTTTATACACTAATCGATTCTTGTCATCGATTCGTCTTGACCAAAAGCCAGACAGGTTGCCGACTAGTGGCTCCGGCTTTCCAATCCCTTCAAAGGGCATTCTTTTGGCAGCTTCAATCAACTTATTTAGTTTCTTGAGCGTTTTCTTGTCTTGGGTTTGCCAGTATAGGTAATCTTCCCAAGCATTATCTGTAAATACAATCTTTCGATCATTCGTCATTATTCAACTCTCGAACGGTTGTATTTCCGGCTTCGAGTTGAGCAATGGATTCAGCCAATCTTTCAGCGTTTTTAGGCGAGCTCATTAGGTACAAGGTTTCTTGCATTGAATTAAAATGATCAAGAGACATTACCACGGCATCTTCTGAATCGCGTCTGGTTATTACCGTAACATCAGAATCGTCTACCACTCTATCGAGCACAGACTTAAGGCTATTTCTGGCCTCAGTAAAAGAAACAATATTCATCACTTATTTACCCTGTTGTTTTTGGATATGTTTAATCTTTCAATATACACAGAATAGTTAATCATTCATGGATTAACCATTATACATGTTCCGCTTGTCGTACATGTTATATCAGAGGTTGCACATGATCAACTTATGGTACATGTCATTCACTGTAAATCTGCAGAGTGCTACTGACTCAAAACGCTATTTACTTAAAGATCGGCCTAATGGTGCGAAGTAACCTTGCAGGGCTTGGTATATCTGTTCTCGGTGCGCCATATCAGGATACACGGGGTACATATCAGGCTTGGTTGTGCCATCCACTAGATAAGCGTTCTTGATATCGGAACACGATTCAATCACGGACTCAAAAGCACGCGCCATCATCTCTGTGGGTAGTGAGAAGTAACGGGCAGACATCACCTTGTCGGCAATAACGCTGCGAGCCACGTAATCGTGTTTGTCCAAGTTATTGTCGCTAAGCAAAGTGGCGTCAAACAAAGACATCAAACTCTCGTTTAATGGATGTGGTCTTACTTTTCTATCGTGTAGCCAACAGTCACTGGCGAACAAGATTTGCTTGCGAGGACCGGAGGTGTCACCAATCTCAAACGCCTTTTCGGCGATGTAGTGGTCAAACGCATGCCAGAACTCGTGTGCGAGCGCGCCAGCTCCAGCGTTCTTGGCGAGGGCTAATTCTCTCTGGTTTGGGGCGTAGTGTGCTTGTACACCCTTTCTGCCACCACTGCCGAACGCTAAGCCTAATGTGCCACGTAAGCCAATTGCTTCTGGTGGCAAAGCCAAGATGTAAGCCAAGTCGGCTAGCGAGTCGAATATCAGATTTGCGGCCAACTCTTTTTCTTCTTTCGTGACCCAAGCCCCCACACGAATGCTGCCCATACCGAAGGTCTGTTTGATGTCCATAAAAGACACCTGGTCGCCGTGTCGGTAGTCTGGGCCTTCGCGCGTTTTGTATTTAAAGTGAGTTAACTTCAAAAGGGTCCTTGGAAACAGACGTAAGAATGAATGGGGTGCTCAGCGAGATGCACTTGTGTGAGATGCATCTCTTGGAATTAAAGGACGTTAGCACTTTTGATAGCAAATTGCCGAACAAAATTAGTCTAGATTGAGTTCGAACGCTTCCCACGAGGTTGGGTTACCTTCACGAGTGAGTGGAAAGAGTGGCTGTTGTGGTTTTGCATAGCTTAATCGGTGCAGTCTTTGAGTTACGTGGTAGCTATCAAGCCCCGATACCGTGACTAAATCCAAAGCTTCTAGATCAAGGTAGCCATCCGGCATCACGGCGCGTTTGGGGGCGTGAATCGTTATAACCTCTCCGATCAACATTTGTGTTTGATTGCTTTCGATTGTGATCTGTTCTTTGAACGCTAACCCTATCTTTAAACTGCTCTCCAAGACGAATGGAACTGGGAATGTGTCGTCATAATAGGCCGTTAAGCCGACCGCGTTGAATTCTGAGACTGGTTTTGGGTAGCGAGCCGAGGTTTGATGAGCCTTTTTAACAAAGTCAGCACCAATGTTGTTAACGGTGAAGTACTTTGTTTCTAGAATGTTTTCTAGCGTATGACGGCGGCTTTTATCTGGGCGAACAATAAAACCAAGCAGCGCGGGATCAGACCCTAGATGAATGACAGAGCTTACTATCGCAAGATTTTCAAACCCCTGTTTATCGCAAGTACCAATTAGGTTGGCGCTTTTAAATCCAGACAAGGAATTAACCAAACGAATGCGGTGGCGCTGGTCCATTGTTTGGATATCTTGTTTAGAAAGGGTCATGTCTTTCATATCTTCTCTTCTTCTCATTTATTGTTATCTTCGAGCATGCTCACTAACGAACTTATATGTACGAAGAATCCGCTTTTATCGATCAAAGAGCGCTTAGTTTGGCCGTGGGCAGTTTGTCTCTTTTATCTCTGCTACAGCACAATGAACGAGATCCTTTGCATAGATTTACGCGCGTTGACGTCCCTTTACATCACAGGAGCTAAAGTAATGATGTCGTCTTTATGAGTGTTAAAAATGAAAACAGTCCGCAATATCATTTGGGCAATGATTGCCACAATGTCAGCCTTTTGGTTTGCGATGGAACCGCAATTATTCGCTTCAAGCGATGTCTTTGAATGGCGCTCAGCCATGATTCAGTACTCAGGTATTTTGTCTCTGATGTTAATGTCCATCACCATGATCTTGGCGATGCGTTTGCCTATGGTTGAGAATTGGCTGAAAGGTATGGATAAAGCATATCGAGTCCATAAATGGCTCGGTATCGGTGGTATTGCACTGGGTGTGACACACTGGTTGTGGTACCAAATTCCTAAGTCATTGGTGGTGTCTGGCGTGTTAGATAAGCCTGTTCGACACGATGGTTCAGGACCGCAAGCTGTTTTGGCTGGTTGGGAGTTATGGGTCAATGAATTGCGCGGTATTGCTCAGAGTATTGGCGAATGGGGCTTCTACTTATTACTCATTTTACTTGTGGCGTCACTATGGGCGGCAGTGAAGTACAAACCGTTTAAACTGTCGCACCGTCTGATGTCGGTTGCGTACCTGTTTATCGCTTTTCACTCAGTAATACTGCTTAAACGAGCGTATTGGGGAGAGCCTGTTTATTATCTAACTGTGGCATTTGCTTTGGTTGGGTCTATCGCAGCGATTTACAGTTTGTTGGGCTTGGTTGGGCGTCGTAATCGTCACTCAGCGACCATTACCTCGACTCGTTATTTTCCACAAGCTGAGGTGATGGAGCTTGTGTTAAAACCTGATGCATCTTGGCATGGTCATAACGCTGGGCAGTTTGCATACCTGCGTTTTGGTAATGAAGATCCTCATCCGTTTACTCTTGTTTCTGGCAGTGAAGACTCAGAGCTACGCTTTTTGATCAAAGAGCTGGGTGATTTTACTAATGGCCTATATGAACGAGTGAAAGCTGGCGATGCTGTTACGGTTGAAGGACCCTATGGTCGACTTGATTTTGACCTAAGCAAGCCACAAATTTGGATTGCTGGTGGTGTCGGGATAGCGTCGTTTTTTGCAACACTTGAAGCGCTCAAAACAGAACGAGATCATCCTCGTATTGAACTGTTTTATTGTACTCGTGGTGTTGATAATCAATTAATCGATGAGTTGTGGCACCTTGCACACGCGGTTGGTGTTAAGTTGACCGTGATAGATACCTTACATTCACCTCGACTGAACGCCGGAAGAATTGTCAATCAATGTGGCGATCTCAACGAATACGAGATGTATTTCTGCGGGCCGGAGTTGTTCTCTACATCACTGAAAAAAGAATTAGACACCTATCAATTTGATATTGAAAAGCACTACCACGAAGAGCTGTTTGTGATGCGTTAAAGCCACCTATTGGGGCTGTGACTGTTAAATGAGTCAATCGGCACAGTGCAAAAAGGCGTAAAGTCACTCAATTTGTTATTGCAGCGGTTTGCTATTGAGCGATACCATATAGGGCTGTTTCTTTGGTAAAGATGTAATTATGTCAGATGAAAAACTCGCACTCGAATGGATGCGCCAACAAGCTCATAAAGTTGACCCATACGTTATCGATCCATCGTTTGATGAATGCGTTGAGTTGCTTGATCCTGCCTTCAAGAAAGGCAAGAGTGTTGCTCAACTAAAGTATCTGTTATCAGAAGCAGATCGCCGAGCGGGCGCGGCAGAGCGTAAGCATGCAGCCTTAAAGTATGCCAAAGAAAAAAGCCCAAATGCTGGTCAGATTCTGCGTCTGCAAAGCAAACTTCAACAAGTCCAGTTGGCGTTGAAATTGGCGACTGGCGACAACAACATGACTATCTCTCAGTTCTGTTCAGAGTATGACGTGACTAAGCGTGACGGCAATACGGCATGGAATGAAAAGTTGGTGGAGCAGGGTAAGAGAAAGTAGCGATCTCTATTTTTATTTTTTGATTTAGTCGTTTTTCTATTGAACTTTAAATCATGCTCGCAGAGCTGTTAACTCGGTATCTTGAACCCCAATCATTGATATGCATTGCCGTGGTTTGAGCACGGCGTATTGTCTCAACGATGCCCTCATTATTTTGGTGACGCACTCATGAACCTCTCCCAGATTGACCTGAATCTTCTTTTCGTTCTTAAGCATTTACTCGAAGAAAAACACGTTTCCAATACTGCTATGTCTCTGAACATGAGCCAGTCTTCGGTAAGCCGTACCTTGCAGAAAATGCGTATCTTCTTTGATGATGAGCTGTTAGTACGTAAGAAGTATGGCTATGAGCTGACCCCAAAAGCAGAGTCGATTAAAGACGATATCAACACCGTTATTACTAACCTGGAAAAGTTGGTTCATAAGCAGTCGTTCGACCCAAGCAAGGTTGATAGTACTGTGAAATTTTATGGCTTACTGCCTCAAATTAATACCTTAATGCCCAAGGTGATCGCTAAGATCCGCAAAGAAGCGCCGAACATGATCGTGAGTTTAGATTCTGCGCCCAAGCGTCATTTCGAAGCCTTGGTCGCAGGTGATGTGCACTTTGCCTTATCTTCGCATCAGCCGCCTTCTGCTGAGCAAAATATCTATCGTATGACAGTGGCGAAGCGCACGTTCCGTTTGTTGATGAGCCGAGAGCACCCATTGGCGAATGAAACTCTGACCCCACAAAAGCTGGCGGAATATGATTTTGGCCAAGTATCACTACAAGGTGAGAAAAGGCTCTCTTTCGAACACAAGTACCAAGAACTCGGTTTAGCCAATAAAAAGCAGCGCCTGTCTGCACCTGTGCAGTTGAGTAACTTCAGCTCTGCACCAAGTATTGCTGCTGAAACCGATATCATCTTTCATCTTCCAACGCCTTTCGCAGAAGCGGCGTGTCATGATCCCCGTCTGATCACCAGAGAAGTCCCAGAAGAACTCCACTTGAGTTTTCAGGAAGTTTATTTGTACTGGCACAAGCGATTTCATGATGACCCGATGTGTGAATGGGTACGTGAAATCTTCAAAGACCTCTATGTAGGCAAAGATACGTACTCTTAAAAGAGAGTGACTTCTAGTTAAGTAAGCCCCGAAGTCTGAGTGATTTGAGAGCCGTTATTCGCTACATCATCAGTTTCATATCAAGCATAAGGTGAAGGTAACTATCCGTCTGGCGGATAGCGATATTCTATTTTGGCGATAGCATTATGCTTGAAGCGAATGATTTACGCTGCTCTAATTGAGAATGATTATTAAATGCAATCTCAATTTAAGTAGAGCCAAGATGAACACTATTCAAACGTTTACTCGTTCCCCCCTTTCTAAATCTATAGCTGCTGCGTGTTTTGTATTCCCTGTGATGGGCTTTGCTAACGAACAAGCAAATCAAGTTGATACCGAAGCTTTGACCATGGAAGCGACGACTATGGAAACCATGGTTGTGACAGCAGCTGGTTATGAGCAGGTTGTCACTGAAGCGCCAGCATCGATCAGCGTTATTACTCGAGAGCAATTGGAAAATCGATCGTATAAGGATTTGACGGATGCACTGCGTGATGTACCCGGTGTGATAGTGACAGGTGGTGGTTCGAGCCAAGACATTTCAATACGTGGTATGCCTGCAGAATACACGGCGATTTTGGTCGATGGACGCAAGCAGTCTGGCCGTGAAACACAACAAAACAGCAGTGGTGGCTTTGAGCAAGATTGGCTACCACCTCTAAGCGCGATTGAGCGAGTTGAAGTTGTGCGTGGCCCAATGTCGACGCTTTACGGTTCAGACGCGATTGGCGGTGTGATCAACATTATCACTCGTAAAGATTATCAAGAGTGGCATGGCAGCGTACGTGGTGAAACAACACTGCAAGAGAACTCAGACTCGGGCAATTCATATCAAAGCCAAGTGCATCTAGCGGGCCCTCTTATTGATGGTTTGTTGAGTGCTTCTTTCTCTGGTTTAGATCAAGAGCGTAAGGAAGATGAGATTCTTTACGGATACGGCGGCAAAACATTAGAGAGTTATCGTGGCGCACTACACTTGACGCCTACGGATGACGATACCTTCTCGTTTGATTACACCTATCACGATCAAGAACGTGTGACGACCGATGGAAAATCGAAAACCACAGATTCAGAGCGTGTGAACAATCGTCAATCATTGGGCCTATCTCACTCAGGCAACTACGACTGGGGATCGGGCACTTCATACATCAACAGTGAAACGGTTGAGAATGAAGGCGGAGAAATGGAAGTGGAAAACCTGACTCTGAACTCACAATGGTCTATGCCTGTGCTTGAGGCGCACTACCTAACTATCGGCTTCAACTATACACGTCAGGAGCTGACAGATTCTGGAGAAGATCATGTCTTCAAAAATAACCAATGGTCACTGTTTGCGGAAGATGAATGGTACATCACCGATTCTTTTGCTCTAACAACTGGCCTCAGATTTGATCAAAATGACGTGTTCGAGTCTCATCTGAGCCCTCGCGTTTATGGTGTGTGGAGTGTCGACTCATATTGGACAGTGAAAGGCGGTGTTTCAACGGGTTATCGAGCACCAGGCTTAACTGAGATGGAAGCGGGTTGGGCGCAAGAAAGTTGTGGTGGCGACTGCTCGGTTTACGGTAATCCTGATCTAAAAGCCGAGACGTCAGTGAACAGTGAAGTGGGCGTGTACTTTGTTGGCGATGCCGATTTAAGCTCGAACATCACCGTGTTCTACAGTGACTTTAAAGACAAGATCGACAAGAAAGAGCTGAGCACTAACTGTGGCCGACGTGGTTGTGATTCTACCTACGTGAACATTGAAGACGCGATGACTTACGGTGCTGAATACACGATAAATAAAGGCATTACCGAGACGATTTCTGTCGGTTCGACGTATACCTATACACATACTGAGAAGCAGTCTGGTGAAGATGAAGGTAAGCCACTAACGCAAATTCCTGAGCATTTAGCTACCGTAAATGCAGATTGGCAAGTACGTGATGATGTCCAATCTTGGATGCGAGTGACATACCGTGGCAAAGAGTCAGAACCGACAACGAGTAGTTCAAGAACACAATACGAAGCGCCATCAATTACTTATGTTGACTTAGGTGCCAACTGGTATGTGCAAAAGAACCTTAAGCTGATGGCTGGTGTTTACAACCTATTTGATGAACAAACCGATTACGAAGAGTTTGGCTACGTTGAAGATGGTCGTCGTTACTGGTTAGCAGCAGAAGCGTCATTCTAGATAAGAGGTTCACAATGAAAAAGATAACAAAATTACTGATGCTTTCATTTGTTGGATTATCGGCTGCTAATGCTAATGCTAATGCTAATGCTAATGCTAATGCTAATGCTAATGCTAATGCTAATGCTAATGCTAATGCGGTATACACAGTAGAAAAGGACATCTTGTTTAAGGCGGTAGAAGCACGAGAGATCAAGCTTGATCTCTACCTTCCCAAAACAGAAGCAAAGGTTGATGGAAAATATCCGTTGCTCGTTTGGGTACATGGCGGTGCGTGGAAGCGTGGCACAAAAGACGATATCCCGACTAAAAACCCGTTGTTGCTTAATTCTGTTTTAAGTGAAGGTTATGCGTTGGCTGCGGTCGATTATCGTTTAAGTGGCGAAGCAACCTTCCCAAAACCAGTCGCGGATATTAATGATGCCATTAACTATCTTCATGACCATGCTAACAAGTACAATCTTGCCGCCGATAACGTGGTTATGATGGGGCGTTCAGCTGGTGGTCATTTAGCGGGATTGGTCGGAGCAAGTAATACGCACGGTGACATTAGCTTTTACTCAGAACCTAAGTATCGAGTGGCTGGAGTTGTAAGCTTTTTTGGCCCGACGGACCTGCTGGAGCTAGGTAATAAAGGGAACAGACCGACTAGTAAAAAGTCGTCGGTGTCTCGCTTCTTAGGAGATATCCCGAGTGAAGTGCCAGATCTAGCGGCACAAGCTTCAACGACCAGTTATATAAACAGTGATGCTCCGCCTTACATTCAGTTCCATGGAACGCTGGATAAGCGAGTGCCTTTAGCGCAAAGCCAGATCCTCAAAGATGTTTTGGACAAATACGGCATTGAGAATAAGCTATTTGTCGAGGAAGGTGTTGGCCATAGTGCTCCGATATTTGATACCGATAAGTACGTACCGCATGTGATTGCGTTCTTAGAGCGACATTATCCAATTAAATAATCTCTACTTTTGTGGCATTACAACGCGCTAGAAAGCATTCATTGAGCCATTTAAAGTCAAGTTGATCACTCAAGTTCAACTTGGCTTTTTTATTGGATGCTTTCATAAGTATCTGGGTTCATTTCTAACTTCCACTTTTATGATTCGATCGTCATTTATTAGATCGAACAAAACCGTGTTCACTTTCGATAATCGAGTTATTCATCAGTTAAAGGTGACGGTTATTGTGTGATTCATCACGCTTTGTGCGTAATTGACTCTAGCTTATCGACGACCTTGATAAAGGCTTCAATGTGCGCGAGACACAGTTTTTCGCTTATTAATCAATTCCACTTGTGACAAAGTTATCAGAATTATGTATTTTCGGTAACGTTCCCGAAATTATCGATCTATCATCCAGGTAGATACAAAATATGAAGAGATCAACACAAGTGATTTCTATTTCTTCTTCGATATTAAGCTTGTACATCAAAGTATAAGCTTGAAATGCGCTTACGAATTATTTTGGGAACGTTTGCAATTCATCCAAAACAATTAACGTGAGAACATCAGAATGAAACGACACATTTTAGCGGTTGCTGTAACAATGGGGCTAATGACTACATCGGTATTAGCAAGTGAAGACGTTGCAGCATTAGAGCAACGTATTAATGAATTAGAACAAAGGGTTGCACAAACAGAGCAGGTCTCCGTCGAGGCCAATGAAAAGGCTTCTTCGTTTGAGTTTCACGGCTATGCTCGCTCTGGGTTATTGATCAACGACGACCTCAATGGCGCGACAGGCACTGGACCTTACATGACGGCAGCTGGTGCCATTGGAGCTCCAATTGGACGTCTTGGTGTTGAAGATGATCATTACGTTGAAGCGAACTTGATTCATAAGCGATTTGCAGACGATGGCTCTAGTGCCTTGTTTCGCATCATGTTGGCCGACAGTACGGAGACAAATAACGAGTGGACTGCCAGCGAAAGCCAGTTGAATGTGCGACAAGTGTATTCGGAACTGAATCGCCTGAGTATGTTCTCTGAATCCGAAGCGTTTTCTGAAGCAACGTTTTGGGCGGGTAAACGATTCGATCGCGACAATTTTGATATTCACTTTTTCGACTCGGATATTGTCTTCCTGTCAGGCACTGGCGCAGGTGTTTACGACGTTCAAATGAGCGACGACTGGAAAGCGAATTTCTCTATTTATGGCCGAGATTTTGGTGAGATTGATAGCTCATCAACCGATGTAGAAAACTACATTGCAACCATGAATAACCGTATTGGCCAGTGGCAGGTGATGTTGAGCGGTATGACCTCAGCAGACAACGATAGTCGTTTAAATGGTGCAGCCAAAAGCGGTGTACACGCAATGTTTGCGTACCATGGAGACAACTTTTTTGGTGTGAGCGAAGGCTTCTCTAAAACGGGTATGTTAGTGGGTAGCGGCCTTGGTGCAGAGCTAAAAGGCATCGGCTCAAATGGTGATCTGCTGGATGACGCGAAAGCCGTTCGCCTGTTTAGCTACGGTGTGACTCGCATTGGCGACAACTGGCGCTTAGCACCTGCATTAATGGCAGAGCATAGCCAAGACCGTTTGAAGAAGAATGACGAGTTCACATGGGCTTCTTTAAACGTTCGATTAGCTCAAGAGTTCACAGAGAACTTTGAGATGGTTTACGAAGGTTCATTGCAGTACATGGATTTGGACAACTCGACAGAGCAAGCGAGCGGCGGTTTCTACAAAGCGACAGTTGCACCAACACTAAAGCTTTCAACCAGTACTGGCTTTTTTGACCGACCAGAACTGCGTTTCGCTGTGAGCTATGTGGATTGGAGTGAAGACTTGAATGGTTACTCGATCAGCACTGACGCAGATGCAGCAACAATGGGTGAGGGCGGTGAGGTTCTATTTGCACTGCAGATGGAAACTTGGTTCTAATTGCTTGATATATCGTTTAGATAGAGAGTGTTAATCATGATGTGAAATTCACATCATTAAATGCCAACCTTATCGTTTCAACTCGAAGGTTGGCATTTTTTTATCTTGAGAGCACTTGAACTCTGAAGTAAATCGTTAGCAAGACTCTCGGTCAATGGTGGTGAAGGTCAACACCATCTTACTCATTTCAAAGCCTTTTTTCTCAATACGGTCGAGTAGCAGCTTGGCTCCATTTTCTCCCGCTTTATCAAATGCATAGTTAAACGTAGAAAGCGTTGGCGTACATACTGAAGCGAGCTCATCGTCACCCACACCCAACACCAATATATCCTTTCCTGGAACGAGCCCCGCTTCCTGAATCGCTCTGATCGCGCCGATTGCGATACGGTCAGTGGCGCAGAACAGGCCGTCGAGCTTGGTGTGTTCCTTGAGATACTGTTTCGCAAGCTTGTAGCCAGAATCGATGGTGAAGTCGCCACGGGCGTGAAATTGCAGTGTGAGATCGTTGAACTGAAGTGATTGAGCAAAGCCTTCCGATCTCATCTTATCAACCGCAATATCATCGCCTTGTACGCCAATGAACCCCATGTATTTACAGCCCTTCGAGATAAGGCGGTTGCCTGCTTCAAACCCTACACGAGTATCGTCGTGCACAATGCTTGGGATGTTAAACATTGAACCGTCTTGACCAACCAATACCACGGGTACGGCAGAGCTTTGAATCGCTTTGACCAATTGGTTGTCGAGGTGGGTTGCGTACAAGATAATGCCTTCAACACGCTTCTGGTTAAATATCTGAATATATTCAAGCTCTTTGTGGTGTGTTTGGTGCGTGCTCGCTAATAAAACATGCTTGCCCGCTTGCTCTAATACTGCGGTTAAACCGTCGACGCCTTGAGAGGTAGCATGGGAAGAAACCCTAGGAACAATCACGCCAACCAGGTTGGTTTTCTGAGATTTTAAGTCTTTAGCGACCTGGTTTGGGAGATAGCCACACTCTTCAACCGCTTTGCGAACTTTAATCTTGGTCGCGTCTTTTACGCCATACTCATCATTGATTACTCTTGAAACCGTCGACTTGGAAACTCCAGCGAGACGAGCGACATCATGAAGACTAGCCATTATAAATTATCCATTATCATTTTAGTTTTGGGATTGTTTGCAAACTGGTCATCAAATTCCCCTGTTTATGAGGAGATTTTAACCCTCTCTCCTCATCCTAGGGAGATAATTTAAAGATCATTCTCACACTATTGAGCAGTTATCTTTGATCATTTGTTATTTCTAGGCAAAAATTTGTTTTGCAAACGTTCCCGAAAATTCAAAAGCTCAAATGATAATCCAATGGGGTATGTAATGAATTATCCAAAAATAGCAAAAGAGCTGCTCACTCTATTAGGTGGTAAAAGTAATATCACTGCACTCGCACATTGTGCGACTCGTCTGCGTCTTGCTGTCGCAGACCAAGATAAAATTGATGAACAGGCGATTGATAACCTAGAAGGGGTTAAGGGCCAGTTTAAAGTAGCCGGTCAATATCAAATCATCTTTGGTTCAGGCATCGTCAATCAAGTTTATGCTGAGATGGCAAAGCTGACTGAGATGACAGAGATGTCGACTAACGATGTGGCGTCTGCGGGGGCTGAAAACCAAAACATCATACAGCGCGCGGTTAAAGGCCTGTCTGATATTTTTGTACCAATTATTCCTGCGATTGTAGCTGGTGGTTTGTTGATGGGTATCTACAACCTATTGACGGCTCAAGGTTTGTTCATTGATGGCAAATCTTTAATTGACGCTAACCCGGGTTTGACCGACCTAGCAAACATGATCAACACATTTGCTAATGCACCTTTTGTGTACTTACCTATTTTATTAGCATTCTCAGCGAGCAAGAAATTTGGTGGTAACCCATACCTTGGCGCGGCTTTAGGTATGTTGATGGTTCACCCAGACCTTCTTAACGGTTGGGGCTTCGGTGGCGCATCGGTGGCAGGCAATATTCCGGTTTGGAACATTCTAGGATTCGAGATAGAGAAGGTTGGCTATCAAGGTTCTGTACTGCCAGTTCTCGTTTCTGCGTTTATTCTCGCGAAAATAGAACTTGGCCTGCGTAAAGTTGTGCCTTCCGTTCTGGATAACTTGCTAACGCCGCTACTGGCTATCTTTGTGACAGGCTTACTCACATTCACAGTTGTTGGTCCATTGACTCGTGATATCGGCTTCTTGTTGGGTGACGGTCTGAACTGGCTATACAACAGTGCGGGCTTTATTGGTGGTGCGGTATTTGGCTTGATTTATGCGCCATTCGTTATTACAGGCATGCACCATAGCTTTATCGCTATAGAAACCCAATTATTAGCAGACATTGCCGTAACGGGTGGTACGTTTATTTTCCCTATCGCGGCTATGTCTAACGTGTCACAAGGGGCGGCGGCACTGGCTGTTGGTTTCATGACTCGCGATACAAAAATGAAGAGTATCGCTATTCCTTCTGGTGTGACGGGACTACTTGGTATTACAGAGCCTGCAATGTTCGGTGTGAACTTGAAGCTTCGCTATCCATTCATTGCTGCGGTTTGTGCAGCTGCGGTTTCAAGCGCATTCATCACCATGTTTAATGTGAAAGCACAAGCGCTCGGTGCTGCTGGTATTCCAGGTATCATCTCAATATCACCAGAAAAAATCGGTTACTACGTGGTCGGTATGATTATCGCGTTCGTGACTGCTTTTGCACTGACAGTTGTTTTAGGTCTGCGCGAGCGTAATAAACAAAACATTAAAGCAACGGCTTAACGTTTCTCCCTAGAAGTGAAGTCCCCCTTTTCACTTCATTTCCTAAGCTTTGGGGTGCTAGCTAGGTGATTTGGCTTAGCTAGCCTTTTTATATTTTCACATGACAGCGTGAAGTGTCACCTTGCTTTCGGTTGTCATGATTTTCAGTTTTAAGGTAAGAAAGATGAATCAAGTTTGGGTAACTGGAGACGCTGTTGTCGACCTCATTCCGGAGACAGATAAGACATTGTTGAAATGTCCGGGTGGTGCTCCTGCCAATGTCGCGGTAGCGATTTCTCGTCTTTTAGGCAAAAGCGCCTTTTTCGGCCGAGTGGGTAACGACCCGTTTGGCATCTTTATGGAAGTGACTTTGCAAAACGAAGGTGTGAATACCGAACGTTTGGTGAAAGATCCTGAGCAACGTACGTCAACTGTGGTGGTGGACCTTGATGACCAAGGCGAACGCAGTTTTACGTTTATGGTTAAGCCAAGTGCAGACCAGTTTATGTCTGTGGATGACATTCCTGAATTTAAGAAAAACGAATGGCTACACGTCTGTTCAATCTCTCTGGCCAATGAGCCAAGTCGAAGCAGTACCTTTGAAGCCATCCGACGCATGAAAGCGGCTGCTGGTTACATCAGCTTCGATCCAAACCTTCGCGATGAAGTGTGGCAAGATCCATCTGAAATCAAGCCTGTAGTAATGAAAGCGGTTGAGTTGGCGGATGTGGTTAAATTCTCTGAAGAAGAGTTAGATTTCTTAACCGGTTCAACTTCGATGGAGCAAGGTTTGGCTCATATTGCAGATCTTAACAACACGCTTGTTCTGGTTACACAGGGTGCGAAAGGTGTTTGGCGAGTATTTGAAAAGCAAGGCGTGTTGATTTCAGGTCGTTCAGTGACGCCAGTGGATACTACAGGGGCAGGCGATGCTTTTGTTGGCGGCTTGCTTGCAAAGCTTTCTCAACATGATGAGTGGAATAATCAACAAGTCGTCGATTCTGCAATTCAGTGGGCGAATGGTTGTGGTGCACTGGCGACAACGCAAAAAGGCGCAATGACCGCACTTCCAACGCAAGAAGCTCTAACTCAGTTTATTCAAAAAAACTCTTCAAATACGAATGCCGTAGAGGAGAGTGTATGAGTTTGAACTCGAACTGGACAGTAGAGCAAAGATATCGTCGTATAGAAGATATTTCTCAAGAGAGTATTGATGCGATGGTAGAGCTTCGCAAACAAGACTCTGGCTATCCAAGCTACCATGTTGCGCCTAAATTTGGCTTGCTCAATGACCCAAATGGCTTGTGTTTCTTTAATGGAGAGCACCACTTATTTTATCAGTGGACGCCCGTTGGTCCTGTCCATGGTATGAAGTATTGGTACCACCTTTCAACCAAAGACTTCGTTCATTTCGAAGACCACGGCATAGGCCTACACCCGGACCAAGATTACGATTCTCACGGTGTTTATTCTGGTGGCGCATTGGTTGAAAACGGCAATGCACTGCTGTTCTTTACGGGTAATAAACGTGATGAAAACTGGCAACGAGTCCCAACTCAATGTTTTGCCAAGATGTCTGCCGACGGCAAAATAGAAAAGCACGGCGTGGTTATTGAAAACGATCACTACACCGAACATTTTCGTGACCCAAAAGTGTGGAAGCAGGGTGACGATTACCTGATGGTTGTGGGGGCTCAAACACCTCAAGAAACAGGCTCAATGGCACTATATTGCAGTCGTGACCTGATGTGTTGGCAACACAAAGGCCCAATTCAGACTCGTTACAACAACCTTGGCTATATGTGGGAGTGCCCTGATTTCTTTGAAATAGATAATCAGTCGGTGATGCTATTTTCTCCGCAAGGCGTGTCTAGTGAAAACCCATACGACTTCAAAAATATCTATTCAGTGGCTTATATTTTGGGTGACCGCCTGAACCTAGATACGGCGAAACTGGAAAATCATCAAGACATCGCGCAGCCAGACTACGGCTTTGATTTCTACGCACCACAGACTTACTTAGATGACAAAGGCCGTCGCATTTTGATTGCTTGGATTGGTCTGCCTGAGATTGATACACCTTCTAATGCGCATCAGTGGGCGGGCATGTTGTCGTTACCACGCGAACTTCAAATCCAAGATGGCTATCTTGTTCAGTCTGCTTTACCTGAATTGAAAGCGCTACAGGGGGAAGCGGTTACGGTTGAAAATGCTCTTGAATTGGATACAGCCAGCTTCATGGTTGAGCTCGAAACGGATACTGATGAATTTGAGTTTACACTTGCCAACGTTGCGGGTGATAACATCGTGTTCAGTGCGACAGATAATGAGTTCATTCTTGATCGCAGCAATATGTCTCAACTCTACGCTGAAGAGTTTGGGTGTGTGAGAAAAGCGCCGAGGTTGAGCACCAAGCAAACCATCGAGGTTTATGTCGACAAGTCGGTCATCGAAATCTTCATCAATGGTGGTAAGCACACAATGACTAGCCGCTTCTTCATTGATGATTTAAGTATGCTGTCCATCAAAGGTGACGTAAAAACCGTTTATCGTTCAATGAGCCCAATTAAAGGGCTAGATGATTAAGCCATCTTTGTTTCACCAAAAAGCCGCTGCCCAACAGCGGCTTTTGTTTGAGTCTGTTGCATCGTGTTGTGCAGGCTTTCTGACCTTATCTGTTGCTCCAAGCAGTTTAGATCCAATACCCACACTAAGGTCGAATGTTATTGAAACTGACCTTTTGTGTCCCATCATCTAGGTTCTCCAACTTAATCACATCCCCTTGATAGTAATAAGGTTCCATTGGCATCTCGCTGTTGGTCGGCCTTGCGTAATGCAATACTGCTGGCTTCGCATCAACTTGCTGAGCGAACAAATAGCCAATCAGCGCATGCTCAAACTGGTGATAACCGTTGCCCCAATGGAAAGCTTTGGTGCGTTTTGGATCAAGCCCCACGCCGCCGTATTTGTGGTCGACCCATACATCATGAAAGGTGGGTAGGGTGTATTGCAGTGCGTCTTTCATTGAACCATCGACTAGCGAAACCGTCATGGCCGCTTGATCAAGCTCCGCCCATTCCCATGATGAAGCCCAATTTGTGTTTGGTCGGCTTTGCCATCCAGTTATCTCTTGTCCTTTCCACGCTTTCTGAAGTTCTTCGCCATAATATTGGGAGACGCTGGCGAACTCTTTCTGATATTGCGCTTGAGCGAGAGTGTGTTTCATCCCTTTGATGCCAAACTCTTTCCATTCAGAGTTATTCAATGTTTGGCCTGTTAGATAGGTCATCCAATATGCTTTGATGGTGTGTCCAAAATCATTGTGATTAGCATTCGGCATCATCGCTGCTTTATCGTGAATTGCACCGTAGAAGCGTTGTTCATCTTTAGAATGGTATTGGTCAATCATGGATTGCGTGAGCCAGTTTAAGTCATCAAGCCATTTTGATTTGACGGGCTCTTTGAGCAGAGGTGCGACCAACAACAGGTAGCCATTAATTTGATCAAGTTGTGCAACCAATTCACGTCGTTTTGCACTGCCATCTTCACCGTCAGCAAGTACCCAAGCAAGACCGCTGTTGTCGCTAAGTCGATATTTATCAAAGATAAACGCTTGTTGTGCGATGAGTGCTTCTTCTACCTTTTTGTCTTGAGTCAGGTAGTAGTACATGACAAGGCCAACCAGCGCATACGCTTGATCTTGAGAAGTACGTTGTTGCCAATCCTGGCCTACTTTTCCCTCTTTTGTGTAGCCGATAAAGCCGCCGTTTTGCTTATCTTCTAGCTGATCAATGATGTAGTAGGCTCCTTGCTTGGCAAGCGCTAAAGCCTGCTTATCGCCACTAAGGTGGTAGAGCACGCCATAGGCATAAGTTTGACGTGACTTCATCCGCGTAAACTCTTTGCTAAAGTGTGGCGTGATCCAGCCTTTGTTCAGTTCAGGGCACACATCGGAAACATCGAGCAAGGTACCGTCATCACAGCGGAAAGTAGGGAAGTTGCCTACCGGTTCTCCTTGAGCGCTAGGCATCAACCAGTAAGGTGCAAGCCCTTCAGTAGCATGATTGAGCCACTCTTCTCCAGAAGGAAGAGGGGCGTTGGCAGATACGGCGAAGCTAGTAACACTGAGTAATGCGATCGTTGCTCGTAACATGATGTTTATCTTAACTATTTGAATTTCGTTGAATATAAACAATCACACCTGCACATTGTGATTAGGTGATCACAATCGACCAAATTATTACGGAGTAGAGGAAGGTTTACAGATCATTGAGTGGTACCGGGATAGTCGAATTGTATCTAGCATTATCCAAAATTCGAATAATTCATAATGATTATAAGTCATTGGATGGGATTTGGTCTCGTTCGTATACTGGGCTCAAACAAAGGATGTTTTTTAAACAATTGAATGTTTCACCTTTACGAAGAGATATGCTCAACATGAAAAAACTTCTATTAGCTTCGCTACTTGCTATCAGCACAATGCCGGTCTATTCCCAATCATTCGATGATACAGATGACATCCTTAATCGCGCATCACAGATTGAAAATCTTGAATACAAAATGATGGTGCAGCGTGCCACTCAAACAGCAATCCATTATATGCCAGCTGTGACTCAAATTGATTTCCTAAAAGCGACTCGTCGTGACCTTGATGGCGACTTCAACGATGTGGTTTACGTGAACGAACCTTTTGGTTCAGAAAAGGGTTTTCTCACCGCGAACGATACCACCGCTTACGCTTGGGCAACGATAACGTCGAAGAACGGCCCGGTGGTGATTGAGGTGCCCGCAGCAACAGACAAAGTGAATTACTTTGGTTCAATCGTAAACCAATGGGAGGTTCCGATTGCTGATGTTGGCTACAAAGGTGCTGACGAAGGCAAAGGAGGGAAGTATCTATTCCTGCCACCAGGTTACGACAATAAATTAGGAACGAAGCAGGATCTCGAAAGTAAGGGTTACCTTGTATTTGAAACGGATACGTACCTGTATGGCTTTTCATTCAGACCATCGTTAACCAATGGGGCGACAGATTTGGATGCGGGGAACTACGCGAAGCAAATCAAAATCTACAACTTAGCCGATGCAGAAAACCCACCTAAGACAGATTACTTGGATGCAACGGATGTCGCTTATGACAGCCTCCCATATTACAACGAGACGTTTTTTCAAGACATTAATGACGTCATTCAAGAGAACCCGGTCAGAACGCAAGACAAAGCAATGGCGTCGTTACTAAAAGACCTTGGTATTGAAAAAGGGAAAAAATTCGACCCAACAGCTGAGCAGAAAAAAGCGATGAGTGAAGGTGTGCTGATGGCCTATGCGCACATGCAATCAAAGTTCGTTGAACCAGATCAAACGGTGAGTGCGCTATGGAGAGACGAAAACGGCAAACCTCTGTCGCAATGGTCTTTCTGGAATTTTGGCCCTCAAGCTCAGCTTGGCTTCCCATTTGTGGATGAAGATGAGGTGTTAGTTGATAAGCGTGCAGCGTCGTACTTTTACGTGACTTACTTGCCGAAGCAATTGGGCGGTTCAACCTTTTATCTAACGGGTTTACGCGATTCACAAGGTGAGATGTTAGATGGCAAAGCGACGTACAAGCTCAATGTACCAGCCGATACGCCTGTCGAGGACTTCTGGTCAGCGATTGTTTACAACATGGAAACCAAGAATTTTGTTAAAGGGGTCGATCGAGTAGGACTATCGTCTCGAAACGCTGACACGATGAAAAAGAATCCAGATGGTTCGTATGATCTGTATTTCGGCCCTGAAGCACCAAAAGGGCAGGAGGAAAACTGGGTTCCTACAGGTGGTGAAGATTACTTCTTATTGTTCCGACTTTACCGTCCAACATCGAAGACTTTCTTTAAAAACTGGATGCTAGAAGACATGGAAAAAATCAGTGGCTAGCAAGCAATAGAGACTCAACCATCTCTGGAAGTAAATAGCTTAATGCGTGCCCCTAAGTGAAGCATACAAATTGGGGCCGGTTAGGCGATGAGAATCATTTTAGACAAGAGAAAATATTATGAAAAAATCGATTATTGCTACGTTGCTGATTACTTTAGGTTGTTCATCTGTGGCGCTCGCTGAGCCTAAATTTAGTGCGCAAGTACCAGATAGCATTATTACGCCAAATAAGGTCGAATCTGCCTATCTAGGTGAGCTCAACTATACCGATGGTGCACCGACATTAGAAACGCACGCCAAGGTGAAAGATTTTGTGCAAGTATCTAATGCTGTTCGTGTTTTTCTATCCGGTATTCCAGTTGCTTCAATACAAGGGCTATTGTTGGGGCATGAGAGTATCGGCATGAAGCCTAATCAAACCATCGCAATTTCTGAAGACAACTTAGACGCCAATAGCCTTTGGTTAACAGCGAACACGACGACACCGTATATCACTTCGGAAATTGATGTAAAAAATGGCCCGGTGATTCTAGAAGTTCCTACTCCGGTTATGGGTTTACTCGACAATGCTGCATTTAAGTACGTTGATCGAATTGGTGTCACTCACCCAGACAATGCAGCTAAATCAGGCAAGTATTTTATCCGCCACTCTTCGTGGAAAGGCGACGTTCCAGAAGGGTACATTGAGGTTGTCAGCGAAGGGTATCAGCATTGGCTATTGCTGCGTTTAGTGAGCTCACCAGAGAGTATGGAACAGAGTATTACAACATTAAAAAACACCACCAAGCTGTATTCGTATGGCAAAGAAGATAAGACAGAGTTCATCAATATTTCTGGCGTCGATTACAACACCATTCATGCTATGGACGAGACGTTCTACGATGAGGTGAATGCACTTATTCAATATGAACCTACCGCTATTTTTGATGCTGAATGGTTGTCGTTGGCTAAAGATATCGGAATAGAAAAAGGACAAGATTTTGTGCCAAACACGCGTATGCAGCAAATACTGTCGGAAGCCGCAAAAATAGCGACTGCTGAAGTACGCTCAAGCTATTTCCACCCTAAAGAAGAGATGTTTCGCTACGATGATAGACAGTGGTTCACGCCGTTAGTCTCAGGCCATGAATTTAAAGATGAAAATGGCGTAATTGACTCCGATATGCGAGCAACATTCCACTTCATGGCAACCGGGATTACACCAGATATGGTGACGAAAACCGTAGGAAAAGGATCGGATTATCTGTTGGCGACACGTGATGCCAACAAGGAAGTGTTGGATGGCAGTCAGCACTACACGGTGACTTTGCCACCGAATGCACCAGTAGAGCAGTTTTGGTCATTTATGATCTACGATAACCAGACTCGCTCTATGTTAGAAACCGACCAAAAATCTGCTGGCCTTGATGGTTTGAGTGAAGATATTAAGAAGAACAGCGATGGTTCTATCACTGTCCATTTTTCGCCCAACGCTCCCAAAGGAATGGAACATAACTGGGTTCAAACGACGGAAGGCAAAGGTTTTAATATCATCTTCCGCATGTATTCGCCGACAGAAAAGTGGTTTGATAATTCATGGAAACCAAGTGATTTTGTTAAGGTGAAATAGAAGGTATCGCAAGTTTGAATGCACCCTATAAATGGGTGCATCTTTTCATGTTAAGGTTATTCAGCGCTTAGCACTGTTATTGCTCCAAGATAACTAGAGGATTTATGCAAAAAGACATGTCATATCAGTTGAATCGAGTCGACCTAAATTTGCTGGTGGCCTTTGATACATTGCTTAAAGAACGCAACGTAACCAATGCAGCAAAGGCGTTATTTGTGTCGCAGTCGGCCATGAGTCGTAGCTTAAAACGGCTGAGAGAAACCTTTGATGATCCTCTATTTATCAGAACATCTACGGGCCTAACACCAACATCAAAAGCACTAGAGTTAGGTCAAGAACTGCAACACATTCTGCCGCAGCTAAACGCGTTATTTCAGCGCAATCAATTTGATCCTCGAGAGTGCAACGATACGTTTTCGATCTCTTTACCGACCTTTCTAGGGAGCACCATTCTTCCTAATCTAGCCTTGGGATTATTTGAAGAAGCCCCTGATGTGAACTTGATAGAGATGGCTGCGAAAAGTAACCCTTATGACTTGCTCGACAAGGGTAAGTTAGACTTTGCGATTCATTATGCAAGCTCGTTAGATCAAAAATACCAAGCCACCAAGATAGGGACCATCTACCCCAAATTGTTTGTTAGAAAGGATCACCCTCTGGTTGGAAGGAAATCAACGTTAGATGAGATCATGCAATACCCAGTGCTTGCTATGAACGTTGAAGAAGACCACAAGCAAGCATTCAATACCCCTTTGCAACAGATCTTATTGGAGCTAGAAAGTGATAAACGCCCCAAGCTTCGAAGTACTCAAACTCATGTATTAATGGAAATCGCTTCTCGTTCTGATGCTGTGATTTTTGGTATGAACGCTTTAAATGCTTTGCCAGATTTCGATCATCGGTTTGTCGATATTTATGATTTTGTAGACAGCAAGCAATATCACGTAGACCTTTATTTATTGCAGCATCAACGTACATTTACATCCGCTTCGCATCAGTGGATAGCGTCTAGGTTTAATGAGCTGTTGAAGACCATACTCTGAAAAAACGCACTCTAGTGAAACATCTCTAATCGCTTAATATTGAATGAGTCTCGATACTATATCGAGACTCATCGCTATCGACTTATACTGGCTCACCCGCCTCGTCTTCTTCGACCACATCGGTTTCTAAACTTGCCTCTGCAAGCCATTTTTGTATTGATGGACTGTTAAGCACACGTTGTTGATACTGCGATGCCTTCTTTGAAAGCTCTATACCATAGGTTTCTACGCGCAATGCGACGGGTGCAAACATCGCATCGGCAATCGACCATTCACCAAATAACCATCCTTCAGAGTATTGTTCCATTTGTGTTGACCATATTGCATCAATACGTGCGATGTCTTTCAATGCCTCTTCACTGAGTGTGAGCTTTCGTTGTGCGCGGCAGTTCATCGGCATTTCATTTCTGACGGAAAAAAAACCAGAGTGCATTTCTGCGGAAATTGCTCGGGCATGGGCGCGTTCTTTCACTGAACTGGGCCATGCTTCGCCGTTCAAGTGGGCGTCGTTAACGTATTCGAGAATCGCCAGTGAATCCCACACCGTAACGTCACCATCAACTAAGGTGGGAACTTTGGCCGATGGTGTTACTTTTGCCAGAGTGTCGTAAAAATCAGAAGTGAAGAGTTTGAGCTTGATGACCTCTGCATTCAGATTGTAGTTGTCGAATATTAGCCATGCGCGCAGTGACCAAGTTGAGTAGTTCTGGTTTCCAATATAAAGCTGCATAGGGGCTTCCTTGCGTTTGGTGGGTATGCATTTGAGCCTAGGGGCATGCATTTGAGCTTAGGGGATTGTATTGCGGCGCACTAACGGATAATTTTGATGTAATACATTAATAAAAACGATGGGTGGTAATTTCAATATGGATATTGATGCTTTGCGAGGCTTTCTCGCGTTCGTAGAAACCAGTAGTTTCACACGTGCAGCGAAACAGATAAATCGCACCCAATCGGCATTCAGTGCGCAGATGCGTAAGTTGGAAGAAGAGCTCAGCGTGACTCTTTTCCAAAAAGAAGGACGTAACTTAATACTTACAGAAGCGGGCTTAGCGCTGCGTTCGCATGCCGAACAGTTGGTCGCCCTCCACAATACCGCGCTAAAGCAAGTAAAGCGTTACGAAGACAAACAACCTCTGCGACTCGGCTGCCCTGAAGACTACAACGACACCATTTTGCCGAAAGTGATTCGCCTGTTGCAGAAAGCAGAACCCACCTGTTCTATTCAAGTATTCAGCCTACCCAGCATTACGCTCAGAGAGTGGCTAGATGATGGCAGACTTGATGCGGCGATTGTCACCCGAGCGCCCGATAGTGAAGAGGGTTACTGGCTTACACATGATGTGGGTGTTTGGATAAGCAGCCCTGACTATGCGTTCGATGAGTCTAAACCAGTCCCACTAGCCTTGTTTCAGACCGATTGTAAGTACCACGCAGCGGCAGTGAATGGCTTAACCAAGCAGGGCACGCCTTATCAGTTATTGGCGTGTAGCAATACGGCTTCTGCACAACGTGCAATCGTTAAAGCCGGATTAGCCATTGGCGCGATGGGTAAGCTGAGCGTGACTTCAGACTTGAAAATACTTGATGATATGCCGCCGTTGCCTTCGGTCGATATTGTGTTGATCTTAGCGAGCAAACACCATCCAGTATTGGACAAAGAAGTGCTCAATCAACTTGTGGAGTTGGATTCTGAGTAGCTTAAATTCCTTTTCCTATTATAGGATTCCCAAGCTTTTCAGCTTTCGATAAATGGTATTGCGGCTGATGCCGAGTATTCGCGATGTCTTGCTGATGTTGCCTTGGTTCGCTTGATACGTTTGCAACAAGGTTTCTTCAACGGTACTTCTTAGATCGTTATTCGTTGTACCTTTGATGGTGTTAGGAGGCGTCAGTTGATGCTGATTATTTTGCGCTAATGAAGTGAGATGTTGAGCAAGGTGGCTAGGCACATGCTCGAGTGTGAGCTGTGCTTCATCGTTTGCCAGTAGGGCGGCAACTTTCAGTAGATTATCTAATTCGCGGATATTGCCCGGCCAAGCGTAAGCGCACAGCAAGCTCATCAAGTGCGGGCAGATTGTCTGTTCGTCTTCGGCGTATTTACGATGAATGTGCTCGATTAATGCGTGTTTGTCTTGTCGGTGTTGTAGGCTTGGCAAGGTGAAGGCTAAGCCGTTCAGGCGGTAGTACAAGTCTTGTCTGAACTCTCCTGTCGCAACTAACTGTTCTAGGTTTTTATGAGTGGCAGCGATGATCTGACAATCGACTTGGTAGCTTTGATTCGAACCCACGGGCACTACGGATTTGTCTTGCAGAACATGCAGCAATCGACACTGAGCCTCTAACGGCATATCGGCAATCTCATCCAAAAATAGAATGCCCTTATCCGCTTGGCGGATCTTACCTTGAAAACCTTTGTGGCTTGCGCCAGTAAAAGCGCCCGGCGCGTAGCCAAACAGTTCTGACTCGATAAGATCTTTCGGTAGTGCGCCACAATTTACCGCCACCAAGGGCGAAGACTTACGCTGGCTTTGCTTGTGCAGCGCTTTAACAAACTCGCCCTTACCAACTCCTGTTTCACCTAAGATCAACAAACTGATCCCTTTATCGATAACCTTATTAGCTTGCTGCCAAGCGTGTTCAATTTGTTGCTCGCCATGGTGTAAATTACACGATGCCGAAATAGAGCGAGTGCGTTTTGCAGTTGCTTGTTTGAGGTGCTGTTTCTCAAATACAAAAGGCGTGTCTAATGAGGTTCGATTGAACAGGGTATCTATGCATTCGCCAACTATTGAGGTTTGATCCAGCAGCTGAGAGGCAACCTGATTGTGCGCGACTACCTCGCCAGCTTCGTTCGCTATCACTATCCCTTGCCAACCACTGTGTAATAACGACTTCTCACATGCGAGGTCGATGCGAGTAGTGCCTTGCGGGATATGACTTAATAGCTGATTTTCAATAAGCTGAACCATATTTTGAACGAGTAGCTGCACTGAACTGTCGTGTTGTTGCTGCTCGCTGGTGATGTCCAATACACCGACCATTTGGCCTTGATGATCAAACACCGGGCTTGCTGAACAGCTGATAAATCGATGCTGGTGGATGAAGTGTTGTTCACCAATGATGGATACTGGCTTGGCTTCAACAATGGCGGTGCCAATCGCGTTGGTGCCTTTCAGTTGTTCCTGCCAACAGGCTCCAGAGCTGAGTGCGATTGATGTCAGCTTCTCCTTAAACCGCTCCTGTCCCCAACTCGCCAGAATCACCCCTTCAATATCGGTCAGAATCAAACGACTGTCGGTACGAGCAAACATCTGATTAAACAAAGGCAGCGCATTGCGTTCGACGATGTGGATCAAGTCAGCCGATTGATAACGTCGCTGCTTAAGAATCGATTGAGGCAGGCGAATGTCTTCGGGAAGTCGTCTCTGTTTTAGACCCGCTTCTGTGCTGCGGTGCCAAGAGGACGAAAGCCAATCTGAGATGTTTGCTTGTTGAAGGTGCATGACTGTTCCATGTCTTAACAGTGAGGGTGTACCAATTTGGAACAGTTGAACACTGGAGTGGTTTCCATACGTCCGTTCAATGCCAACTCACTTTGGGTTGTAAACGTTTGGTAATCATAGTTTTACAATTTATTAACAACAAGTTTTGAAGTTCTGGCGTGTGATTTGCGTTGTTACTGTTGTGAAGAAAACACGAAGTATCAGTGTTTTAAACAGAAAGTATAAACATGGGCGTCTCGCCATGAGTTCTTTTCTCAAGGGGAGCCGCCACAAAAATAAGACAGCTCTAGCTCAATAACGAATATCAAATCGAAGAAGGATCTAACTATGATTTACGCACAGCCGGGTAGTGACAACGCAGTGGTGAACTTTAAAGCGCAATACGATAATTTTATCGGTGGCGAGTGGGTGAAGCCTGTCAGCGGCGAGTATTTTGATAACACTTCCCCAGTGAATGGTCAGGTGTATTGCCAAGTGGCACGCTCAACCGAGGCGGACATTAGCTTGGCACTGGATGCGGCGCATGCAGCTCGTGCGAGTTGGGCTGCGACTAGCGTGACTGAACGTTCGAACATTCTACTTAAAATTGCTGACCGCATTGAAGCGAATTTAGAAGAAATCGCGGTCGCGGAGACGTGGGAAAACGGCAAGCCTGTGCGTGAAACTTTAGCAGCAGACATTCCGTTAGTCGTTGACCACTTCCGTTACTTTGCGGGTTGTATCCGAGCGCAAGAAGGCAGTGCAGCAGAGCTCGATTCAAACACCGCAAGCTACCACTTCCCAGAACCAATTGGTGTAGTCGGCCAGATCATTCCTTGGAACTTCCCGATTTTAATGGCGGCTTGGAAATTGGCACCTGCACTGGCTGCGGGCTGTTGTGTGGTGATGAAGCCCGCTGAGCAAACACCGACATCGATCTTGGTGATGATGGAGAAGATCGCTGATCTTCTACCAGCAGGCGTAGTGAACATCGTCAATGGTTTTGGTAGTGAAGCGGGTCAAGCGTTAGCAACCAGTGATCGCTTAGCGAAGTTGGCATTCACAGGCTCGACAGAAGTCGGCCACCATATTCTGAAATGTGCGGCTGAAAGCTTGATTCCATCAACAGTTGAGCTTGGCGGTAAGTCTCCAAATATCTACTTCCCAGACATCTTTAACCATGAAGATGAATACTTAGATAAGTGTGTCGAAGGCATGCTACTTGCGTTCTTTAACCAAGGTGAAGTGTGTACCTGTCCGTCACGTGTGCTGATCCATGAATCGGTGTACGACAAGTTCATCGCCAAGGTGGTCGAGCGTGCTCAAACTATTAAACAAGGTAACCCGCTAGATACTGATACTCAGGTGGGCGCACAAGCTTCTAAAGAGCAGTTTGATAAGATCTTGAGCTACCTAGAAATCGGTCGTCAAGAGGGAGCGAAAGTGCTGACAGGTGGCGAAGTTGCGCAGCAATCAGATGATCTCGGTAATGGTTATTACATCCAGCCAACCATGTTGGAAGGGCACAACAAGATGCGTGTATTCCAAGAAGAGATCTTCGGCCCTGTAATCGCGGTGACGACGTTTAAAGACGAAGCAGAAGCGCTAGAGATAGCCAATGACACTGAATATGGCTTGGGTGCAGGCGTGTGGACTCGTGATGCAAACCTAGCGTATCGCATGGGTCGTAACATCGAAGCGGGGCGTATTTGGGTGAACTGTTACCACGCTTATCCAGCACATGCCGCGTTCGGTGGTTATAAGAAATCCGGCATCGGTCGTGAGACACACAAGATGATGCTCGATCACTACCAAAACACCAAGAATCTATTAATCAGCTACGATACGAATCCGTTGGGCTTTTTCTAAAATAGATAGGTTCTAGAACAGTCTAATTAGGAAGTCACTAGCAACGAGATGGCTTAAACAATATAAGTAAAATGAAAAGCAAAACGCCAAGTTCTTATGAGCTTGGCGTTTTTATGTTTGAATCGCTTTAGTTTTTCGAAAAGAAGATCTCTGGCTTATGGTTCGGGCCATAGTTGCCTTCTAGCTGAGTGAGCTCTAAACCTTGCTTTCCGATCAGAGTACCGACCAACTGGCGGTTAAACGGGTAGCTGTCGGGGTTGTTAATATACTCTTCAACATCAATCCATTTAGCTTCTGCAATTTCATCGGTGTCTTGAATCGCTACCTCTTGAGTTTGGGCTATAAGGTGGCATACAAAGTAGAGGTTCGATTTTCCAAACTGGTATGGGTGCCTTGTCGCCATGCCAACCACTGAAACGAACGTGGCTTCGATGCCAGTTTCTTCCAAGGTTTCTCGAACCACCGATTCTTCAATGCCTTCACCCAACTCAATATGACCGCCCGGTAATTTGTAGCCTGTCATGCCGTGCTCTTTGATCATCAGAACTTGATTTTGTTCGTTAGTGATTAACGCACCTGCGCCCAAGGTGTGGGTGGGAATGAAAGGCACAAACTCCACAATCTCGGATTTATGGATTAGTGTAATCTCGTCTTCTAAGCAGTTGTGAAACACAAAGCCAAGCTCAGTCGCTACAGGAATAAGGTGCGAGAGTGAAATAGGTAAGCTAATCCAAATAATGCCTTTGCTATTCTGCTTTGAAAATTCGGCGATCTCGCTGAGTTCTGCATTGAATGAGTCAGCATTGTGAGGGATTGTTGCTGGGTCGATGATGATGCCGTTAAATTTGTCGAGCGTAAATTCCACGGGTGATCCTTTATTGTTTTTGATTTATTGGGCGTCGAGCATAGTCTGAGCTTATCGTATCTAAAGAGCTTATAACACCTTGAGAGTAAGGGCAGTAGTGAATCAAAAGTAGGCAATGCAGTTTATGTCGACTGGGTCGGGATAAGTGGAGGGTGTTTCTAGAAACAAAAACTGCGCTTGGAAGCCAAAGCGCAGTTTTAAAATGAGGTTTATTGCAGTTCGATTTTAACGAATATAGTTCGCGTTAATACTCACGTACCAGTGTTGAAGCTTGCCATCAGATTTCTTGATCCACAAATCGTTGGTGTAGCTATCAATCTTGCCGTTAACCGTAAGGTTGAATGTGTTCTCGTCGAATTCGCCAAGCTTCACGAACTGGTCCGTGGTAATCAGGAATGGGTCCATGTCGTCTACGCCAACTACATCTGAAATCACATAGTAGTGGTAAGTCAGTGGCTTGCTCGCATCATTCGGGTTGCTGCGGTACGCCACAAGCTTGAATGGTTCCGTTAATGGAACGTCGAGCGTTTGCTTGTCCATGGTCGCTGGAATCGGAATAAACAGCCAAGCGGTAAATAGACCGCTCAATAAAACCATCAGGAAGAAAAGAGTCTTAATTGCTTTCATAGCAACCTTCAAATATGGGGGATGTTAATGGGGCTATGGTAACTAGGGAGAGTAAAGATGCAAGCTCTGTTATTACCCTATCTTATCTCAGCTTAATCTAGCGCAAAGAAAGCGGTTCGGTTAACTCGAAATGGAAACACGAGTGCTTAACTCATGATTATGGCTTAAGAGAATTCGTTATTTGAACCAATCTTTGTTTTTAATCAGTCTCTCGAAACAAGGCGAAGAACTGTCGCGAAATGACCTATATAGATAAAACTTAGTACGATAAGAATAGCGCATGAATATTTTTTGAGCGTTTTCTTATGCATTTAAATCCACGGTTAAGTGGTGAATACCATTCTTATGTCGATCACTCATTTCGTATCGATTGCTCACTCGGCTCTAATCCATTTGGCGCACCAGAAATTCCTGAACACGTGGTCAAAGATATTATCTACGGTATTGATAAGTACTATTGCCATAGGGAGCTTTCGGAGCTGACCTATCTGACTCGCCAGTTTATTGGGATTGAAGATTGTCGTATTACGTACACCACGGGCTCTCTTGGGGCGCTAGAACTTATCTTCAATAAACTTATCGATCACAACAATCGCACCATGATAGGCATTGGCCCTCAGTTTGTTGAAGCAGTATCAGAGTTCACTTTGGTGGGCGGGAAGTACCAGTCCATCAACATGTTTGGTTATCAAAACGAATCTGATCTGTTCGGTGTGTTGGCCTCAAAAATAAGCAGCCAAAAGCCAGCCTTGGTGTATATCGACAATCCCAACAACCCTACGGGTCGAATCTACGATCGAGCTTATCTGGTCGAGATAGCGAAATTATGTGAGCGTTCTGGCGCTATTTTGATTGTCGACGAGGCCTATGGTGAATACCTGACCCCTGAGCAGTCTATGCTCGATCAGACCTTGGTCTTGGACAACTTAATAGTTTTACGAACCTTTTCTAAGGGCTTAGGCCTTGCAGGTATTCGACTCGGTTACTTAGCCAGCAGTGAAAACCTGACTTCTGCAATCGAAGCTGCGGTGAGTGTTTTTACGCCGACTTACCCTTCAATAAAAATCGCATCGGCGACCTTACCCAATGCGAAACACTTCTTAGAAATGAACCGCAGCAAAACCGAATACTTTAAGCAGCAAATGATCGACTTGTTGTATGAGCACAATATCGAGGTGCTTGGTACGTCAATATCGACGCCCATTATGTTGTTGAAAAAGAGAGGAACTCACCTTTCAAAGCTATTTGAGAATATCGGCATTAAGACATGTTCAGGTGTCGATTTTGCTATTACGTGCGACGCGATGACTGAAGAGTATGTTCGATTACGAATTGTTGGAAATGATGTGGATTTAGAAGCGTTAAAGCAGCGTATTCATCAGCTATAAAAGCAACAGTAATAAAATCAGTAGGCATAAAAAAGCCCGCACCTTGCGTTTACAAGGTGCGGGCTAAATTCATCTGGCTACTTGTTCAGGTAAGCTGCGTGGAACTCAATGTGTTCATCAATAAAGCTAGAGATGAAGTAGTAGCTGTGGTCGTAACCTGGCTGCATACGTAGCTCTAAATCGGCATTGGTTACCTTAGCGGCTTCGACTAATTGCTCAGGTTTAAGCTGTTCAATCAGGAAGTTATCAGCTTCACCTTGGTCGACCAACATTGGCAGTTTAGTGCCTTTGGTTTTTAGAAGCTCAGAAGCATCGTAGTGTTTCCACTCTTCAATATCTAAGCCTAGGTATTGGTTGAAGGCTTTTTGTCCCCAAGGGCATTGCATTGGGTTCGTGATTGGGCTGAATGCCGAGATAGAACGGTAGCTATCTTCGTTTTTAATGCCAATCGTTAGGGCACCGTGTCCACCCATGCTGTGACCAGAAATCGATTTCACAGAAGTCACTGGGAAGAAAGATTCAATCAGTGCTGGGAGCTCTGTTACCACGTAATCATACATGTGGTAATGGCTGTCCCATGGTGCTTGAGTGGCATTCACGTAGAAGCCTGCACCTTGGCCGAGATCGTAATTTTCATCGTCGGCAACACCTTCGCCACGTGGGCTAGTGTCTGGTGCAACAATCGCGATGCCTTGCTCAGCCGCGGCTTTGAAAGCGCCGGCTTTTTGCATGAAGTTTTCATCGGTACAGGTTAAGCCTGATAACCAATACAAAACAGGAACTGGGTTTTCTTTGCTTGCGTTAGGTGGCAAGAAAATCGCAAAACGCATATTGCAGTCAAGCGTTGCAGAAAAGTGGGTGTATTGTTTGTGCCAACCACCAGCAACCTTTGCTTGGCTAATGTTTTCGATTGTCATCTATTTTGCTCCGTTAGGTTGATGGTTTGGGGAGTAACATGTCTATAGGATTTAAAGTTTCACCACCCACCGGGCAGGAGGTGGTGAAGACAGTTTCGCTCTGATGTTTAAGTCAGAACTGTGGTCTCGACACCGAAGTATCGAGACCAAGGAGAATTATTTATCCATGTGTAGAACAGTACGGATAGATTCACCTTTGTGCATTAGGTCGAATGCTTCGTTTACGTCTTGCAGACCCATAGTGTGAGTAATGAACTCTTGAAGACCAAACTCCCCCGCCATGTAACGGTTAACGATTTCTGGAAGCTCAGAGCGGCCTTTAACACCACCGAAAGCAGAACCACGCCATACACGACCAGTTACTAGTTGGAATGGACGAGTAGCGATCTCTTGACCTGCACCCGCAACACCGATGATTACTGATTCGCCCCAACCTTTGTGGCAGCACTCAAGTGCTTGACGCATCACGTTGACGTTACCGATACACTCGAAAGAGTACTCAACACCACCGTCTGTCATCTCAACGATAACGTCTTGGATTGGTTTGTCGAATTTAGTTGGGTTGATGCAGTCAGTCGCGCCAAGCTGTTTTGCTAGTTCGAATTTGCTCTCGTTGATATCAACACCGATGATGCGGTTAGCACCAGCCATGCGAGCACCAATGATTGCAGAAAGACCGATGCCGCCTAGGCCGAATACAGCAACGTTGTCGCCTTTTTCAACTTTAGCTGTGTTTAATACAGCGCCCATACCCGTTGTTACACCACAACCTAGAAGACAAACTTCTTCAAGTGGCGCTTCTTTGCTTACTTTCGCTAGAGAGATTTCTGGAAGTACTGTGTACTCAGAGAAAGTAGAGCAACCCATGTAATGGAAAATTGTTTCGCCATTAATAGAGAAGCGGCTTGTACCGTCTGGCATTAGGCCTTTACCTTGCGTTTCACGAACCGCTTGGCATAGGTTAGTTTTACCAGATTTACAGAACTTACATTCGCCACATTCAGCTGTGTAAAGTGGGATAACGTGGTCGCCAATCTCAACACTTGTAACGCCTTCGCCGATCATCTCAACGATACCGCCACCTTCGTGACCAAGGATTGAAGGGAAGATACCTTCTGGATCGTCACCTGATAATGTGAATGCGTCAGTGTGACAAACACCAGTAGCAACGATGCGAACTAGAACCTCACCAGCTTTAGGAAGTTGTACATCAACTTCTTCCATTTTTAGTGGCTCGCCAGCTGCCCATGCAACCATTGCTTTTGATTTGATATGAGTTTGACCAGGTTTAATTTCGATTGTCATTGGATGTTTCCTATATATGTCAGTACAGCGGATAACTGTGCAATTAAATTCAACCCGTTAAGCGTAGTTGAGCTTAATTGTTTCCGCTCTCTCGTTTTGTTGGAGCTAGTATAGGTGTGAGTACCTGTTTTGATAATCCCCATAAATAGAAAATGATTATTACGTATTTGTAATAATTAGTATGGAGCGGTCAGTTTTCTTATTGGCAACTCTCTTAGCTAGAGCGACTCAGGTTTGAGGACAGGCGACTTATCCAAACGGTCTGAATACATTGTTTTTACAGATGTTTAGGTGGGGTTTTTATGGTGATTTATATATTAATCTCCGATTCGTATTGTTGAACTATCAGCTTTTAGGATGAATGATAACTTGTTGAATTTTAACGATTGAAGCAATGTCGCATAAGCGTTCGTTGTGCGACGTTTTGTAAGATATAAGAAACAATAGTGTCATTTTTCTCATCTAGTCTCCTCGCCAAATTTTGAGTTCTAACTTTTTGGGAAGAGAAAATGAGAAAGAGTACATTGACCGTGCTGTCAGGCTTAATAGCAGCCACATTAGCTGGTTGTAATTCAAGTTCACCAAGTGACGACAGCGGCAATCTAGATAGCGCAGTGCAAGTCGCATTCATGCCTGATATCCATTTCCATGATGTTTACGGTGATTTTCAAGACGGTTCGTTCGCTGGCTTACCGAATTCCATGAGTGATAAAAACGCTACGATCAGAACGATGGAGTCTCAGATGAACTCTACTCGTCTATTTAATGAAAACTACTTTGCGATGATAGCGGCGCTTGATGACGTGGTTGAGCGTGGCGTTAAATACGTAGCCTTGCCTGGTGACTTTAGTGATGACGGTCAGCCGATTCATATGCGTGGCTTGGTTAGCATCTTTGATCACTATCGCGAGACTCACGGTCTTGAGTTTTTTGCAGCGCCAGGCAACCACGATCCAGTACGTCCATTTACAATCCCTGCAGGTAAATCTGATTACCTAGGCGAGGGTGGCAAGAAGCAGCGTATCTATAGCCGCGGTAAAGAAGAGTGTGTTGGTTATGACGATGAGTGGACGACTATTCCCGGAGAAGGTGACAACTTAGCAACTATTTGTACTGAAGAAGTACGTGAATGGGGCTATGAAGAGATCATGAGCATCCTAGGCACTCACGGCTTCTATCCTCAGCAAGATTATCTCTACTTTGAAACGCCTTACAGCAGCGACCAAGCTCGAGCTAGTTACAGCTATGATTTAGCCAAAGAAGAAGCGGCTTTTGATAAGCGAATGTACGAGATCTGTTATGAAGGTACGGGTGGCAGCTACAAAGAAAGTGGTTACTCAAGCTGCTCTGAAGTGCCGGATACCAGCTATTTAGTAGAGCCTGTGAAAGGACTTTGGTTGCTGGCGATCGACGCGAACGTTTATCGCCCGAAAGAAAACTCGTCTGATAGCTCTGTCGATGGAAACACGTTTGATGGTTCAAGCAGCGCTGGTTATAACATGATGTTGACTCACAAAGAACACGTGATCGATTGGATCTCTGATGTTGTAAAAGCAGCGAAAGAGCAGAACAAGACGCTGGTCTCTTTCTCGCACTTCCCAATGACCGACTTCTACAATGGTGCCTCTGAAGAGATTGAAGATCTGTTTGGCGAAGGAAGCCATCAACTGGCTCGTGAACCGGATGACAATACCAGCCGCGCATTAGCTGCGACTGGCCTAAATATCCACGTTGGTGGCCACATGCACTTTAACGATACGGGTAAGAAGAGCTTCAATATTGATGGTGTACAGCACACTCTATTTAATATCCAAGCGCCATCGCTAGCTGGTTACATTCCTGCGTATAAACTGTTGAACATTCGTCCTGATAATCAGATTGAAGTTGAGACGGTGGTCATCGATCAAGTTAAACGTTACAACGAGCTATTCAGTCACTATGCAGAAGAGCATGAATACCTTACTCAAGCTGCGAATGGCGATCCTGATGCAGAAGCTAAGATTTGGAACAAAGATATTCTGAATTCAGAGAGTTACTACGAACTGACTGATTGGCACATCCGTGAACTAACACGTCTGCGTTTTCTTCCGGGTGACTGGCCGTTAGAGATGCGCGCTATGATCATGGAAATGAATGGCGAAGAGATGATGATCATGTCTCAGTTAGAAACCAACTTTACCGTGTGTCAGTTAGCTAATGAACTGGGTTACGATGTTGGTGCTTGTGTGGAAAATGGTGTTGATGACTACGATCAATTCCAACAAGACTGGCAAACAGCTAAAGTTGTCGCTGAGAAACTGGCTTCTTTAGAGGGACTAGAGTTAGCTGAATTTGCAGAGTGGAGTGGTGAGTTGTTAGCGACCGACTTCTACCGTTTACGTAACGCAGACGAACTGGCATTTCGTGATATCGGTGAAACACAATTGCGTCAATATGAGTTGCTAAGTCGTGAACTTTCAGAGTTCGATGGCACTGTGGATTCAGAATTGGGTGACCTTGGCCAATATACCGTCGGTGAAGTGTTCCGCTCTCGTTTCGGTAGCTTGTTCGTGATTCTTGAAAAATTTGCAACAGGCCAAGCAAGTGACCATTTCTTGATTGATATCGACCAACAAACCTTGACCGATCTTAAAGGTGAAGTGAAGCGCGATATCCTAAGAGGCTCAACATCAGCAAATTAAGCTATTTAGATTGTTAGCTGATTAACTAATTAGCTTATTTGAAAAGAGCTCTACACATGATGTTGTAGGGCTCTTTTTGTCTTTCTGTTCTTCGATGAATGAGCCATCGCACTTAAGAACTTTTAAGGTAAGTCATAATAATTGCTTACTGAAAATCGCATGAATTGGAAATAAAACTACAATATTCTGAGCGCCGTATTTAATGTTGTGGACTCAAACATGCTTTTATCTCTTCCGCCTCCAGTGATGCTGTCACTTGCCATCGTGCTTGAAGTTGTCGCGACTTCTCTATTGCCTAAAACGCAGCAATTTACTTCCCTTCCTGCGACCGCCGCAGTACTCGTCGGTTATGGCTTTGCTTTTTATCTGTTGTCTCTCACGGTTCAAACCATGTCTTTGGGTGTGGCGTATGCGATTTGGTGTGGGGCAGGGATAGTGTTGGTCGCGGCGTTGTCTTGGCTGGTCTACGGGCAAAAGCTAGACATCTACGCGATCATTGGCATCGCTTTGATTCTGTCTGGTGTGGTGATCATCAACCTGTTTTCAACGTCGGTGAGTCACTAAGAGTCTATTTCCTACTTCTGAAGGAACAAACTAATTGGAATCTAGAGTTGTTAACCTCCAACTTAAGATATTGAATATAAAATAGTAATTCCAATAAATGCATTTTGTGCATGTATTTTATGAAAACAGCTCACTTTACTCATAGATTGGTCGGTTTAGTATAGCCAGCAGAAACCAATGATTATAAATAATCATCGATACTGTCTGTTTATCAATAACTTAGGAGGTCATTATGACTATTCCGACAACCGATATGATGGAAGCTTGGGCGGGATTTCAAGCTGGCGACTGGCAAACATCCGTTAATGCACGTGATTTTATTCAGCGAAACTACACCCCTTATGAAGGTGATGAATCTTTTCTTGCGGACGTGTCGGACTCGACGACACAGCTATGGGAATCGGTGCTAGAAGGTATTAAAGAAGAAAGCCGCACTCACGCCCCTGTCGATTTTGATACTGATATCGTTTCCACTATCACCTCACACGATGCAGGTTACATTGCAAAAAACCTCGAAAAAATCGTGGGTCTACAAACCGATAAACCACTGAAACGCGGCATCATCGCTAATGGCGGTATTCGAATGGTGAAAACGTCGTGCGAAGTGTACGGTCGTGAACTAGAGCCACAAATCGAAAAGATCTTCACTGAGTACCGCAAAACGCATAACCAAGTAGCGTTCGATCTTTATACTGACGAAATTAAAGCATGTCGCCGTTCTGGTATTATTACTGGTCTGCCAGATGCTTATGGTCGTGGACGCATTATTGGCGACTACCGTCGTCTTGCTTTGTACGGTATCGACTTCCTAAAATCAGACAAAAATGAGCAGTTCAAATCAACTCAGAAGATGCTTGAAACGGGTGGTGATTTAGATAAGACATTGCGTTTACGTGAAGAGCTTACTGATCAAATTCGTGCCCTTGATGAAATGCGAGAAATGGGTTTGAAGTACGGCATTGATATGTCTTCTCCTGCTCGTACTGCGCAAGAAGCAATCCAATTTACCTATTTTGGTTACTTAGCTGCGGTTAAGTCTCAAAATGGTGCTGCGATGTCGCTAGGCCGCACATCAACCTTCCTAGATGTTTACATCGAACGTGACCTTAAACTTGGTCTGATTGATGAAAAACAAGCGCAAGAGTTGATTGACCATTTCATCATGAAGCTTCGTATGGTTCGTTTCCTACGCACTCCTGAATACGATTCATTGTTCTCTGGCGACCCAATTTGGGCAACAGAAGCAATGGCTGGTATGGGCGTTGATGGTCGTACTCTGGTTAGCAAAACGACTTTCCGCTACTTGCACACATTGCACACGATGGGCCCAGCACCAGAGCCGAACATGACGGTTCTATGGTCTGAACAACTGCCTATCGCGTTTAAACAATACGCGGCTAAAGTGTCTATCGAAACCTCATCACTTCAGTATGAGAACGACGATCTAATGCGTGCGGATTTTGATAACGACGATTACGCGATTGCGTGTTGTGTAAGCCCGCAGGTGGTTGGCCAACATATGCAGTTCTTTGGTGCTCGTGCAAACCTTGCCAAAGCGCTGCTTTACACCATTAACGGTGGTGTTGATGAAAAATCTAACATGCAGGTTGGCCCTCAAGTTGCTCGTATCGAAGATGAAGTTCTCGATTTTGACCGCTTAATGCCTCACTTTGATGACATGATGGATTGGCTTGCAACGCAATACGTCACTGCGCTGAACGTGATCCATTACTCGCATGACCGTTACAGCTATGAAGCATCGTTAATGGCATTAATGGATCGCGATGTTCATCGCACAATGGCTTGTGGTATTGCAGGGCTATCGGTTGTTGCTGACTCGTTAGCGGCTATCAAATACGCGAAGGTAACACCAGTACGTAACGAAGATGGCATCGCTGTCGACTTTGAGATTGAAGGCGAATATCCAAAATTCGGCAACAACGATTCACGTGTCGATGATATTGCTTGTGATTTGGTTGAACGTTTTATGAAGAAAATTCAGAAAATGAATACCTACCGTGAAGCGGTTCCTACGCAATCTATCCTTACGATTACTTCAAACGTTGTATATGGTAAAAAAACCGGTAACACACCAGATGGTCGCCGCGCAGGTATGCCATTTGGCCCGGGTGCAAACCCAATGCACGGTCGTGACGAGAAAGGGGCGGTGGCTTCACTTTCTTCAGTTGCCAAACTGCCGTTTGAATTCGCTAAAGATGGTATCTCTTACACCTTCTCAATCGTACCAAATGCATTAGGTAAAGATGACCTAAGCCAAAAAGTGAACCTAGCAGCACTAATGGATGGTTACTTCCACCACGAGGAAAGTGCAGGATCGATTCGTGTTGAGGGTGGACAGCACCTTAACGTGAACGTGCTTAACCGTGACATGTTGTTGGATGCCGTTGAACATCCAGAAAAATACCCACAGTTAACCATCCGAGTGTCGGGTTACGCTGTGAGGTTCAACTCGTTAACACGTGAGCAGCAACAGGATGTAATTAGCCGTACGTTTACTGCTAAGATCTAACCGTAAACTTCGAGTTATACGGTTCTAAAAAAGCGCGAGAATGACATCCGTCTCTCGCGCTTTTTTTGTGCGTGGAGCATTGTGCTAATGATGTCGTTGGGCGTCGCGTTGTCTTGGTTGGTTTAGGGACAAAACTCGACATGCACAGGGTGATTGGAATTAGTTTGATTCTGTCTGGTGGTCACTAGGGCCTCTAATTTATTTTTGCCCCAATTGTTGGATAGACCTTTTACTTATTCATAACCTGTTCATGGGGTTTTGCCCTGCTAAAAGTTATCCATTCTTTTAATGCTGTTCGTTGTAACCCCGAGCTGTATCACAGAGGGAAATTCAACGCACTTATAGCGCTCTTGGAACCATACACGACACAAATCTGGATTAAGCCTTAATTTTTCAGGCAATTCATTCAGGTTTTCAGATATAGTAGTAATTCCATCAGTTTTATTGATGACAGTTTCATAATTAGCGCCATATACGAAGAAGGTTAGAAAAGTGGGAAAGTTCGAATTATTCTCTCATAGACAAAAAAAATTGAGAGGCGATGTGCCAGACGTATATACGTATGATTCAATGCCAGATGCTTTAAAAGCTCAGATCGTTCATATATTGAGCGATGCATTGGGTTCTAATAATCAATACTTTCAGGTGCACAACGTTAGAGACACTTATAAGTTTATTGTTGATACCCTTTGTCGTGAATATGGTGTATTCCGCCTCCCACATGCAAATACTTATGGTGAACGCGACTACTGGCGAGAACTGATTGACTACTTTTTGGAAGAAGACGACGTTGAAAACTTGCTTGATGTCGTTGAGTTGTCTTTCAAAGCTGTTAATGCTTTTACACGTCAATACGATTACATGTACAACACCAACTATGAAAACATTGCAGATAGTGCTTTGGATGAGCTGAACATTCGTTTCAAAGAACATGCTTTTGGTTTTCAGTATGAAGAAGATGAGATTCTGAGAGTTGATTCAGAGCTTATACATGCGGAAGTCGTTAAGCCAGCATTACGACTTTTATCGGGTGAATGCTATCAAGGTGCGCAGCAGGAATTTCTTTCGGCGCATGACCACTATCGGAATAGACGTTATAAAGAGTCTTTGAATGAATGTTTAAAGTCTTTTGAAAGCACAATGAAGTCTATATGTGACAAACAAGGATGGAAGTACCAACCGACTGCTACCTCGAAAAGTCTCATTCAGGTTTGTTTTGATAATGATTTAATCCCTAAATTCTGGCATCAAAAAATGACTTCTTTGAGAAGTTTGCTAGAGAGTTCCATTCCTACAGGAAGAAACAAGCTAAGCGGTCATGGTCAAGGTTCTGAAACTATCGATATTCCGGAACACATTGTTTCCTACATGCTTCATATGACTGCTTCTACACTAGTTTTTCTAGTTTCTGCAGAGCTCTCATTAGATAAAACTGAGTAATAAATTAAGGCTCCTCACGGAGCCCTTTTACATTTCAGCTTTGCTCTTGCAATCCAGAGCCAATATGTTGACGTTTTATTTCCAAATCAGATTGAATTTCTAGTAAGGCCATACCAGCCAAAACCTGTGGAGCGCTAACTAACTGTCCTGTTGGTCGTTCCAAACTGTCATGATGCATTTTGACTTTTAGATGGCCTTAGTTCTGGTCCTTTAGCATCCTCATGAGTATTTACACTCGGGTGGGATTGGCTTTCCCTCACCCTAATCTATGACAGTTCTCACACTTTTAAAACATAAGTCTGGTGTTTCATCTCTAGTGAGACAGCAATTGTACTCAGGAAAAATGTAATTCTTGGTCATCTTCCGATGGTGCATCCCCCCCTTTTATTATGAGATGGTTCACATATTGCGACCCGATAGGCGTAACTAATGCCTCATAAGTGGGCGGACAAAGTGCGTACTGTACTAAGGCGTACTAATTGGCAAGCTTGCCTAATAAAAAGTTATTTATTAATCGCTAATACTAGAATTCTTGAAACTCATTTATGTCCAGAACCTTCATAAGCTGAATTTTTTCTGTGGCATTTTCTAGTTCAAAGCCCCCTTTCCTACTTAGAACCGATCTCTATATGAGTTGTCGGGAGATTTTCTTTTACCCTCCCGACATCAAACGGATACAAAGCTGATCTTCCTGGCGACCTACAACGTAAGAGGTTCGTTAAAAGGGAGAAAACAATATGGCCACCGTCTATGTCAGCATCGGAAGCAACATTAACCGCGAACATCACGTCACAGAATCTCTCAAAGCATTGACTAGCTGCTTTGCACCTCTGCACATTTCTAATTTCTACGATTGTGAGCCAGTTGGTTTTGAAGGGGACAACTTCCTGAACCTAGTCGTAGGGTTTGAATGTGACCTTTCTATCGCTGAACTGGCAAAGGTTCTGCATCAAATCGAATTAGAGAATGACCGAAAGCGTGAAACTAAAGAATATGCCTCGCGCACTATGGATATCGATATCCTTCTTTACGGTAACGAAGTGGGCATTATTGATGGAGTAGAGCTGCCTCGAGGTGAAATCACCGAGTACGCTTTTGTACTTCGACCGTTAGTTGATGTTGCCGCGCAAGAACTTCATCCCACTCTAGATATCTCTTTTCAGCATCTCTGGAACAACTTCGATCAGCTGAGTCAGAAAACCGAACTTATACCTTTCAAGGTCAGCTTCACTTAGTCCCTGCAACGGCTTTAAACAGAACGCTTGAGCTTTATTGATCTTTTCCTCTAACAGGCACGTAACTCACTCTACCTTCTAAGGATCGGAAACTGTTATGAATCACAATGCGATTATCACCATCACAAATCTCAGATTAAGAACCTTCATTGGCTTCAACGAAGAAGAAAAAACGAAGCAGCAAGACATAGTCATAAATGCGGAGATACATTACCCCGCAAACAACCTTTGCCTCTCTGATGATGTGGAGAACGCACTTAACTACAAAAATATCTGCAAAAAAATTATTGAACATGTTGAATCTGGACGGTTTCTGCTTTTAGAAAAGTTAACCAGTGACGTACTCGGCATTTGTATCGACCATTCATGGGTCCGATACGCTCAAGTGAGAATTGACAAGCCTCATGCTCTACGTTTCGCCGATTCCGTCTCGCTCACCCTGAGCTATGAAGCAGAACTCGAAGATTAATTCATAAGGAGCGACTCAATGCTAACCACACAAGCTGAAAAAGTAAGAGAAGCTTTGCTCGAAAAGGGGCTAGAAACCCCGATGACATCGAGCGAAATGAATCCCGACCAGAAGTACAACCGCATCAAAGGACTTTTGACGGAAGTCGTCAGTACGCTTGGACTGGATTTAACCGATGACAGTCTCGCTGAAACACCTCATCGCATTGCAAAGATGTACGTTCACGAGATATTTTCAGGGCTCGACTACAATAACTTTCCAAAAATCAGTGTTATCGACAACAAAATGTCGGTTGATGAAATGGTCAAGGTATCGGATATAGATTTAACTTCGACGTGCGAACATCACTTCATCACCATCGATGGTTTAGCTCAAGTGGCCTATATCCCTGAATCCAAGATTCTTGGGCTATCTAAAATAAACCGTATTGTTCGGTTCTTTGCTCAGCGCCCGCAG
Organism: Vibrio sp. OPT18; assembly: GCF_015163615.1. Taxonomy (NCBI): domain Bacteria; kingdom Pseudomonadati; phylum Pseudomonadota; class Gammaproteobacteria; order Vibrionales; family Vibrionaceae; genus Vibrio; species Vibrio sp. OPT18. Next base: position 57,854 of record NZ_JADDYK010000046.1, read on the forward strand.
GTTCAAGAGCGCCTTACTCAGCAAATCTTGGTCGCGGTACAGGCTCTGGTTGAAACAGAAAATGTGGCTGTGACGATTAAAGCAACTCACTACTGTGTTAAATCGAGAGGCGTTATGGATGCAAACTCTGAAACCACCACAACCGCGCTTGGTGGCAGTTTCAAAACTAACCCTCAAACTAGAGCTGAGTTTTTACGATGAGTGAAACGATTCTAATAACTGGAGTGGGGAAGCGATTAGGATTCGCTCTGGCTCAGCAACTTTTATCTGATGGATACAAAATGGTTGGCACTTACCGAAGTGACTATCCTCATTTGCAATTACTGCGCGACAGTGGAGCCGACTTGCAACAGGTAGACTTTTATCAACAAAGCAGCCTAGAGGGTTTTCTGCATTATGTTGGTCAAGAATACAAGGCGCTCCGAGCCATCATTCATAATGCTTCCGACTGGCAACCGGAGAACAAAGAAAATCCCAGTGAAAACGCATTACATATCATGAACCAGATGATGACGGTTCACGCTACCGTGCCTTATCTGGTTAATTTAACGCTCAAAGACCAACTAATGTCTGGCGATAAATCGTCGGACATCATCCACATCAGTGATTACGTTGCGGAAAAAGGCAGTAAAAAACACATCGCTTACGCGGCCAGTAAAGCTGCGCTCAACAACCTGACGTTGTCGTTCTCAGCGATGCTGGCTCCCAAGGTGAAAGTTAATACTGTCTCTCCAGCCATGATCAAATTCAATGAACATGACGACGAGGCCTACAAAACCAAAGCTCTGAAAAAAGCACTGATTCCCGCCGAGGCAGGCTTTGAAGAAGTGATCGATGGCATTAAGTTTGTTTTGGCTAGCCACTATATGACAGGAAGGACTTTGCACCTTGATGGCGGTAGGCATTTGAAGTGAAGTTCATGTGTTGCGAGCTTGAGGTAGCATAGTCAACGTAGCTATCTAAATTTGATTGATGACAGAGTGATGGTCTGCATGAGGAGAAAGCTTATGTCACCTCTGAGTGAACTGCATCAAGGTGGTTTCCCAATATGAAAATGTCCAGACACTTGTCATGATTTTTTATCGCGAGTTAGATTAATAGCGACAAGCCCCGAAATTATAATGACAGTGCCAATTACATGATAGCTCTCAATATCTTCACCTAAGATTATGTAACTCAACATGGCGGCAATTACAGGCATGAAATTCATTGATAGTGAGGTTTTCATCGCGCCAATCATGTCGATTGCCTTTTTCCAAAGATACGTTGAAATGATGGAAAGGAAGAATACGGCATAGACGATGAGTGGTATTGACTCAGTAGAAGGAATATATGATTCACTAGTAACGAGCATAAGGGGAAATAATAGCACTGAAGCAACAAATAGTTGGCAATACAATAGTGTCCAACCTGACATTATTATGGGGTTCTTGTTGAGAATAATACTATATAGGGAGTAAGAAAATGTTCCGACTAGCATCAGGATATCCCCATAATTAAACTCTAAGCCCTGTAAAACTTTCATGTCCCCCTTAATGAGTACATATATGACGCCGAGTAGTGATACTAACACCCCAATATATTGACCAATAGAGAGCCTGGTTTTTAGTATGACAATGCTCATTGCCAAGGTTACAGCGGGTATTAGAGAGTTAACTAATGACATATTGATGGGAGATGTATAGTGACCAGAGAAGTAAGTCATTGATTGACTTAATCCCATCCCGAAAAAGCCTAAATACAATAAAGTGAGGTGGTTTTTCTTAATGACATCAATATTCTGCTTGATTTGAGGTAGACAAATAGGTGTTAAGACTAAGAATGCAAACACGCATCGGTAGAACGCAAGAGTAGCAGGTTCTATTACACCGACAGCCATCTTGCTAACAATGTAGCTTCCTGCCCATATAGCAACAGTGAAAAATGAAATTAAGTAGCCAGTGTACATTTATTTAAGTCGAATAATGATAGAAGTAGCCAGTGTACTAGTAATTAGGATGAATTACTGTTCGCATGTGTATATGTAGCCTACTCCAGACTAATCTTCCTCACACTCCAACACCGCCACAAACGCATCCAAATATTTCTCGATAGTCAAATCCGCAGAAACGGGCGGTAGCTCCACGGTAATACACGGCAGGTTTCTTTCTTGGCACCATGTCCCGAATGAGCCTGGGGTTTCGTAATCTACGTCTTCAACGAGTGGTAAGTTGAATTGCTTACCTAGCCAAGTAGCGAGTTCGGATTGATCGGGGTCGTCGACCATGGCGAGTGGTTCGTGAAAAGATATGACGAATTTAGGCTTACGCTGTTCGATGAGGTTGATGATCGATTGCACTTCAGGTTCAAGCTGTTCGGCTTGACCAGTTTTCACTTTTACATCTCTGACTGGGGTGTGAGAACTCCAGCGATAGACGGTGTCATTTTCTGTCCAGTTTTGAGTTGGAAAGGCGCGGTTCAGATCGACTTGGTTTGCGTTGGCGCGAGTGCCTAATTGATTGCCATCTGGGTTCATCGACAGAATCACATCGTGTCGCAAGTTGGCGGCTGGCAAGCTTCTCAGCGCACAAGATAATCCCGCAATAGAAGCGGTTTCATCACCGTGTGTGCCTGCTAAGATCAGCCCGCGAGACTCGCTTTCTATTTGCGCGGGGAAATAGAGCAAAGGCGCACCCAGCACTGATTTTCCATATGACAGCGGCTTTATTGAAAACGCAGCTCTTTCCGTTCTTGGAATTAAACTCACCTTAATCTCCTGATTGATCAAGTACTATCAAGTATTCACTATTGGCTATATTAATCATTAACTAAGTCCATTAGATGAACCCCTTTAAATAAACCATAGCGTCAAAACTCGTCAACCGTCGCATCGTTAATTTTATTACTTGCTTCAAAGATAGGCTAGGAGAGCAAACAAACATGGATTTTAAAAAACATTCAACGGCTTTACTCATTTCATCTTTCTTGACCCCTTTTATATCAGTAACTGCCGTTGCTGAAACCTTACCTGCCGGTGTTTCGCTGGCAAAAGACCAGCATTTAGTTCGTGCGAACGATGCAGAAGCGGCGACGCTTGATCCTGCAAAAGCAGAAGGCCTGCCGGAAATGCACATTCTACGCGACCTATTTGAGGGTTTAGTGATTCAAGATCGCGATGGCAATATTACTCCAGGTGTCGCGGAATCTTGGGAAACCGAAGACAACCAGACGTTTGTATTCCACCTGCGTAAAGACGCGAAATGGTCGAATGGCGATCCGGTGACGGCCGATGATTTCGTGTATGCGTTAAGACGTGCGGTTGACCCTAAACTCGCTTCGCCAAACGTGTGGAACCTCAAGCTCACCAAAATCAACAACATTGCTGACGTAGCAGAAGGTAAGAAGCCCGTTGAAGAGCTCGGTATTTCCGCTGTCGACAAGCACACTGTGAAGTTCGAACTCGATAGCAAAGTGCCATACTTTGTTGCGATGACGGGCCACACATCCATGATGCCCGTTCATAAGGCTACGCTAGAAAATAGCGCTAAGCCGTGGAGTGACCCTAAGCAGTTTGTCGGTAATGGCGCGTTTGTGTTGGACGAGTGGGTGGTTAACGAACGCATTGAACTGAAGAAGAATCCTAACTACTGGGACAGTTCAGATACCAATCTAACCCAAGTGACTTACATTCCGTTCGAAAACCAAAACGCTTCGATTAACCGTTATGCAGTGGGTGAGGTCGATATCACGTCTGATGTGCCGACACACATGGCGCAGCAGCTCAAAATCAAATACCAAGATGCGTTTACCGCGGTGCCTCTGCTGTGTACTTACTACTACGCGTTCAATACCACGCGACCTCCATTCGATGACGCGCGAGTGCGTAAAGCGGTGTCTTATTCGATGATGCGTGACGTCATCACCAATGGTGTCACTCAGGTGGGTAACCTACCGGCTTATACCTTTGCTCATGAGTACACGGCTGGCTTTGATGCGACTCAGCCTGAATACAGCACATGGACTCAAAAGGAACGTGACCAAAAGGCAAAAGAGCTGCTGAAAGAAGCGGGGTACGATGCGTCTAATCCATTGGATTTCAAGTTGCTCTACAACACCAGTGAGTCGAACAAATCGATTGCAGTGGCTATCGCTTCCATGCTCAAAGGTAACTTAGGCGCGAAAGTTGAGCTGGAAAACCAAGAGTGGAAGTCTTACCTAGTATCACGTCGCCAAGGTGAGTTTGATGTGATGCGCGCTTCTTGGTGTGGTGATTATAATGAAGCATCGACCTTCTTGAGCTTATTGCGCTCTGAGTCTTCAGGTAACTTTGCGCGTTACAACAATGACAACTACGACGCTGCAATGGACAGCGCACTGTCAGCAACCAACGAGCAAGATCGCCAAGGATTCTATGATCAAGCGGAGCAGTTACTGGCTGAAGATATGCCTATCGCCCCCATCTATTACTACATGCAGGCTCGTCTAGTGCGACCAAGTGTTGGCGGCTTTGCAAAGAACAACGTGGAAGGGCGCATCTATTCTAAAGACCTCTACATCAAAGAATAGATAGGCCGGATGCGAGTTCTGGCATCTCGCATAATAATATGAAATAGAAGAAAAGGGACGTTGATCATAAATATCTGATCAACGTCCCTTCGTCATTAATCTGTAACGGTAACCGCAAAAAACTGAAACCTGATTGAAGTATTTTTCACTTTTATTTCAATCAGGTGAAGCTATGTTACCCCCTCTACGCGCCCTTGTTGCGTTCGAAGCTGTTGCTCGTCTTGGTTCCATTGGCGCTGCTGCCCGAGAGCTTTGTGTCACGCAAGCGGCGGTGAGCCAACAGCTCAAAAGTTTAGAAACCTTTCTCGATACCACCTTGTTTGAACGCAGTTCTAAAGGCGTAAAGCTGACGTCAGCGGCTCAGCATTATCAACCGATTGTGGCAGGTTCACTTGCTCACCTTAAATTGCAGACTCAGATCTTGTTCGGAGAAAAAGAAACCGATGTGTTGAGCCTGCGCGTAAATCACACCTTTTGTCATAACTGGCTGCTACCTCGCCTGCCATCCTTCTATAAAAAATACCCTTTTATCAGGCTTGATATTCAGCTGGTGGACTGGCCGTCAACCAACCCTTGCCAGAATGTCGATATCGAATTGACTAACGGCAAGGTTGAAAGCGAAGACACCCATTGTGAGCGACTGTTTCAAGAACACTGGCAGTTGGTGTGCAGCCCTCAATTCAAATCTGAGCATCAAGAATTACTCAGTAAGCATGACTTTGCTGCTCTGCCGACGGTTCAGGTGAAAGGCTACCGAGAGAACTGGCTGCAATGGCTTGGCCACAACCAATTCGAGATGACATTACCTAAGGTTCTGCTCGAAGTGAGTAACTCTCTACATGCCTTAGAAGCAGTTAAACATGGTATTGGAATGTTGCTGGTGCGTTCGCTCGCGGTGTCTGAACTACTCAAGAAAGAAGACCTGGTATTGGCAAGCGAATCCTCGATGCCAGCTGAATCTGCTCATTATCTGATTACTAAACACAGTCGCAGCGCGAAGGTGAATTTCTTCTGTGATTGGCTTTATCACCAGATGGAAGACGGTGAACCGGAGTAAAGATTTTCTTATGGATAGCCATAAAAAAAATGAAGGGCACTCTTACTAACCTGTCATAAAAAACACTTAGCTTAACCGCATACAAATAAGGACGAGGTCACCATGAGTGCTTTCTCACAATCAATGAAAAACCGCTTAAAGGTACTGTTATTTACCGCACCGTTGTTGGTGCCACTGTTTACTTTTTGGCTCGTACCATTTGGTTATTCAATTTATATCAGCTTCACCGATTGGGATTACATCTCGCCAGATTATTCGTTCATCGGTTTAGAAAATTACGAGTACATGGTTGAGGACTACGAGTTCATTCAAGCAGTACTCAACACGTTTTGGTTTTCGGTCGGTGTGGTGATTCCAACCATCATTCTTGGGCTTGTGTTTGCGATGTTGCTGCACAAAAACTTCAAGGGTAGCCAGTTTTATCGTGCGGTGATCTTCTCCCCTTGGATTACACCAACAGTTGCAGTGTCGATTGTGTGGTCTTGGGTGTTCGAGACCAAGTCGGGCTTGGCTAACCACTTATTAGAGTCGGCAGGGTTTAGCGCGATTCCATGGTTAGAGAACGGGAATACAGCCCTGATTGCGGTGATTATCGTGACGGTTTGGCAGGCGATTGGTTGGACGATGCTGTTTTATATCAGCGCGCTCAACAAGATCCCTGAGTCTCTGTACGAAGCGTCTTTGATTGATGGTTGCAGCAGCTTAACGCGTTTTTTGAAGATAACACTGCCGCTGATTTCACCAACCACGTTCTTCTTGGTGGTGGTCAACATTATCACGGCAATGCAGGCGTTCGATCAGTTCCAGATCTTAACGCAAGGCGGCCCAGGCGGAGAGACTCGTACCTTGTTGTACTTGTTCTACCAACAAGCATTTGAGCGTTACGAAATGGGACCTGCAGCCGCGACATCGTTAGTGATATTCCTGATTACTGGATTGTTGGCACTTATTAATACCTACATCGGCAAGCGCTGGGTGTACTACTAGTCGATTTTTGAAAGGACAGAATTATGACCACGCAAGTATTGGATGCCAATCAAGTCTTAACTCAAAGAGCGGCTGAATCTAAAATCACGGCCCAAACCAAAGCGACCAAATCAGAGGTTGTCTCAAAGAAAAGCTCAGTCGATCGCCGTTCGTTTATCGCACTGGCTAAGCACCTATTCTTGGCAACGTGTGGAACCATTATGGTGTTTCCGTTCTTATGGATGCTGTCAGGCTCGCTGAAAACCAATGATGAGATTTTTGCGAGCCCGCTGAATTTGATTCCAGAGCAGTTTCGCTGGGAAACCTTTGTCGAAACCTTTCACAGCGCGCCGTTTGGCTTGTACATCTTCAACAGTTTTAGTGTGGCCTTGTTTACTACGCTGTTGGTGATTGTGAATTCGGCGATGTTTGCATACGCATTAACACAGCTGAAGTTTCGCTCGAAGACGGTACTCTATTTTATCGTGATGGGCTGTTACATGCTGCCGGGCGCAGTGACGTACATTCCGTCTTACATCACCTTGGCAAGGCTGGGTTTGTTGGATTCACACATGGGATTGGTGGCGTCGAACGCGGCTTCGGTTTTCGGTGTGTTTTATCTACGCCAAGTGTTTATCAAGGTGCATCCGTCGCTGATTGAAGCGGCACGAATTGATGGTGCAGGTGAGCTCAAAATCTTATGGGCAATCATCTTACCGCAATGCCGAGCAGCAGTCGCAACACTGTTCCTCATCACTTTTATTACCAATTACAACAGCTACATGTGGCCAAGCTTGGTTATCACCACTCAGGATCTTAACCTGATTGCGACCGGGATTCGTCACTACTTTATTGCCGAAGGTAACTATGGATTGAACTGGTCGCAAATCATGGCGGCGAGCACCATTGCAGTATTGCCTTTGTTAATTCTATTCGTCATTTGTCAAAAGACGATTCTTTCAGGTATCGCCGATAACGGCGTAAAAGAGTAAACGGAAATGAAATTAAAAACTCTCGCACTAGTGTGTGCTGGCGCAGCAAGCGCGTCTATGTTCTCTAGCAGTGTTCTTGCCGTAACCGAAGTTAACTTTTGGTATTCCGGTGGTACTAAGCCACAGCAAATGATGACTAAGCTCATCGAAGAGTTCAACGCGAGCCAAGATGAGTATGTGGTGAAGCCAGCTTTGCAAGGCAACTACACGGAAACCTACCAGAAGCTGCAAGCAGGTCTAGCGTCTAGAACGGCACCTGAACTTGTGCTGCTAGATTCAGGTCGTGCGGAAGCGATGCACGGACGTGGTTTGAGCCGCGACCTAACGCCGTTCATGAATGAAGAGTTCAACTTCTCTGATTTCATTGGCGCGTTTAAAGACCAAGTGACGGCAGACGACGGCACCATCATTGGCCTGCCTGCTTACGGTACGACTCAAGTGTTTTACTACAACAAGCAGGTATTGGCAGACAACGGCTTTACTGAGCAAGACCTAAACACATGGCAAGGCGTGGCTAAGGTGGCTGAGAAAGTTACCCAACGTGATGACAAAGGCAACGTGATCTTTTACGGTTGGGAGCCGATGTGGGGCCAAGACAACATGATTGACGCGGCTTTCTCTAACGGCGCGAAGATCATCAGTGATGATGGCAAAACAGTGCTAATCGATTCAGCTGAATGGGTTGAGGTTTGGGACAGCTTCCGTAAGTGGATCCACGATGATCAAATCATGCGTATTCACTACGGCGGTCAAGGTTGGGAATACTGGTACAAAACCATTGATGACGTCATGAAAGATAACGCGTTGGGTTACACCGGTTCATCGGGTGACCAAGGTGACTTGGACTTCACTAAGCTTTCAGCAACCACACAGCCAGGTTGGGGTTCAAACCCTTCTGCGCCACAAGCGGGTGCGCTGGTTTACGTGATGCCAAAAGGCACCGACGAAGCAGCAGCAAAAGGTGCATTCGAGTTTGTTGAGTTCTACACCAATGCGAAGAACACGGCGGCATGGTCAATGTTCACGGGTTACATCCCAGTGCGTAACAGCGTTTCTGAAGTACCAGAATACCAAGCGTTCACTAAAGATAACCCGCAAGCTCTGATTCCTTTGAAGCAAGCGAACACGGCGACCAAAGACTTCCTAGACCCTACTAACGGTAAGATCATGGACGCTCTGAAAGTGGCAGCGGATCAGATTCAAATCCAAAACGTGCCAGCTGACCAAGCGCTAAAACAAGCGGCGAAGAAAGCACAACGCGCACTAGACCGAGCGAATCGTTCTTAATCTGTAAAGTGGTTAAAACCATCTTTGCATGCATAAAGGCCCATCTATTCGGGTGGGCCTCTTTTGACCCAGTCCTTCAATTAGGACGAATTTGGTGAAGACAATGACCCAATTTCAAGGTGAACTGCCGTTTGGCAGAGTACGTATCCCCTTTGATGTGCCAGCAGGTTCTCGCTGCGTAACCATTACTGGTACGACGGTGAAAAAAGGATTCTTATACGCTGCGGCATACGATGCCAACCAAGCATTTCGTGGCAAGGTGTTGTTTGAAAAGGCGCACAAGTCACTCACGATTCAACCGCAAAACTCTGGTCTAGGTGCGATTGACGGAGCCACTCCATCAGGTGAGTGGTTCTTAGAACTTTACAATCTCGAAGGTGAGTTTCGAACTGAACGTGCGATACAGTATCAAGTCGATGTGCTGTGCTCTGATGAGCTAAATACTGACGGAATAGAAAGTGAGCTAGAGCTAAACCCAACAGTCACAATGGATCACGATATCGAGTTCGATTATAGCCACATGCTGAGCTCTGATTCTCGCTGGTACCGTGGTGATTTACACGCCCACACTCAGCTTTCTGATGGTCACAATACCTTGGCCGCGGCTAAAGATATTGTGGAATCACAAGGGCTCGATTTCTTCTTCTTCACCGAGCACAACATTTGTCAGCCTAAGCTACCTGTATCAAACCAGTGTTTGTTCTTGCCAGCGTTAGAAGTGACGACCGATCTCGGACACTTCAATGTGCATGGCCCGGTTAAGTCATTAGACCTTAGAGACGTTGAACACAACAGCCAAGCGACCATGGAAGCCGGATTGAGTTTAGCTAAAAGTGGACACAGTTCCCTTGGCATTAATCACCCGATGATGAAGCCGTGGCATTGGCATTACGATCAAGTGGATCTCAGCCAAGTTTCGACGTTTGAAGTGTGTTGTGACCCAACTTGGTCGACCTCGCCGAAAGCGACCGAAGAGGCGTTATTGGTTCTCAATGAAATGTGGAATTGTGGGCAGCGCATTACGGCGATTGGCGGCAGTGATTCGCACCTTGAGCCCCATGAACGTAATCCTAAATCGGATGAGCCTTCAATCTATGGCGACCCATCGACCTTCGTTTACAGCCATGGTTTGAGCGGCGAAGGCATCTTGTCTGGTCTGCGTAACGGACAAGTGTATTTAGAGCGCCGTTGCGGTTTGAAGTTTGACATCAATTTAGGTGACTTGTTGCCGGGTAACGATTCTCAAGGGCAGGCACTTAGTTATCGTATCGGAGTCACTGATTCAGAAAATCCTTACTACGCTGAGTGTGTGGTTGACGGCGAGATTGTAGATCGAATCGCTTTGAGTGATGAGCTGCAAAGTATCCATATTGATGAGGGCTACCGTTGGTGCCGTGTCGATATTCGTCGTGGCGAGCTTTCTTCAGCACTAATGAACAGCACTCAATTTTCATCTAACGAGCATGAATTTGAAGGCTGCATCAATGCCGTATTCGACGGCAAACAACCAGAATTTAACCAACCCCTAGTGCGTACTTGGGGAGAACTAATGGAGCGAATGAGCCGTGATGAAGTTTAAGGCGATGTTATTTGATAAAGACGGCACATTGTTAGAGTTCCACAAGATGTGGCTTAACGTTTCTCGTGGTGCTTGTGAGCGTGTGAAATCTTACAGTGACCAGCACCAAGGTAATCAAACTGTCACAGCTGTTGAGTTACTCTTGGCCATCGGGGTTGAAGGTGATGTGGTTGATAACTATGGACTATTAGCTTCAAACCCAGTGGAAGATACCGCGACAGCGTGGTTCAACATGCTGCAACCGAATGTCTCGCTCGCTGAGTTCACCAAGATGACCAAAGCAGCCTTCAATGACGAAGTTGAAGATAATCCAAGCTGGATTGAAGCCCTGCCGGGTGTGACTGAAAAGCTCGGTCTGTTTAAGCAGCAAGGCATGATTTTAGGCATCGCGACCGCAGATACCAAAGACTCAACCATCTACACCTTAGAGCAATCGGGTTTGAGCGAGATGTTCGATTATGTTGGTTACTCCGACGGTGATATCGAACCTAAGCCAGCGCCCGCACTACTTAATGCATTCTGTGAAAAGTGCGGCATTGAGCCTCATGAGGTGATCATGTTTGGTGACACGGTTTCGGATATGGAGTTTGGTCGCAATGCTGGCGCAAGCAATGTTGGTGTGCTGACGGGTACGGCTCAACACAGCGAGTTAGAGCCAGTAGCGGATCTGGTTATCGCATCGGTTGCCCATTTTGAGCTCAATCAACTGCAAGAACGTGGCTAAAACGTTTAACGACAGATTCCAAAGATAGTATTTAACGAATTGATTTAAGGACAGGTTATGGCTGAAGTCACACTGAGAGGGGTAGAGAAAACCTACCCAAATGGTTTTAAGGCCGTGCATGGTGTCGATCTTAATATTCGCGAAGGCGAGTTTATGGTGTTTGTTGGGCCGTCTGGCTGCGCAAAATCCACGACACTTCGTATGATTGCGGGTCTTGAAGATATCTCAGAAGGCGATGTCTACATTGGCGATAAACGTGTAAATGAACTGCCACCCAAAGATCGCGGCATCTCAATGGTTTTTCAGAACTACGCACTTTATCCGCACATGTCGGTGTACGACAACATGGCTTTTGGTCTTAAACAACAGAAGCTGCCAAAGCATGAAATCAATGAACGTATTGAAGATGCAGCCAAGACTCTGGATATCGAACACCTGCTGAACAACAAGCCGGGTGAAATGTCTGGCGGTCAAAGGCAGCGTGTGGCTTTAGGCCGCGCGATGGTACGTAAGCCAGATGTGTTCTTGTTTGATGAGCCGCTGTCTAACTTAGATGCAAAGCTGCGTGTTTCAACACGAGTCAGCATTGCGCAGCTCCACACCAATCTTAAGCAAGAAGGGCAGAACGCCACCATGATCTACGTGACACACGATCAGGTGGAAGCGATGACCCTCGGTGACCGTATCTGTGTATTGAATCAAGGTGAGATCATGCAAGTTGATACGCCAATGAATCTTTACCAGTACCCGGCAAACAAGTTTGTCGCGGGCTTTATTGGTTCTCCTGCGATGAACCTTATCAAGGTGAGAGTCGACGAGATCGACGGTGTGATGAACGTGGTATCGGAAAGTGGCGCACGTTGGACGCTACCTCAAGACAAGCAAGCTATCGCTCGAGAGAAACTCGGTGAGTGGCTGTGGTTTGGCGTCCGTCCTGAGCACATTCAGCTGGCTAATCACGATGCGCCTTTGTCGGAGGTTAATACTCAAACGCACAAGCTTGATGTGGTCGAGTCGATGGGCAATGAGTTGTATCTCTACTTCAAACTTGGAGCAGATAAGCTGGTGGCTCGCGTGCCTTTTGATGCTGACCGAATGGCGGAAAGTGGGCAAGAGACAATGCTTCATTTCAATACCTCACAATGTCATTTGTTTGACCTAGAGACAGAAGAAGTTCTAACTGAATAAGTCGATGTGTCGAATAGTCAAAACAAAGAAATCCCCGCTCAGATGAGAGTGGGGATTTTTATTACAGGGGGGAGTATCACCAGAATCTCGGGTCTGTGCTCGAGGCTTTATTGTTGGGGATAGCTAAATGCTCTTGAGGGTTAGAACCATTTAATGGCTCGGAATCGCAATCCTTTTTTCTAGCCAACGAACCGCTTGCGATACCACCAAAATAAGAACAAGGTACTCCAAAACCAGAAACGTATAGATCTCTAAAGGTAAATATTCGTTCACCACCAGCTCATTGGCTCGCCTTGTTAAATCACTCAAACCAATCACACTCACTAGCGAGCTCATCTTGAGGATATAAATAAACTGATTGCCCAAGGGCGGCAGTATTTGACGGAATGCCTGCGGTAGGATAACCAATCGCATTTTTTGCCAATAGGTCAATCCCAAGGATTCGGCCGCTTCATGTTGCCCACGATTAATCGCTTGAATCCCCCCACGGAACACTTCCGCCATAAAGGCGCTCTCGGCAATGGTCAATGCGATTACCCCTGCCCAGAAGTGGTTCAAAGAGACATCGAGTAATGTCGGCATCCCGTAATACACCCACAATAGCAATACCAGCACAGGGATAGAACGAATCACCTCTACGTAAAGTCGATTAATTCCCTTGAGTACTGGTGAGCTTGAAAGCGCAGGAAAGGCGACCAATAGACCGAGAGCCATGGCAAAAAACATACTCAACAACGAAACCTGAATAGTCTCGCTAAAACCAGCCATCAAAAACTGAATATTAGTTCGTCCCTGCTCCGTCGACGGGTCGAGTACATACCATCCCCATTGATAATCTGAACATCCTGTCAGAAACAGCAGAGAAACTAGCGATAAGTGACGATAGTTCACATTTACTCCCAAAAACTCCATTTGTTATTGCCATGTTAACAACCAAATCTGTTTAATGGTTAATAATTAAAAATAATATCTACATTCATCACTTAGAAATCAGCATTCTTTAAAGGAATAAAAAATGAAAAAAAGCTTAATCGCATTAGGAATGTGCCTGCTTGCTTTTACACAGATCGCACATGCACAAAGTCGTTTACAAGAGATACTGGAGGCGGGAGTTCTCCGCGTTGGTACTACGGGGGATTGGAACCCAATGACTATGAAGGATCCTGCAACCAACAGCTACCGCGGCTTTGATATCGATGTCACGACTGAGTTGGCTAAAGACCTAGGCGTAAAAGTGGAATACGTCGCAACAGACTGGAAAACCTTGGTGAATGGCATCACGGCCAACAAATACGACGTGACTGGCAGCGCATCGCTCAACATGTCTCGAGCAAAAGTCGCTGGGTACAGCCAACCTTACTTCTATCTGGCTTTTGTCCCTGTCGTGCAAAAGAAAGACATAGAGAAGTTCTCCGATTGGAGTGACTTTGACAAAGCAGAAATCAAAGTTGCCGCCACGCTCGGCACAGTACAAGAAAAAATGGTGAAGGACTTCTTCCCATCGGCACAACACATCGTGATTGAAGCGCCGGCACGGGATTTCCAAGAGCTTTTAGCTCGCCGCGCTGATGTCTCCGTGACTTCAAACGTAGAGGCTGCAACCTTAGTAGAGAAGTTTAAACAACTCGCGATTGTTCCGGTGAAAGAGCCACGTAAACCAACTCCAATTGCGATGCTACTACCACAAGATGATCAGGTTTGGATTAATTACATTAACCACTGGGTTGAATTGAAAAAGACGCAAGGTTTCTTTAAGCAAACAGCTGAGAAGTGGGGACTGAAAAGCATGTAACGAGCTCATAGAGAAGAGAAAAATAGAGCCCTTAGGGGGAAGGGCTCTTGAGTTAGGAGCTTGCTTTAATTTGGGTTACGCGACCACTAACGTCGCGGCTTTCTTCATTGCTTCTTTGGTTGAACACTCAATCACGTTTGCGTTAGCAAAGCGGTGAGCGTCTTTCACTTGAATATCGTGAGCCAAGATAACCAGTCTTGCGTTCGCTACATCTAGGTCAGTGATGCGGTTCTGAATACCGTTTTGACCTTGAGTTTCTACCTTAATCTTAAGGCCTGCGGCTAAGCCTGCTTTCTCTAGTGCTTTCGCTGCCATGAAGGTGTGTGCAACACCAGAAGGGCAACATGTTACAGCTACGATGTCGTACTCGCCTTCGCCTGCTAGAGGTGCTGCTTGAGCTTGTACTGGTGCTTCAACCATGTCTTCTTCTGTTTCTACCGCTACCGGTTTCCAGAAGCCTACGATAACGGCTGTGGTTAGCGAGCCAAGCGCAATACCGACGACGTACATTGGAATGTTGCTTGATACTGGCGCAGTGATTAGGCCGCCCCACGGTGCGTGCAGTAGAACGTCTGTCATGAAGCCAAACACACAACCAACGATACCACCGGCTACGATTGAAGGAAGAACGCGCATTGGGTCATTCGCTGCGAACGGGATAGCACCTTCAGAGATACCGATAGAACCCATGATTGCTGCCGCTTTACCTGCTTCTTGCTCTTGTTTAGAGAACTTGTTTTTGAATAGGAAAGTCGCCAGAGCCATACCTAGAGGTGGAGTACAAATCGCGATGCCAACGCCGCCCATTAGCCAAGGTTGTGTGTCTACTTGAGTTTGAGCAAATAGGGTCGCGACTTTGTTGATAGGGCCGCCCATATCAAACGCCGTCATACCGCCAAGGATTGTGCCCAGAACCATCTTAGATGCACCAGCCATTGAAGCTAGGAACTCGTTCATTGAAGACATGAACAGTTTGATTGGCTCACCGATGCCCCACAGTACGATACCTGCAGAGATTAACGTACCTAGAAGCGGGTAGATGAAGTACGCACCTAGCGCCGTCATGTTCGCAGAAAGTGGGATCTTCTTAAGTTGGAACACCACGCCACCGGCGATAAAGCCTGCCACGATACAGCCAAGGAAGCCGCCGCCCATGTCAGCCATGATGCCAGAAGAGATCATCGCAGGTGCTAGTGCTGGTTTATCTGCAATGGAGTAACCAATAAAGCCGCCAAGAATGATTGGGAAAAGAACAAGGCCTTTGATACCGATATTAGAGATGTCTGCTAGCAAGCCGTCTGCTGGTACTGCACCTTTGCCTGATGCCATTACCGCTAACGCCAACAGAACACCACCGGCTACGATGAAAGGCAGCATGTGTGAGGTTCCGAAAAGCAGGTGGCCTTTCATGGTACTAAGGATTTTTTTAAAGTCGCTACTACTGTTTTTATTATTGGTATTCGTAGCTTGAGTTGTTAGGGTGCTCATAATTTTCTACGCCTTATGAATTAATTAAAATATTAAGGATTTGATGTTCGTCTTTTGCGTTATGGATATCTTGAATAAATTCATCGCTGAATTTTCCAAATAGTTCTTGTAGTACATAAATATGATGGTCTGCACCGTTATCGGGTGAGGCAATCATAAAAAACACGGTTGGGTTGATGCCGTCTTCATCGCCATACTCAATGCCTGCACGCTTAACACCGACAGCGATTGCTGGCTCAGTTACCGCCTTGCTTTTTGAGTGTGGGTAAGCGATGCCGTCCATCGAGGTGATGCTTTGAGATTCACGAAATTCGATGTCTGCCAAGAAGGCTTCTTTATTACTGATTCGGTTGTTCTCAAATAACATGCTTGCCAATTCTTCAAACAGTTCTGTTTTATTTTTCGCTTGAAGGTTGTTATTAATTAAGTTGACGTTAGTTAGCTGTGTGATCATTTATTAACTCATTCACTATTGAAGTTCTTGAATTAAAATTAATGGATTAACCCGATTCGCGAAATAGCAAATAAAAGCCCTTCACTGTACATTTGTATCCAGCAAAATTAAGTGTGATTTGCATCATTCATCCAGTGTGAGATGAGTCATATTTGATGGTGCCCTTCGGTGTTGAAATAACTTTCTGTAGGAACAAAAATGCCCCGCAAAGCAGGGCATGATCAGTGTTTGTATCTACTCGGGAGAGCTAGCTGTAAGCACGCGCCACGCGTCCAACGCAATCCAGTTTGTAACTCTCAGCGTAAGCGGGAATGAACACCGATTGGCCTTTCTCAATTACGCAGGTTTCACCGCATTGATGAGTGAGCACCATGGATTCATCGAGTGGCAGCAGGATCTCGGCACCTTCGGTGGTGATCTTTCTCTGATGTGAGTTTTGCACGATAGAGAACTTAAAATCCTCGACTGGAATTTGGTATTCCATCACATCACCTTGCTCAATAGGGCTGAGCAGCAATCTATCCGCAGGCTTTTCATTGAATTGAGTACAAGAGACTAATTCATTGATATCCATGTACTTAGGCGTCAACCCTGCGCGGAGCACGTTGTCTGAATTCGCCATCACTTCTAAACCCGTGCCTTTTATGTAAGCGTGGGGTGTCTCGGCATCCAGATACATGGCTTGTCCCGGCTCTAGCGTGATCACGTTTAACAACAGTGGAGCAAACAGGCCGACATCACCCGGATATTGTTGTTCCAGCTCTGAAATCAACTGGAACACAGGTGCATCAGAAAGCTTGGCTTTCATAAGCAGCATTGTTAACGCCATGCCTTTTTGTGCACCTTGTAAAGACAATAAGCTCGCGAAGAAGCTGGCTAATCCATTAGGCGTTTGATCGCCCGCGAGATCGTTGACCATCGAATGCAGCTCTGGAATATCAAGGTAATGGAAGTGCTCAAGGATCTCGCTGATCGACCTAAAGCCATTCATCGCGGTGTAGTCGGTTAGGGCATACACCAGTTCTGGCTTGTGGTTGGGATCCTTGTAGTTACGGTTGCCCGCTGTCATCGGAATGCCTTGCTGCTCTTCAAGAGCATAGCCAGATTCGGCTTGCTGCTTGTTCGGGTGTACTTGAACAGACAGTGCTTTCTCCGCCGCTAACACCTTAAACAGATACGGAAGTTCACCAAAACGGCTCGCGACTTTCTCGCTTAGAAACAGGTTTAGGTTCTTAGAAATCAAGCTAGACAATGTGGTCTGCTGCCCGTTGTCGTTCACCATTGAGCAGCCATTCGGGTGAGCGCCCATCCAGATCTCCGCTTGCGGCTCACCAGATTGGTTATCAATACCAAAAAGTTGGCTGAACGAAGAAGGGCTACCCCATGCGTAGTTTTGAATCACGTTAGTCATAGGGTAGAAAAAGCGTTGTACGAACGAGTCGTTCGCTAAAGAAAAATCAGACATCGAAATCACCATGAAGGGAAACATGGCTTGAGCTCTATTCGTTCCTAAAAAACTATTAGCTACTAAAAACAGTAGGGTAGAGGGGCTCAAGCCATTGGAGTTGAAATGGCTTAAGCCGCTGCTGCTGTTAGCTTGGCTTTGCGTAGATTTTTAAGCGCGATACAAGTCACCGCAGTTACGCCCGCACCTGATGCCATGCACAGCAGTGCCAGCATTGGGTAGTTCATTGCGCCTAACAGAGCCACAACTGGAC
>NZ_JADDYK010000046.1:75697-79819 GCF_015163615.1 Vibrio sp. OPT18
CACCGTGCGCAACACTGTTGGTGATCCCAAACGAGAACGCCATTACCGCAGCAGTCATTGAGCCAAGCACGTTGGCCGGGATAACCGACATCGGATCTTGAGCCGCGAAAGGAATCGCACCTTCAGAGATACCCACCAAGCCCATCGCACCTGCTGCTTTGCCTGCTTCAATTTCAGATGATTCGAACAGGTCGAACTTACGGCCAAGTCTGGTCGCGATAGCCATACCTAATGGAGCGACAGGAATTGCACACGCCATTGCACCCATGAATTGAGTTTGACCGCTGGCAATCATGCCGACCGAGAATAGGAACGCCACCTTGTTGAACGGACCGCCCATATCAAAGCCAGCCATGCCACCAAGGACAATACCAAGCAGAACCACGTTGCCTGTACTCATGCTGGTTAGCAGTGCAGTAAGAGCATCCATCAGCCCAGCGATAGGTGCGCCAATTACGAAGATGAACAGGCCCGCGATGAATAGAGAGCCAGTGATCGGAGCGATCATGATAGGCACAAGCGGTTGAACGAACTTGTGGTAGTTAAACGACGTAATCCATTTAACGAAGTAACCCACCAATAGACCTGCGATGATTGCGCCAATGAAGCCTGTACCTGCGTCAGCGCCATAGAAAGAACCGTTGTTGGCAATCCAGCCGCCAATCAAACCAGGGGTTAGAGCTGGGCGGTCAGCAATCGCGTAAGCAATGTAGCCAGCCAAGATTGGGATCATCAGGGTGAAGGCAACCACACCAACTTCTAGGATTTGGTTCCACATGCTGCCAGCAGGAATCGCCATGCCAGATTCACTTGGCTCACCACCAATGGCTAGTGCTAAGGCAATCAAAAGACCGCCTGTCACCACGAATGGGATCATGTGAGATACGCCATTCATCAAGTAACGATAAAGGTCTGAACGTGCTTGCGAGGCTTTCTCTGCAACAGATTGGTTGGTCGGCGCTTGTTCAGCTTGGTAGTTAGGTGCATTGAGCGCTTGCTGAATCAAGCCTTGCGCGTCTTTGATTGGCGCTTTTACGTTGGTGCTGATAACGCGTTTGCCGGCAAAGCGAGCCATGTCGACCTGTTTGTCACAAGCCACCACAATCGCGTCTGCGCGTTCGATCTCTTCTTGAGTTGGGCTGTTCTTTACACCAATAGAACCGTTGGTTTCGACCTTGATGTCATAGCCAAGAGCCGCCGCGCCTTTTTCTAGTGCTTCGGCTGCTAAATACGTGTGTGCAACGCCAGCTGGACAGCCTGTCACACCAATGATGAAGCCTTGTTTCTCAACGTTGGTTTCCGTTTCTGGCTGTTCAGGTTTAGTAAGCAGTAGTTCTAATGCTTCTTGTTGAGATTGAGCATTCATGAAGCTTTCGATAAAGCCTTCTTCAATCAGTTTTGAAGAAAGTTCTGCCAGTACTTCAATGTGGTGATTATCGCCGCCATCAGGAGAGGCAATCATGAAGAATAGTTTTGATGGCTGGCCGTCATCGGCGCCGTACTCGATACCCTGTTTATGGACACCGATAACAACCGCGGGTTTAATCACCGCAGCGCTTTTCGCGTGTGGCAGAGCAATACCTTCTTCAAATCCGGTATTACCTTGTTCTTCACGCGCCTTAATGTCGGCAAGAAACTGTGCTTTGTCTGAGATTCTGCCTTGTTCGTAAAGCACGTCTATCAGCTCTTTAAATACGTCTTCTTTTGAATTAGCGCTAAGCGAAAGCTTAATCAAATCTTGATTGATCAATGTCGTGATCATAATGAACCCCTACTCTGTTCTTATTTTGTTAGGGGTATTCTGGAATCTACGGCTTACCTTCTGTAGTGAAGAAAAAATGCATTTACTGGATGATTGTTGCGTTATAAATGGAGTGTGATTTTGATCGGTCGAACGGGCGGTTTTAGCCCTATATTGACAAGGTTTGTCGTACATTGAAGCTTTTATTTATAAGGGCTACAGCGTGTTTTGTTATCTGGGGAATTACGTGCCTCATTGGTTTCTGTACTGGAAATTTATTTCTAAGACTGGATTTTTGTAACCTAGATCTCAAATTGTGATTTTGCTCAATAGCGCTATGTTTCAGTAACAGGTATATCTATTTCCGTAGCCTTATTGCTGCCCATAAGAGTTCGAATAATGATATTTCATGACTTAATCTCGTCGGTGTTAAATGAGCGAGAACCGTTTCATAACATCTGGTTTGCTGGAGATTTTCACACGCCATCCGCTTGCAGCTATCAGGTGAACTTTCCACGTTTAGAGCTGGTGCTAGATGGAGAGTATGTCAATGAAATGGAGAGTCATGATCGCAAGATCACCAACGTTATTGCCAAAGCCGGAGACGCGATTTTCATCCCACCCAACTGCTGGAATAAACCTAACTGGGATACTGACTGCTCGGTGCTGAGCATGTTGTTTGGGCGTCGTCAGCTTGGTTTAAGCTTAGTGAGTAAGCGCAAAGGGGAAGAGAGCTTTTACGATATCCAAAAACACAGTATTCAGACTCGATCAGGGTTTGCGATTGATAACATCTTGGAGGCGCTTAGCTCGTTAGCGAGAGAGAGCAACAAGCAGCCGATGGATGAGTTATTGCTGCAAGCTCTGCTCCAATACAGCAAGACGATGTTGGATGCGCCTGTCGAGAAATCTCACAGTCGCGTGCAGGATGTGTATCAAGGGATTTGTATCTACATTCAAGAGAATTTCCACCGTCAAATCACCCGAGACAGCATTGCCTCACGCTTTAGTATTTCATCCAATCACTTGTCGCGAATGTTCCGTCAGCAAGGCCACATGACGCTGGCAGAATACATCACCCGTGTTCGAGTCGACCGCGCTAAGTTCATGCTCAAAAAGTACAACTTCAAGCTCAATGAAGTGGCATTACGTTGCGGCTTTAAAGATGTGAACTACTTCTGTCGCGTGTTTAAGAATCGCACAGGAAGAACGCCGACCGAATATCGTGGTTCAATCTAATATCCCTTCTAATTACCTTTCTGACCAGAGCTTATACGACCTAAATTTGTATGACTAGATCACCACAGTGAGCTCTGTGTTGTGGTGATCAATTTGCTTTGTGTTTTCCACTGCTGTTTATTTCTACACCTTATTTCCAAACCTATCTTTAGGCACGTTCTCTATTTATCCCGTTTCACTAAATAAACCCAATTAATAACATTAAGGGTTCGCTTTGCGAGTTGCTTATTATTTTTCGTTGCCTATTTATTGAATTAAACGTGTGAGAGTTGATGTATTAACGCGATGCATTTAATGAATGCTAAGTAAATTAAAAACAACTTATCGAGACGACAAGATCTTGTTATTGTTGTCCGGCTTACTGATTGAAATGCTCTTAAATTATTGATTTTAAATGTTTATTTCGCTTCGGTTTATTCTTTATTTACTAACGTCTAATTCATGCCTCGAAATCAAATATTCAGGTTTATACGCCCCATCACAACCTTGACTTATAATACTACAAATTAAAAATTCTATAGATAATATGCTCTTCAGATATTCATCATAAAGAAGACTTATACATGGAACTCAATACTCTGATCGTAGGAATTTATTTCCTTTTCCTTATCGCAATAGGTTGGATGTTTAGAACGTTCACCAGTACAACCAGTGATTATTTCCGCGGGGGCGGTAACATGCTTTGGTGGATGGTTGGCGCGACTGCGTTTATGACTCAGTTCAGTGCTTGGACCTTCACTGGCGCAGCGGGTAAAGCGTATGCCGATGGTATGGCTGTCGCGGTTATCTTCTTAGCGAACGCATTTGGTTACCTGATGAACTACCTGTACTTCGCTCCGAAATTCCGTCAACTACGTGTGGTAACGCCAATTGACGCGATTCGTATGCGTTTTGGTAGCTTCAACGAACAAGTATTTACTTGGTCTGGCATGCCGAACAGTATTGTTTCTGCAGGTATCTGGCTGAACGGTTTGGCGATCATCGCATCGGGCATCTTTGGCTTCGACATGACGACAACCATCGTTCTGACTGGTCTTGTTGTTCTGGTGATGTCGGTAACGGGCGGCTCTTGGGCGGTTATCGCGTCTGACTTCATGCAGATGGTTATTATCATGGCGGTAACCGTAACGTGTGCTGCAGTG
>NZ_JADDYK010000046.1:79871-83496 GCF_015163615.1 Vibrio sp. OPT18
GCTATCGTACAAGGTGGTGGCGTTACTGAAATCATCAACGATTTCCCTGTAGCAGAAGGCGCATCTTTCGTTTCTGGTAACAACCTGAACTACGTAAGCATCTTCGGAATCTGGGCATTCTTCATCTTCTTCAAACAGTTCAGTATCACCAATAACATGTTGAACTCTTACCGTTACCTAGCGGCAAAAGACTCTAAGAACGCGAAGAAAGCCGCTCTGCTAGCGTGTATTCTGATGACCATCGGTCCAATCATTTGGTTTATGCCACCTTGGTTCGTAGCAGGACAAGGCGTTGACCTTGCAGCACATTACCCAGATGCAGGTTCTAAAGCAGGCGACTTCGCTTACCTTTACTTCGTAGAGCAATACATGCCAGCAGGTATGGTAGGCCTTCTAATCGCAGCGATGTTTGCGGCAACTATGTCTTCTATGGACTCAGGCTTAAACCGTAACTCAGGTATCTTTGTAATCAACTTCTACCAACCGATTCTTCGTCCAAACGCGACAGAGAAAGAGCTGATGATTGTGTCTAAGTTGATGTCTACCTTCTTCGGTCTAGCTATCATCCTTATCGCGCTGTTTATCAACTCGCTAAAAGGCTTGAGCCTATTCGACACCATGATGTACGTGGGTGCGTTGATTGGCTTCCCAATGACCATTCCAGCATTCTGTGGCTTCTTCCTTAAGAAGACTCCGGACTGGGCAGGTTGGGGTACGCTAGTGGTCGGTGCGATTGTGTCTTACATCGTTGGTTTCGTGATTACCGCTGAGATGCTACAAAACTGGTTCAACCTAGAGCCTCTAACAGGTCGTGAATGGTCTGACTTGAAAGTAGCGGTAGGCCTAATTGCACACTTAACATTTACTGCTGGCTTCTTCATTCTTTCGACTCTGTTCTACAAACCACTGGAAGCGTCTCGTCAGAAAGATGTTGATACCTTCTTCAACAACCTAGCGACACCATTGGTTTCTGAATCAACAGCACAGAAGAAACTGGATAACAAACAACGTCACATGCTGGGTTCACTGATCGCAGTGTCTGGTGTGGCAGTGATGGCGATGTTTGCTCTACCGAACCCATTCTGGGGAAGAATGATGTTCGTACTGTGTGGCGGTATCGTGTTCATCGTTGGTCTGCTGCTGGTAAAAGCTGTAGACGACTCGGTTGAGGATGCGAAACAAGCGAAAAAAACAGTGTAAGTTAGCTAACCAGTTAAACAAGTAATTAAACATAAAACGGCTGAGCTCTAATGCTCAGCCGTTTTTTATTGTATGAGAAAATGAGCTTAAAACGATTGGATAGGTGTCATTATCAGGGGCTAAATAGATTCGCTGAACTTGACCAGAACAGTTGAATTAGATGGGGATGAATCAGATGGGGTGAATTAGAATAGAAACTAGATAAGGCGTGACGAGATGTACATTAATAGAGCTTGTAGATCGACACTGCTTCGAGTCTTTTGCAGACGTTCATTGACCTGATCGTGAAGCAGGTTTCGAGTTAGGTTGGTAGCTGCCACAATGTGCTCACGCTGTGGCTTGGTTGGCAGAACAAGAGCAATAGCTACATGCACCTCGCCGATACGTGATGCCCAGTCAATCGGGTCGTCACTGACGATAACGGCAATCGAGAGATCTTGAGTCGATTCAAACATCACATGCGGCAGTGCAATACCTGGTGACACGCAGGTTGAAGAGCGTTCTTCTCGCTTAATAAATGCCAGAATCAGTTCATCTGGGTCTTCTGGATAAACAAGGTGAGCGAGCCCTTTCAAGCACTCAAATTTGGTCAGTTGGGTTTGCGCCTTAGCGTGGTGCCACTTTATGTCACAAGGTGGGCATATTTGTGGCATTCGCTGAATTAGATCGCTAGAGAACTCATGGTTCACCTGTGAGCCAACCATGTCGTAATGCTCTGCAATTATGTCTTTGAGAACGAAACAGGCAAGCTCCGCATCAATACCGACCGCGGTTATCTGGCACAAATCACCACGAAGTAAACCTACTTGCAGCATCGCGACGGATTTGGAGAGATCAGCGGTTCGATTTTGAGTGATGTTGATAATGCGGATGTTGCTTTTGAACTTCTTCGCTAAGCGAGTCAGCGGCTGCGCGACATGTGAGTTCGCGGCAGGATCGTTAACGAAGAAGGTGATCTGGTATTCGTTCATCAAAAGCTTAAGTTCGACAATGCTTAATAAAGACTTTATCGACACTCAACAATACTTCTTCCATTGGAACAAATACGGTTTTAGCTGGGTCAAATCGGCTTGGTTGTTCGATGTCGATATCAGAGACGATCAACACTTTGTCTGCGAGGGTAATATCTTGGGCTGTCAGTAAGTTTTCAATACCCATAGCGCCTTGCGTCTCTACCTTGATTGAAACGTTGAACTTAGGGGCTGTTTTATTTAGAGCATCAGCTGCCATATAGGTGTGCGCAATGCCTGTAGGGCACGCAGTTACCGCTACAATTCTCATTATTATTCTCGGCTTAATCTCGTCCCTGTTACGTTACATAAGCTACCTTTCAAAAGCTACCCGGCAAAAGCTATCTTGCATGGGAAACCCAGTAGGGAAAGCTCGCATGGCGGAGGGACGATATTGTTATGGGTTCTGTGGATTTTATGGATTGGCGTTTTTTATTCCAAGGTGAAAGTCACACTCTGAGTTCTTGGTTACAATAATCCAGTTAATGCACCTTTCGTCCTATATATTGAGTGCCTTCACACCGTTAATCTTTTCATCTTATTAACCTTATCACTTACGTAATTACTTCAGTCTGAAATCAGGCGAGGCAGAGCAGCATATGGATATCACCAACATTATCGAGCCCGAGATCATCTGCTTAGATTTACAAGCAGACTCAAAACAAGCGGTATTTGAAGAGCTTGTTGAACTGCTCGACCGTGCCGGTAAGCTCTCCAATAAACGTGAATTCCTTGATGACATATGGAAGCGTGAAGCCATCGGCAATACTGGCTTTGACGATGGTATTGCGATTCCACACGCGAAAAGCACTGCCGTAGCTAAACCTGCGGTGGCGGTAGGTATCAGCCGCTCTGGTATCGATTATGGCGCAGACGGCGGCGAGCTGTCGGATGTGTTCTTTATGCTCGCTTCACCAGACAACAACGACGACCACCATATCGAGGTGCTAGCTCAGATTTCGACCAGACTTATCGAAGATGGCTTTGTTACAAAATTAAAGGCGGTTGAGTCGGTTGAGGAGGCTCAAGAGCTGTTTCTCGAAGCCAATTCTGAATCGTTCGATAGCTACGCCTCAAGCCATCATGAGGTGTATGTCGAGCCACTCAGCCCTTGGGCGCAATCTCTTAATCGCCTCAAAGAACACTTATTATACGGTACCTCGCACATGATTCCTTTCGTGGTTGCAGGTGGAGTGCTTTTGTCTTTGTCGGTGATGATGTCGGGTCATGGCGCAGTTCCTGAAAGTGGCGTGTTAGCAGACATCGCACAAATGGGCATCGCGGGGCTAACCCTGTTTACTGCGGTACTCGGTGGTTACATCGCGTATTCAATGGCCGACAAACCGGGTTTAGCGCCCGGAATGATTGGTTCTTGGGTCGCGGTCAATCAATACAATACCGGCTTCCTCGGCGCG
>NZ_JADDYK010000046.1:83549-101263 GCF_015163615.1 Vibrio sp. OPT18
ATTGTGGTCGGTTTCTTCGCGGGCTTTGTGGTTAATCTACTTAAGAAGATCAAACTGCCAGATAGCATGATCTCGCTGAGCTCAATCTTCATCTATCCACTAGTCGGCACCTTTGTAACCTGTGGTGCGGTGATGTGGGTGATAGGCTCACCGATTGCCCAAGTGATGCTAGAGATGAACCAAATGCTCACTGGCATGGCAGGCTCAGGAAAAGTGGTGTTGGGCAGTATTTTAGGCGCAATGACCGCCTTTGATATGGGCGGCCCAATCAATAAAGTAGCAACACTGTTTGCTCAAACCCAGGTGAATACTCAGCCATGGTTGATGGGCGGCGTCGGGATTGCGATTTGTACGCCACCACTAGGCATGGCACTAGCGACTTTCTTATCGCCGAAGAAGTTTAAGCGAGACGAGCGTGAAGCGGGTAAAGCTGCAGGCATTATGGGAATGATCGGCATCAGTGAAGGCGCGATTCCTTTTGCTGCCGCCGATCCTGCTCGCGTTCTGCCTGCGGTTGTTGCTGGTGGCATTGTCGGTAACGTGGTTGGCTTTATGTTCCATGTAGTGAATCATGCACCATGGGGCGGATGGATAGTGTTGCCAGTGGTTGATGGCAAGATTGGCTATATCGTCGGCACACTAGCAGGTGCTCTAACGACAGCCCTGATCGTGATTCTTCTGAAGAAAAATGTGGTCGAAGGTGAAGTGAATTCTAATCAGTTTACGGGTGGTTCGGTAACGGAAGAGGGGCAAGCGGATGTATTGGCGATCACTTCTTGTCCATCTGGTGTTGCCCACACTTTCTTAGCGGCGAAGTCTTTAGAAAAGGCGGCGCATCATCTTGGGGTTCGGATTAAAGTCGAAACCCAAGGTGCCAACGGAATAGGCAATCGAATTACACAGAAAGATATTGAAAGGGCGAGGTTGGTGATCTTTGCTCACGATGTGGCGATTAAAGAGGTTGAACGCTTTGCGAACGTGAAAACCTTGGATGTCAGTACTAAGGAAGCGATGCTTAATGCTCAGGCGTTGATCATGAGAAAGGTGTAACTCTTTAAACCGCAAAGTTTATCATCTATAGAGTTAACTAGATCAAAACTAAAAAGACTCCGCTCAGGCCGGTTAAGGTGAAAGTGGAGTCTTTTTGTATTGTGCCCTATCTATCAGGCCAGACCCTAAAAAGGGTGGTACTTAAATACGTCTTCAACCATTGAGTTGAGCAAATCGATATCGTCACAGGTTTTGGCGTAGGTACGCAGGCCTGCGATTTGAACCTGAACATGACGAGCAAGTTGAGTCGGCTCGCGTTCTTTGCTTATCTCACCCAATTCTTGTGATTCTGCAATTAGCTTAGCGAACTCACCTTCCATGATCTTGAGTGATTTCTTTGCTTCTGCTAATAACTCTGCGTGTTCATCAGTTAGCTCTGCGACCGTTTTAGCTAACATACACATGCCGTTTGGTGCGCTCTGTTTCGATTCGACAACCGCACGTTTTACGAAGTTTTCCAGCGCTTTGATAGGCGATTCGGTTTCACTGCGGAAGCGGTTCAGGTTGAGGATGCCAAGTTCGGTATAGCGAGCAAGCGTCTCTTTAAACAGACCTTCTTTGCTGCCGAACGTCGCGTAGATGCTGCCCGGACGCATATCAATCACGTCTTGCAGGTTGCGCATAGAAGTCGCATGAAAGCCCTTTTCCCAATACAGGTTCGTTGCTTTATCTACTACGTCTTGTCTATCGAACTTAGCGGTCTTAGCCATAACATCTACTTTATTAATCTGAACATATGTTCAATATTTTATGCTGAACGCCCGTTCTAGTAAAGGTATGTTTGGTTGCTTTGCACAGGCTTAGAACATCAAAGAGTTAATAAAACATCCCGATCATCAGGAAATCATCTTAATCATCAATCACTTCTACGGTCTTGTGCTGAGCGCCGTAGTAGGTGCCTTCATCGATGGTGTACATCAATGTTGCGTCGCACTCTGGACAATCGAATTCCTCATTGGGTTCAATGGCCGCTTCTTCTACCCATTCCCAACCGATATGTTCTTCGCAAGCGGGACAATCCATACAATATCTCTCAGTTGTTGTCGCATATTTATTGCGAATCTCTACTTTAATAATTCGGCATTATACATATTTAGTTAACGAGGAATAGACAGTTAATCAGCGCAGAATAAGGACTTGGTTAGTTGTGAATCAATCGCTGGTGAGCGTTGAATCTATAGTTAGTTCTGAATATATCGTTTTCTCTGAGCACATAATTGGTGCAGACCTACCCCTTTTGGGTAGTTAAAATATGTCATTTTTCAGTCGCTTACGTCAATAAAATGTTGTTGCACGTGTTTTTGGTATCGTTAGGTCGCTTAGCTAACAGTTTTATCGGTAAATCAATGTATTTTGTAAGGTTAAATGTTACCTTCATCGCATCGCGATCTGTGTGGCACGGTAATTGATGCACATTGATCAAGTTGAATAATTATACAGTCACAATTGAGGCGCATCTTATTAAGGATGTGCGAGTTAGATGACTGAAAAGATTTGTTAGCTGCTAGGGAAATGATAATGAAATTAACCGATATGTCTTTTAAGCAAAAAATCATCGCTTTGCTTATTTTACCGATCTTGGGATTTCTATGGCTTAGCGTTTCTGCGATTTCAAAAGGCGTAGAAACCACCAGTGAATTGTCTTCATTAAACCAACTGACCCGTTTGTCGGTTGTGTACAGTGAACTTGTGCATGAGTTACAAAAAGAGCGTGGAATGACGGCTGGGTTTATCGGCTCACAGGGCACTAAGTTTGTCAGTGAACTACGTGCACAAAGAGTCAATGCAGATAATAGACGTAATCTGAAAACCGAATACTGGCAATCTGCTGAAATCGATTTACCGCAGATCACT
Source organism: Vibrio sp. OPT18 (assembly GCF_015163615.1). Classification (NCBI taxonomy): domain Bacteria; kingdom Pseudomonadati; phylum Pseudomonadota; class Gammaproteobacteria; order Vibrionales; family Vibrionaceae; genus Vibrio; species Vibrio sp. OPT18. The sequence goes on from NZ_JADDYK010000046.1 coordinate 86,454, forward strand.
CGGCTGAACACTGAAATAAGCCAAAGCCTAAATCAAATTACTTCTATTCGAAATCGAGTGGATTCTCAATCGATTCCTCTGTCTGAGGCTTTGGGTTACTACACCAAACTTAATGCAAAACTGCTGAGCGTATCGGCGTTAATTGCTGAGCTTAGCTCTGATGCTGCCATCACCACTGAAACCATCGCTTACTACAACTTTTTACAAGGTAAAGAGCGTGCTGGTATTGAGCGTGCGGTTCTCAACAACACCTTCTCAAAAAATGAATTTGGCCCAGGCATGTTGGTTAAATTCATCTCTTTGGTGACTGAGCAAAATACCTACTTCTCAAACTTTGAGGTATTGAGCAACCCAGCTAACGTTCGTTTCTTTGAACAGCAATTGAATGATCGTTCGGTGGCAGAAGTAGAAAAGCTTCGCGGTTTAGCTGAATCTAAGATGAGCGGTTTTGATGTTGATCCTGTGTACTGGTTCTCGCAATCTACCGCTCGTATTGTTCAGCTAAAGAAAACAGAAAACCACCTAGCAGAGTCACTTATCGCACTGACAGAGAAAAAAATGTCAGAGGCGCAGTCTGCGATGATGATGAGTATTGGTCTGTTTGTCTTGATTACTTTGTTCGCGACCTTCGTGAGCTATAAGGCGATCAGCGACCTGACTATGAGAGTAAAAGATCTTACAGTGATGTTGTCTAAGGTTCGTAATGACAACGACTTAACAGTTCGTGCTAAGTTCGTTGGCAACAGCGAGCTTGGACAGATCTCTTCGGCACTCAACGAAACGCTAGAGAAGTTTTCGAATGTCATCGATAACTTGTCTCAATCGAGTTTGACCTTAGCTTCTGCCGCTGAAGAAACCTCACAAACCTGTCACTACAACTCGAATACGCTGGTTCAACAACAAGACCAAATTGGCTTGGTTGCAACGGCGACAGAAGAGCTATCGGCTACGGTAAATGAAGTGGCCGCGAAAACTCAGCAGACAGCAAGCTCCGCTAAAATGGTCGATGAGCAGTCGCAAGAAGGTTTGAGCACAGTCCAAGACTCTTACCACTCGATCGAGAAACTGGCATCTGAGATTAATGACTTAGCTGAAAAGATCACGCATCTACATGAAAGCAGCAACAACATTAATAGTGTGATTGATGTGATTAAATCGGTAGCAGAACAAACCAACTTACTTGCGTTGAACGCGGCAATTGAAGCGGCTCGTGCGGGTGAGCAAGGCCGCGGATTCGCGGTAGTAGCTGATGAAGTTCGCACGCTAGCACAGCGTACTCAGCAATCGACAGCTGAAATTGAAGGTTTCATCAGCTCGCTACAGTCTGATGTGCAAACCGCGTTTAATGTGATTGATAACAGCCAGAAGATGTCGTCTAAAGCGGTTGAGGATTCAAAAGAGGTGGAGCACACCTTACAAGGAATCTCAGCATCGGTAAGCGAGATCTTTAGCATGACTGAGCAGATCGCAACCGCAACCGAAGAGCAAGCGGTAGTTACTCAAGACATCGCTCAGAACGTGATGGCAGTAGAGCAGAAGTCGACAGAATCTACGACAGGTGCAACGCAAATAGCTGCAACAGCCAAAGAACAAGCTCAGCTAGCAGCTTCATTGAAAGATATTGCGAGTACGTTTAAGAGCTAACTAGCAAGCACTCCAATAAGAAGTCAAAAGCCCGTTAGTCTCTATTTTTAATAGCAGGACTAACGGGCTTTTTGTATCTACTGTATTTTGGATACGAGGTTTAATCTTCACTCACAAACACATACATATCACCACGACAGCGGTTGATGCTGTATTCAATCGGCACGCCTTTTTTGTCGTAAGCGGTTTGCTCGATAAGCAGCACTGGCACTGTTTCGTCGATATTGAGTTTTTCTAGGAACTCTTCAGTTGGCATTTTTGCAGACACACGACTTTGCGTTTTGGTTGGTGATATGTCTTGGCTGCGGAAGTAGTCGTAAAGCGACAATTGAATTTCGTCTGGGTCATGGATCAAATGAGCAGGGACGTAAGACTCTTCGATAGAGACAGCTTGCTCGTCGATGTAACGAACGCGCTTCAATAGAAAGACTTGATCGTTCTCGGCTATTTTAAGCATCTTGGCTATTTCAGAAGAACACGCAATCACGTCTTTCTTAATCCATAACGTGTCGGGTTTTTTGCCTTTCAGAACCACTTGTTGAGAGAAGCCTGTCGCTTCTTTACTGGAGTACTCAACGGTCTCACTGATCATGGTACCCAAACCGCGAGAGCGAACAATCACGCCTTCTTTATCTAATATATCCAACGCTTTACGAACGGTGATACGAGACACACCAAGCTTGTCACTGAACTCACGCTCGGTAGGAATGAAGTCTCCACCTTTGAGCATCTGTTGCTCAGTCGCCAGCTTCACTGAATCGGCAATCTTCAGATATAAGGGTGATTTATCTTTCTGTTCGATTCGTTCTTGAATCAGGGTAAGCAGTGGTTGATAAGCGCTCATAAAGGTCTGTTTTAGCTTTTTTATTTAACCGAAGTATACCCGAAGTCTAAGCCCACACTTAATAGAAATGTGAAATCTGAGGGCGAAACAAAGATTCCACCACTCAGAGGTTTCATTGAGCTAGCTTGAACGTTCCAACTGACAACTTGGAGCCGATTCTTTGTCGCTACACGGTTCTGTTGTGATTGGTTTTACTCGGAAGGTGAGTACAGTAGCGATGCTCACCAAGACCGCACATATCAAGTAAGCGATTGAGTAACTGCCATACCAGTCCATCGATATCGCAGCAAGGATAGGGCCGATAAAGCCGCCAATCCCCCAAGCGGTATAAAGCACACCGTAGTTGGCACCAAAGTTTTTCAGGCCGTATAAGTCCGCCATAATTGAAGGGAATACCGCTAATAAAGTGCCGTACCCAATGCCCGCTAACGCAGCACCAACCATTAATGCTGAGCTAGAAAAAAACTGGCTGAACAACAACATATTGATGGTTTGCAGCCCTAGCGCGATAGCTAACGTTTTTAATGCGCCAATTTTGTCACTCAATAACCCTGATACCAGTCGACCTGCCGAGTTAAATATCGATAAGGTCACGATCAAATACGCGCCTTCTAAGATATTGGCTTGCTCTGCAGCGATAGAGGTGATGTTGGCGATGATCATCAAGCCAGCTGCCGCGCCGAATGCGTAGGTGAACCACAATAAATAGAACTGTTTGGTGGCGAGCATCTCTCTCCACATGTAATTTCGGCTGACCGTTGATGCAGGCGTTAATGCGTCAGGCTGTGATGAGCTGACTTTAGGCTCATAGCCCTTTGGCGGATTTTTGATAGAACAGGCCAGTGGAAAGGCGATAAGAATCAAACCTGCCCCAAGTATTTGAAGGCTTTGCTCTAGACCGAATTCTGAGATTAGATAGCTAGTAAGCGGTGCCAAGTAAATAGCAGCCAGCCCGAATGCAGTGGCGAGTAACCCATTGACCATGCCTTTTTGAGAAGAGTGAAACCACTTCATCGCGGTTGGATTCAAACACGCATAAGCGAATCCAATACCAGCACCGGTGACTAGACCAAAGCTCACATTAAGGTTCCAAGGCGTTAGTGAGAGGCTCGCCAAGAGCATTCCCGCGCCAGCCATCAAAGAACCGACCATTAATACTTTTTGTGGGCCGATTTTATCTTGAATACGACCAGCAATGAGTAGTGCCAATGATAGGGTGATTATAGTGATGGTGTAGGGCATCGAGGCTTGAGTGTTGTTCCAACCGAGTTCTAGTAGCGAGTTCTTAAAAACGCTCCAGGTATAGAGCACACCGATACAAAGGTTGATCCCACAGCTCGCAAGCAGAATCCTCGTCGCTTTGTTATTTGCATTGGAAGAACGGTTCATCACAGAAGAATGGTTCATATTAGAAAGGCCAAAAAAGCTAGGTAAAAGAAAGACAGGCATAACAAAAAGGCCCAGTAATACTGAGCCTTGTGTCTACATGACTTAGCAGGAATTAGTATTGGTTAAGGTAGTGAGTTATCTCGTCAACGCTTGGTGCGCAGTCGCCACCCACATGACTCACCACATAAGACGCAACTGCATTGCCAAGTAAGATCGCGTCAGGCAGTTCCCAGCCAGAAGCCAAGCCCGCTAACACGCCACCCGCATGGGTATCACCTGCGCCAATAGTATCAACCACGGTCGCTTTAAATGGTGCAACATTTCCGTAGCCATCTTGGGTTGCGAATAGAGCGCCATCGCTATCGATGCGTAAAATCAGCGGGCAGCCATAACCGTTATGCCATTGCTCAACAAAGGTGTTGATGTCTTGCATACCCAGCAATTCGGCTTCTTGGCGATTCAAAGATACAGTCGGCTTCAGTTTGATTAGGCGATCAAATAGTGGCTTTGGAATGTCTCCAATACGAGGTCCGAAATCGATGAATAGCTCAATACCGCTTGGCAGTGTTTCAAGCCAAGTAACGATTTGTTCTCCACAAGCTGAAGACAACTGGTATCCAGAAAGGTAGATGATCGCATTGTCTTGAAGCTTGAGTTGTTCAAGCGCTTGTTGATTCCAGTTGTTCTCAACGCCACTGACGGACAAGAAAGTACGTTCGCCATCGGGTTCAACTAACGCTAAGCACCAACCATTGTCGCCACTTGGATCTTGCAGGCTACTTGTTAGGCCTTTCTCTGCCATCGCGGCAGTGATGATGTCCGCCCATTTACCTTGGCCAATTGGTAGAGCATTAATAGATTCAACGCCGAGCTTTTTTAAAGCAATCGCGATGTTGAGAGCGCAACCACCAACGTGAATGCCTTTCTCTGTGAGCTCGACATCAGTGCCACGTTTCGGGAGAGCAGGTGTTTCTGTCACGATATCGACCACAGCCGCGCCAATCAGGCACAACTGTCGTTGGTTCTGTAAGGTTGGAATCAATGTAACCAAAGCACTATGAGGCATACCCTTGCTCCTTAATCTCTCTTAAGCGTACGAAGGTTTCAGCGTAACCGGTAAAGTCGAGTTGGTTTTCGTCATCGAGCTGTTTTTTCAGTTCGACATCGATAGCTTGAATACCATTCAATGCGCCACAAATTGCTGTAGCCATTGCGCCTATCGTATCGGTATCACCACCTAAGTTTGCACATAGAATGGCACAGCGATTTGGATCGGTTTGAGCCAGTTCGACCATGGCGATTGCTGCTGGTACAGACTCAATTGTGCTCACACCAGCGCCAACAAGGTTATAGATCTTTTCCATACGCTCTTCAACGCCGCTGTTTTCTGAAGCAACCATCAGAGCCAATTCAATGCGTGCCCCCATCGAAGCGCTGAAGGTGGTGATGTTCTTAGTTTGAGCTGCAACCGCAATCGCGGGTAGTTGATCTTTGATTGCGTTCCAGCTGTGACCTTCAATCGCTTTCGATATCGACCATGCAATAGCTACAGCACCAGAAATCGCTACGTCTGATTTATGGGTTGGGCTTGAAGCTAATGCGACTTGGTCGATGAAGGTGTCTAGGCTGGTAGTTGGTACTAGGCAGCCCATTGGAGACACGCGCATTGCCGCACCATTGGTCACGCCGTTGTTTTCTAGTTCATCAATTGATGTCCCTTCCTTGATAGCGCGCATCGCGGCTTTTGAACTCGGGCCAAAAATGTTCTTATTGAATGCATCAAAACCTTCAGCCCAACTTAATACGTTACGAGCAATAATCTCTGGTGAGATTTCGCCATCGCATTCAATGATAGCGTCTGCAAGAGCCAATGCCATTGAGGTGTCATCTGTGAACTGGCAAGCATCGAAATAACAAGCGGCGTTGTTTTCAGCTGGCCCCGGCAGGAAAGAGTCAATCCAACCAAAGTGTGCTTTTACTCGGCTTCTTGGCCAAAGCTCTGATGGCATTCCCATTGAATCACCCAGTGCTTGACCATAAAAAGTGCCTAAAATTCTGTCTTGTTTTGAAATGTTCATCTTACTTCACCAAAAATAGGTTATCTAAAAGCTGCTCAGTCAGAAACTAGGAGAGAGACTGAGCAGGTATAAAATTACGCTTGAGCTTTTTCTACTTGAGTCTGCTCTGATGGGTTTCCATCTGATTTGTTGTCGATTTTGATCTCTTTGATCTCGCCGTTTGGCTCACGGAAGAAGTACATAAAGATAACGAGGATGATGGCTATCATGATGGCGCCGAAGCCCCACATACCACCCCAGTCAAACGTTAGTCCGTTTTGTGGTTCGTCATAAGCGAACATCTTCTCCATCAACACGCCACCTAAGCGGTAACCCAGCAAGCTACCAATACCTTGGCAACCGAGTGTGATAAGGCCTTGCGCAGCGGTACGCATGTGAGCCGGTGCTTTTTTGTCGACATAGATGTAGGCCGTTACGAAGTAGAAGTCGTAGCTCACACCATGTAATAGGATGCCTGCGAATAGCAGTGAGTAGAGGTACCAAGTGTCTGCGCTACCATAAACGAAGAATCCGTAACGAACCGCGGCAGTAAATAGACCAAGAAGTAATACCTTCTTAATACCAAATCGTTTTGTGAAGAATGGTAGTGCCAGCATAAAGAAGATTTCAGAGAACTGACCCAGCGTCATCCAACCTGTCGCATTACTCATTCCGACTTCAGTTAGGTATCCATTAGCGAAGATGTAGTAGAACGCTAGAGGCATGCTGAACATGAAAGAACAAACGAAGAATGCTAGGAAGTTTTTGTCTTTTAGCAGCACGATAGCGTCTAGGCCAAGCATCACTTTAAGGCTGAGCTTTCCGGTACTTTTCGGTGGTGTATCTGGCAATGTTAGCGCGAAGATACCCAGAGCCAAAGATGCTAAAGCGGTTAGAATAAGTGGGATATTGCTTGATGAAATATCACCATAGCCTAACCAACCTGGTAGGAAGCCGATAGCGATACCTGATGCAATCCAACCGATCGTACCCATTACACGAATGCGCGGGAAGTCGCGTTCTACGTCTTCTACGTTAGAGAAAGCAATGCTGTTGGTTAGTGCAATCGTCGGCATGTAAGTTAACGAGTAAAGCAAAAGTAGTGGGAAGAAGGTGGCGAACTCGGTTTGCTGAGCCGCTAAGTACATCAAACCTGCACCTGCTATCAACATTACAGAAAGTACTTTCTGTGCAGCGAAGAATCGGTCGGTGATTGATCCAACTAAGATCGGTGAAATGATCGCGGCGATCGCGGTACATGCGTAAGACCATGCGATCTCAGTTGGTGTGAATCCATTGGTATTGAGTATTTGCCATAGGGGAACAAACCATGCTCCCCAGATAAACCATTCAATGAACATCATTGAAGACAGTTTGAAGTTATTCGATTTCATTATTATGTCCTTTAGTACTGTAGGGTACGCAAATGATGGTATTTCAAATTATAATACCAATACAATACCATTGGGGTTGTTTTGTGATCTAATTATCAGATGTATCAGCAATCGATCTACTTTATATGATCATAGATCATGCTGTTTTGAGCAGGGCTAGAGTTTGTAGATAAGAATATTAGGCATAAAAAAAGAGCAGCCAAAGCTGCTCTTCTTGGTATCTTTTTAGGTCTATGACCGAGTGATGAACTACCCCATAAACCAAGACACAAAAATCAACGCGCCAAAACCGAATGTTGCCATTAGTGCCGTGTCGCCACCGGCTGCTGTATAGCTGCCTTCGGTTTGTAGGTGAGGGAAGTCAGGTCTACGAACCTTAACCACCATTGCGAGTGGACCCCAGATAGCTAGGAACACCAGCACCATACCTGCGTAGTCCAACATGCTTACAAACTGGCTAGCGAACAGCTCTGCTAATACCAAAGGCAAAATGAAGGTCAGCGCATAAGCCAACGCTTTGTTGTTGGTCACCGCGTCTTTGTTTTGGTCGTAAAGCGCCATCGACACGCCGAGGAAAGAGGTCACCAAGGCTAAAGCAGAGAACAGAGCGATCACCACTTTCAACCAAGCAGATTGGCCGCTGAATGCAGAGATCAACTCAGAGATATTGTGGAACTGGCTGATCGCGTCTGTACCAAGGTTGCCTATAATTGCGAATAACCAAGTTAGGTAGCAAATTAATGGAATCACTGAGCCTAGCAGAATCATATTGCGAATCTGCTTTTGAGTCGCTTCACGGTTGTAGATAACCAGTGACGGGATCACCACCATAGAGGCAAAGCTAGTAAAGATAACTGCGCTGTATTGCACTACGTCGTTGGCCGTGTATTGGCTGGTTTGAGTTAGGTAATCAAGGCGAATGTTGCTAAACAATGACGCGATAACGATAAACAGCATCACGACCATTAAGATGAATAGCCCGCGATTCAGTTTGTCGATATAAGACTTGCCCGAGACGACGATAGCGCCCATCAATAGGCTGAAAATGGTATACGCAATGGATGCTGATACATCGACACCCACATCGAGCAGTAGCTTATGAATGATGTCACCGACACCCAAGATATAAGCGATCAACATGCATACTAGCAGCAGGTAAAAGAGTGCATTGATAAAGTGTTTACCTTTGCTGCCCAGAGTGAGGTAAGCAACACTGCTCATGCCACTGTTGTCTTTGGTTTTAGTACACGCTTCTGCCAGTAGGAGTGCAGAGTATGTGGTGCCAATAAAGATAAGTAGCATCAGCACTGAGCTGATCATGAAGCCAAATTGAGCCAACACCATTGGGATAGCCAACATGCCAGCTCCTAACGCCGTTCCCGAAAGGATTAGGGAACTGCCGAATAATTTCATATTCAAGAAAAACAACCTCAAGCGATCCAATTAATTTTTGTTTGGATTGTAAATAATTGTTTCCAAGACTAACAAAATACTCAGTAAAGTTAGGGGTTAATTTCTAATAAATTTTGAATTTTTCTAAAAAAGTTAAGAAGTGATTTGTAAGGGGTATGCTTGGTTGAGTTAAGTATTCACCTGTTGGTTTGTTTTAGCGTTTTGATAACTTTTGTAAATTGATGGGCACTCAATAATTTTGGGATCTGCGGTCGATTAAGTGGTGATTTAACTTGAGCTAAGTAGGGGCAAACCTTGCTTGCCCCTAGTTCGTAAACCTCAACTCATTTGATGAGTCGAAGTTCTTTTACTTTTTCTTGAATTAGGTTTTGAACCAGCTGGGTAAGAAACTGGATACGTGGATGACTAGCGTCTCGTTTTAATGTCACCATGTCGACGTTAAAATCTGGGATTTCAATGGGTGGATCGCATAGTACTAAATCATCATCTATCAATTCAGAACGCCCTACCATCTCTGCCATTACGGCTAATACATTTCTTCCCGAAAGCATTCTTCGAATGGTCAAGAAACGTGTTGTACCAAGCACCACATTACGTTTTACACCGATATTTTCTAGCGTGATATCGACTTGGCTCGTCAGTTCTTGGTTAGCCGTAATTATCATTTGGGGTGTCTTCAAATAGGTATCGAGCGGTATTGGGAGTGTGGTCTTCAACACCTTGTTATCAAAGGTACAAAGGTGCTTTTCTCGGTAAAGAAAGGTGGTATCCAAATGGCTTGGTAACTCCTGAAAAACACCAATACAGAGGTCCGTGTTTTGGTCTTCGAGTAACGTCACGCAGTTCGCACTATCGACAGGCTTGAGCAGGACTTTGCTGAGCGGGGCAAGTTGTTGAAGAGTGTCGAAAATCTCAGGACCAAAAATCTGCTCTGCATAATCACTGACACCAATGGTGAATTGTCCTGCGTAACTCTCTGGCTCAAATTGTTCTGCCGGTAAAATATCTTGCGTGAAAATCGACAAAATCGTCTGAACCTTAGGGGCAATCTCATGGGCTCTCACCGTCGGTTGCATCTTATTGCCTTGCCTTTCAAAGAGAGGATCCCCCAATAATTCCCGAAGTCGTTTTAGGTTGTAACTGGTGGCTGGCTGTCCCAAGTGCAGCTCTTTTGAAGCTGCCGATACACTCTTTAAGCGAAAAAGCGCGTCAAAAGTGAGCAGTAGGTTGAGGTCGATTCCACGCCAATTAAGATCTTTCACAGCAATATTCTCATTTGGTAGAGATAACACTAAAGAATATAGGTTATCAAAATAGCTGATGAGTTGAATTAATTTGTTCAATTTCATCGATGGGATACAGGAAAATATACTCGACTCAATTAGGAATTCCTAGCTAACAGAAAGGATAAATGAATGTTGAGCGAGACATTGAAAAGCTTCTTAAAACAACTGGGCGCATTGTCAATTAGGCGCTTCTCAACAAACAGTGAACACGTTCAGTGTCAGGATGTATTCGTTTGTCGTGAAGGGACGAGTCATGATAGTCATCGTTATATTGAAAGTGCGATTACCAATGGTGCGGTTGCCATCATTGCAACAAAACCTATATCGGCATCGGTACCAGTATTCGTAACGGGAAGCTACTACCAAAGCTTGCTGCTCATTAAGGCTTTTTATCAGTATCCGCATAAGAAAATTCGCCATATTGGAATTACGGGAACAAACGGAAAAACGACCGTTGCACATGGCTTGAATCAGATTCTAAAGACCAATCGACAGAGCGCTTATATTGGAACGCTCGGCGTTGAATATGCGGGTAACAAGCAAGAATTGAGTAATACCACGCCAGACAGCGTGACATTGTTGAACTTATTCAAAGATATGGCGGATGCGCAGGTCACTGATAATGTTATGGAGCTAAGCAGCCATGCGTTGGTGCAAGATAGAGCAGGGTTCGTCCCGCTGTCTGTTGGAGTGATCACCAATATTGGCCGCGACCACCTTGATTATCATAAAACATTGGATGGTTATGTTCAGGCTAAGCTGCAGATCCTGGATCGCATTCAACCCAATGGCACCGCTGTGATTAACCTTGATGATCCCCACGCCAATGTCGCGATAGAGCGAGCAAGCAGTCGAGTGAATGTCCTAACGTTCTCAATGAATAATTCAGATGCGGATCTTTATGTCGAAGATTTGAACGTTGAGCCATTTGGCGCCACTTTCATCCTCAATAATCGAGGCAACAAAGAGCGCGTTTTTAGCCAACTGCCTTTTCTGTTTAACGTTGAAAATACCTTAGCAATGGCAGCAACATTGTTGGCACTGAATTGGTCGCTAGCTGATATCGCTAACGCCTTGAATAGCGTTGTTGCGCCGGATGGACGTTCAAAATATCTGTCGCTTGATAATGGCGCATTGGCCTTAGTTGATTACGCACATAACTTTGATGGTCTATCGGCTCTCTATCAAGGCATCCAATCCCAGTCGGCTAAGCGAGTGATTACTGTCGTTGGTGTGACTGGCGACCGAATACGAGATGCTGCTGATATCGGCAAACTATGCGCTACCCATTCTGATGTTGTTATTTTTACTTCCGATAATCCGCTTGGTGAGATGCAAGAGGATATTTTTCGTGCGTTAACTTCACAAGTTAGCCCCACGCTTTGCTATGAGATTAGCGACCGCTATGAAGCCATTCAATTAGCCAAACAACTGAGTCGTGGCGGTGACCTTATCTTAGTGTGCGGTAAAGGCTCAGAAACGCACCAGTACATCACAACCAATCAAGTCGGTCGCCAACGTTATATTGGCGATGTTGCCGCACTGACTTTGGAGGAAGTGCTATGAGTAAGATTTCGGTATTGAAGCTCAGTGTCTCCTCGTCATTAGTTGCGGTAGCAAAGGTTAAAAAGAAACTAAAAGAAAGGCTTCTGAAAGAAAAGCTTCGCTGGGCGAGAGCGTTGACTTACTTATTGTTAGCGGGAATGAGTGCTCCAAGCTTCGCTGTAGTAACCCCGAACCCGCCTGAGTTGGCGGCCAAAGGTTATGTTTTGATGGATTTCCAATCGGGGAGCATCATTGCGGAGCAAAACTCACGTGCCATTTTAGCCCCTGCCAGTTTGACCAAATTAATGACGGCTTACGTCGTTGGGCAAGAGGTTAAGGCCGGTCGATTGACATGGCAGGATAAAGTCTCGGTCAGTGAAAACGCGTGGTCGGCAAAGTTCTCAGAGTCATCCAAGATGTTTATTCAGCCTGGAGACGAGATTTCAGTTTCAAATCTTATGAAAGGGGTGATCGTTCAATCGGGTAACGATGCTTCTGTCGCACTGGCGGAGCACATCGCGGGGAGTGAACAAGCCTTTGTTAGCCTAATGAATGGTTGGGCGAAGTCGCTTGGGCTGCAAGATACTAACTTTGTGAATGCGCATGGTTTAGATGGCGAAGGAATCCAAACTTCTCCGTTGGATATGGCGATTTTGATGAAGTCGATTATTCGAGATGTACCTGACGTTTATGCTTTATATCAAGAGCGTCGGTTTACTTGGAATAAGATTACTCAATACAACCGAAACAAGCTGCTTTGGGACAAGTCAATTAATGTCGATGGCGGCAAAACGGGCTATACCGAGAATGCGGGTTACAGCTTAGTCAGCTCGGCGACGGAAGGGAAGATGCGCTTGATATCGGTCGTTATGGGCACTACTAGTCCACAAGCGCGAACCTCTGCCTCAAAGAATCTATTGAGTTATGGGTTTCGTTTTTACGACACCAAACAAGTGATGCAAGAGGATCGAATAGAGTCTCAGGTACGAGTTTGGAAGGGGAATACAGAACAAGTCGGTGCCAAGATCGCCGAAGATGCGTACCTCACCATGCCAAGAAGGTTAGTCGATTCGCTGCAAAAATCGGTGGTAATGACTGAACCGCTGCTCGCACCTATTAAGCAAGGGGATGAAGTGGGACAAGTTGTTTGGAAGAGTAACGGTAATACGGTGGCAAGTTTCGCTTTAGTGGCAGAGCAATCTGTAGAACAAGGATCTTGGATGGTACGACTTTGGGACAGCATTCAACTTTGGTTACGTGGTCTATTCTCTGACTTAGTAGGTCGGATTGAGGTAAGCGAATGAGCACTAGAACGGACATTACTCCAATGTGGCGCAATAGAGATTATATTCGCTTGCTGTCTGCTCAAATCATATCGTTAGTCGGCACAGGAATGAGCTCCATCTGCTTAGCTTTGCTCGCGTATGAGCTGTCGGGTGATGAAGCAGGGATGGTGCTGAGTATTGCATTTGCTTTGAAGATGTTGGCGTACATAGGACTCGCGCCAGTATTTGGTGCAATCGCACATAAGTTACCGAAACGAAGGACTTTGTTCGCGCTGGATTTGATTAGGGCGCTGTTGTTTGTCTGTTTACCGTTTGTCACCGAAGTGTGGGAAGTCTATGTGTTGATGTTTCTCATCAATGCGTGTTCTGCGGGTTTTACTCCCCTGTTTCAATCAACGCTACCTTTGGTCTTGGTGGATAAAACGCAGTACGCGAAAGCATTGTCGTTCAGCCGAATGGCTTATGATCTCGAACAGATCTTTAGCCCAATGCTCACGGCTCTATTGTTGAGCTTAATTGGTTTTAGACAGTTATTCATGCTCGATGCGGCCACTTTTCTGCTGTCTGGTGTGTTGATCTTACTGTGTACATTACCGAATTTGAAACGAGTGACAGAATCAGCGCATAAAACGAAAAAGATCAGCGCGGTGCAAGCGCTGCGTAATTACTTGAATAAACCTAAGTTGAGAGCTCTGTGGTTTGCGTATCTTGCCGCGGCCAGTGCTTCTGCGATGGTGCTAGTGAATACGGTTATCTACGTACACGAAGTGCTGCACGGTGACGAAACGCAAACCGCATTAGCAATGATGGTCGTTGGTTTGGGTTCCATGCTTATGGCACTGCGGTTACCCAAGTGGTTAGAGAGTTACTCGCCGCAACATTTTCATTGGATAGGGTTGCTGACGATTTGCGGCTCTTTTGCCGTTGGCAGTTTCACACCCGGTTGGGTTGGCTTTGGCGTCATGTGTTTAGCCATGGGCGTTGGAATGTCTTGTATTCAAACTTCCGCAGGCCTATTGATCACCCAAGCGTGTGAGGGAGAGGACACCGCCCCGTATTTTGCTGCTCACTTCTCTTTAACGCATTTCTGGTGGTTTTTTACTTACTTAATCGCGGGGATAAGCGTGAAGCTGTTTGGTATGAGTGCCGGCTATTTAATTATGGGAGCTCTTTGTGTCATTAGCGGCTTAATGTACGCCTCCATCAAATATACGTTCAGCGAGAATAATGGCTAGTTATAAAAGGAAAAGCTTATCGCTAAAAGACATGCCAAAGAGCGTTATCAGTTTGAAGCTAAACAAGATGAGAAAAATGCTTAATTGAGTGTTGACCTGACTACAACTTCATAGTTTATCTTATAGATAGAAATGAGGGAGAAGTGCATGTATCGCATATCTGAATTAGCGGAGCTCGTTGGCTTGAGCCGTTCAACGCTTTTGTACTATGGAAAGTTGGGTTTGATTGAAGCTCAACGCACCAGTAATGGTTATCGAAGTTATTCCGAACGCGACTTGCAGCGTGTGAAGTTGTTGCAGCAGTTACAAGCGGGTGGCCTGACGTTGAAAGAGTGTCAGGCGTGTTTGGATGCCAAGGTTGACCGCTCTTTGTTACAAAACCGACTCGAACAATTGGACGAAGAGATCGCTCAGAAACAGCGTTCGAGAGATCTTTTATCGGCTCTGTTAGGGGAGAGTGGTTTGCAAGATTGGCATGAGTCGATGGACAAAGTGGCGCCTGATGCGCATCTCGACTGGCTCATTAAGCAAGGCTTTGATGAGAAGCAAGCACTGCGATTGAAATGGCTTTCAAAAGACATGAACGATCATGACCAGTACATGGCCGATTTTGAAGTGATCTTTGAGGGTTTACAGCGTTTAGGGCCAGGAACAGCGGAAGATACTTTGGCGGCACTGGCACACGTTCCGGTTTCTCCCAAACGTGTGCTTGAGATC
>NZ_JADDYK010000046.1:101317-120855 GCF_015163615.1 Vibrio sp. OPT18
GGTTGTGGTAAAGGTATTGCCACCTCTGTGTTAGCGAAAGCCTTAGTAGAACATCAAGCGGATGTGCAAATAACGGCGGTAGATAATGATCAACCGAGCTTAGATATTCTGACTCAGCAAGCACAGGCGCTTGGCTTAGAAAGCAACGTCCAAACCGTGTGCGCGAGCATGATGGATCTACCGTTTGAAGCTAAGTCGTTTGACCTAATTTGGTCAGAAGGTAGCGCTTACATCATGGGTGTTGAAAAGGCGCTAAAGCAGTGGCGAAATTTACTCAGTGATGACGGCATATTGGTGGTCAATGATTTGGTGTGGAATACAGAACAACCTAACGAATCGAGCAAAGCGTTCTGGCAAAAAGAGTACCCAGACATGACGACGGTATCCGAGCGAATTAAACAATCACAAGCTGCGGGTTATGAAGTTTTGGAGCACTTTGCAATGAGCGACGCTGGTTGGCTTGCGTATTACCAGCCCTTTCAAAAGAGAGTAGAAGCACTTAAAGCAACGATGCCGAACTCAAAAGCGCTGGTAGATTGCGACAATGAAGTTCATCAATTTTTCGATAGCAACACATCAAAGAACGGATTGGGTCAACAGCCCTCTAAAGGTTCTGAACAACGTAACTTTGATTATCAGTTCTTTGTGCTCAAGAAATTAAAGTAAGTGAGTAACACCATGAAATTTAGACAATATAATTCAAACGAAATCGAAACGGTCACTCAAGTTTTTACTCAGACCTTTACAGATTCAGAAGGCGAGAACGAAGGTAAAACCGTGGGTAAGCTTGCCAATGATCTTTTAACGACCACAGCCCCGACAGAGCTACTTTGCTTTGTTGCTGAAGACGATTCTAGTGAGTCGGATACGGATAGTACGATTGTTGGCGCGATTATCTTTACGCCACTTTCATTTGACGATGAAACCAAGGCATATTTGCTTTCACCAGTCGCGGTGAGCACTCTGGTTCAAAAGCGTGGTATTGGCCAGCAACTGATTAACTTCGGTTTGCAGGTTCTAAAAGATCAAGGTGTTGAGCTTGCAGTGACGTACGGTGATCCTAGTTATTATTCAAGAGTGGGCTTTGAGCAAATCACAGTTGAACAGGTACCAGCCCCATTCGAGTTGAGTTACCCCCACGGTTGGATAGCTCAATCGCTGATTGGCGGTGAGATTAAAGTGGCGAGTGAACAGTCGAGCTGCGTTAAAGGCTTGGCTCACGCAGAATATTGGTAGCCGCTTGCAAAAAAAATGAGAAAAAGAGAAAGCCCATCAGGTGTTGCCTGTTGGGCTTTCTTGTTATGAACAAAAGATATTCTTCTGGCTTCAATGCACAAGCTGAACGACTGTTCAAAATAATACTTGAACGATCGTTCTTGTTTGGTCTATATTGTTTTCACACCAGCGGAGAACATTCATTAATTACTCCGTGACTGAATAACTTTAGAACCGTAAATTGATAGGGATAGAGCCATGAGCAACTTCAAAATTCACTCAGTAGAATCCGCGCCAGAGCAAAGCCAACCTATTCTTGAAGGCGCTAAAAAGCAGATGGGTAGAGTGCCGGGCTTGTTTGGTGTGTTGGCTGAATCTCCAAACACACTTAAGGCTTACACCCAGCTTCATCAGGCGTTTAGTGACTCATCTTTCGATGCTGAAGAGCTAACGGTTGTTTGGCAAACCATCAACGTTGAACACGAGTGTCACTACTGCGTTCCAGCTCACACAGGTATCGCACATTCAATGAAGGTTGATTCTGCTATTACTGAAGCACTGCGTAATCGCACGGCTCTACCCACTGAAAAGCTGCAAGCTCTACATGATTTTACGCTGAGCATGGTACGTAACCGCGGCAATGTGCCTGAAAGTGAAATGGCAGCATTTTTCGAAGCGGGCTACGGTCAGCAACAAGTGTTAGAAGTGATTCTTGGCCTGTCTCAGAAAGTGATCAGTAACTACGTAAATCATGTTGCTAAAACGCCTGTAGACAAAGTATTTGAACAGTTCGCTTGGCAAAGGTAATCGCATTTAACTAACCATCGTTTTTAAGCAATTCAAGATATGAGAATTATGAAAGCCCCGCTCAGTTGAGTGGGGCTTTATTGTTTTGGATTGGGTTACGTTTTCTTATTGCTTACCTATCTTCACTAAATGCTACTTTAAGTCGCACCAAAGCGTCTGCTAATACTTCTGCAGGACACCCTAGGTTCAAACGAATAAACCCTGAACCTTCCTCGCCAAAGGCACACCCCATACTCGGTACAATTCCGGCTGCAATGAGTTTTTGCTCGAGCTCAGTATCACTTAGTTTCATTGCACGGCAATCAAGCCATGCAAGGTAAGTCGCTTCGGGTTTTGTGAAACGAATATGAGGCAACTCTGTTTTTAGGAATCCGTTCAGCGTTTCTATGTTGTCTTGCAGATATTGCTTTAAGTCCTCTAACCAAGTTTCACACTCTTGATAAGCAGTGGTTGCCGCTGACATTGATAGGTTGTTGAAGCAATCCATGCCATGAGCATCCAAACGGCGAACAAACTGCTCCTTCAATTCTGCATTGGGGATGATGAAGTTAGAGATTCTCAATGATGACAAGCCAAAAGTCTTACTGGCCGCAGTCGCCACAATAAGTTTGTTGGTTAGCGAACTTGGTAGTTTCAATGTTGAATGAAATGTATTCGGTGTGAGTGCTAGGTCACTCCAAATTTCATCACTGATTAGCCACACATCGTATTTTTGGCAAAGCTTGGCAACTTGCATTATTTCTTTCTCGCTCCATGCTCTGCCTGTTGGGTTGTGTGGGTTGCAGAAAATCAACACTTTGGCGCCACTCGCAAAGCAGTCTTCCAAGTGTGCGAAATCAAGCTGGTAATAACCTTCTGATTCAATCAATGGATTGTTCAACACCTTACGATCATTTAGTTCGATGATCTTACGGAATGAACCGTAGCCCGGGCTTTGAATTACGATTTGATCATTCACTTGCGTGAGCATTTGCAACGCCATAGCAATACCGGGCAAAACGCCATGCACCGTTGTAATCCAATCCCGTTTGATTTCTGTTTGATGTTGGTTTTTAAACCAATCGATCGCGGCTTGGTAGTAGTCATCTTGACGTTCTGAGTAACCAAAAATACCATGCGAAATATCTTGAGCTAACCGTTCTAATACTTGTTGAGGTGCTTGAAAATCATAATCAGACACCCACATAGGTAGCAAGTCGGTGCCTTCTAAGCCAAGCTTCTGATCCATAAAGTCCCACTTTACCGATCCTGTGTTTCGGCGGTTAATCGTATTGTCGAAAGAATTCATAGGATGTGAGCCTTACTTAGTGCTGTGAGCTAGAGAAGTTTCTACGGAGTCTTCTGATTGTTCAGGCTTTGCACGTGCAATACCAAACCCAGTGAAGCCATAAATCAGAGCGAAAACGACACCGGTGTAACATTGGATTGCCCAAGGTAGGTAATCTAGCGTTGCAACACCTAGTGTACTCGCCATGTAAATACCTGCAGCAGTCCAAGGAACCAGTGGTTCGATGATTGTGCCTGCATCTTCGATGGTTCTAGATAGGTTTTTAGTGTCTAGCCCCATTTTACGGTAAGCGTTTTGGAATAATTCACCTGGAATAAGAAGGGCTAGTTTGCCGTCAGATGTTGTGAAAACTACTGTAATTGTCGCGATCACTGTTGATGCGATAAGTTGTCCTGTTGAGTGAATCATATGCAAGAAACGACCTAGTACCACATTTAATGCACCGGTTAGGCTTAGAACACCTGCAAAAGAGAACGCACAGAAAACCAGTAGGATGGTGCTCATCATTGAGAACAAACCACCACGGTTTAGCAGCTTGGACACATCAGGAATTAGTCCATCAATCGCTGTACCTTTCGCTTCAAACAGAGCGACATTGAAGCCATCGACATAAGCTTGGAAGCCTTGTTGTAGAGAGAAACCTTGTAAAACCATACCCAATACAATCGCAAGAGCAGAGGCACCTAACATCAGTGGTAGAACGGGCTTTTTGGTGAGTGCGCCCCACAGAATCATGACTGGTGGGATGATCAAAAGGATATTGAAGTTGTATAGGCTATCCAGTCCCGCAAGAATTTGAGTGACCTTTTCTGGTTCACCTACGCTCGCGATATCTGCACTTTGGCCAGCGAAGAAAAAGACAGCAGAAGCAATCACAAAACCAGGCAGCGTTGTGTAAAGCATGTGCTGAATATGTTCGTACAATGTGGTGCCTGAAACGACAGGCGCAAAGTTTGTTGAATCAGAAAGAGGAGAGATCTTGTCACCAAAGTATGCACCAGAGACAACAGCGCCGGCAGCTGCAGCCTGTGACACATCTAAACCCGCCGCAACGCCCATCAGTGCAACACCAACGGTACCCGCAGATCCCCAAGATGTACCAGTACATACAGAGACAACAGAAGTAACAAAAAAGGCAGCAATGAGTATGTATTCAGCACTGATGACTTTAAGTCCCCAGTAGACCATGTAAGGGATGGTGCCACTGATCATCCAGCTTGCGATAAGACCGCCCACCGAAACTAATATCAAGATAACAGGCATCGCTTTTGCGAGTTTCTCAACAATGGCGTTGATGATGTCATCCCAGTTGTAGCCCATCTTCCAAGCAATACATGCAGTGAAAGTCGCAGAAATGAGTAGCAGAACTTCAATGCGAAGTCCTAAAACACCGTATCCAATAGCAAGCAGCGCAAACATAACGGCTATAGGTGCTAATGCTAATCCGAACGATGGTAGAGGCTTTGAGTTATTCATATTTGTTGTCCTCAGGTGAATGTAGGGTTTGTTCGGAATGGATAATAAGCGTGCTCTGAAATCGAAAGTGCGACTTCAATGCTGTTTTCATGTAAGCGGTTACATGAGGTGTGTACATGAGATTTCGGTCACATTTTGTCTCATTTTAGTGCTTGATTGACTTAACTGTCTGTCTTTCAACCAGTGTTGCTTCGAACTTATGTTGCTTGGGAGGTGCGTATCCTGCAGCTTTAAGTTTTATGGCAAGGTTAGCCGCATAAGTC
Source organism: Vibrio sp. OPT18 (assembly GCF_015163615.1). NCBI lineage: Bacteria > Pseudomonadati > Pseudomonadota > Gammaproteobacteria > Vibrionales > Vibrionaceae > Vibrio > Vibrio sp. OPT18. Next base: position 106,367 of record NZ_JADDYK010000046.1, read on the forward strand.
GACATTTCGTCGATAGGGTTGTGCATGGTGGTTAACCGAGGGTAAAGGTAGCGAGCGAGCAAAACATCATCAAAGCCGATGACTGAAATATCGTTGGGAACCGAGATGCCTTGATCTTGCAAGCTAGTCATTAAGCCTGCAGCCATTACATCATTGAAGGTGACTGCGGCTGTGACCTCTGGGCATTGGTTTACCAAGATGTCACCTGCCGCTTCACCACCTGATTCACTAAAGTTTTGGTTGATGATCCAGTTAGGTTGTATTTCGATATTGGCCGCTTTCATAGCTTCTTGGTAGCCTTGTAAACGGTCTGTTCGGTCTTGGATTGGAAGGTCGCTCGAGACGTAGGCGATTTTTCGATGACCCATCTCGATGAGGTGCTGCACTGATATTTGAGATCCGAGTTTATTATCTACCCATACAGAGCGATTCGATATTTGAGCAATCGTGCGGTTGAGTAAAACCATTGCAGGTAATTGAGCGGAGTAGCGCAGTAATGTGGTGTCATCGAGCATCTTTGAATGAATGACCATTGCTTCACAACCTTGGCTGATAAGAAAGTCGAGGCCTTCTTTTTCTCGCTGAGCATTGTGTCCGCCACTTACCACGACCAATTGATAGCCATTGGTTCTAGCCACTTCCTCGACACTCTTCGCGACCAGCGCAAAAAATGGATCGGCAAGGTTGCCTGTCAGCAATCCAAGCGTATTGCTGCTTCTACTTGCCAAGGCTGTTGCGCGAGCATCTTTGTGGTAATTGAGCTCTTTTACTGCACGTTCTACGCGCTCTAGCGTGATAGGTTCAACGTAGCAGGTTCGGTTTAATACACGAGAAACCGTTGCTGTTGAAACCCCTGCAAGTGCTGCTACATCTTTTATTGTTGCCACGTTTAATTCTGCCAAGCATAGAAAGGCTGCGAGTGTAGCGAATCTCTAATGTTTAATATGTTAGTAAGGTCAAAGCTATTAACTCTGGACTGAGAATATTAGTCGAATACTGGAAATATCTAACGTACGTGTTTAGCGATTATCTTGGCTAGTGTCACAACCCCTTCTTTCCACTCTTTGGTCTCTTCAATGTTGGCGACAGTGAAGCGTAGACAGTGTTTATATTGGTCGTTGGTGCCAAATACTGTTCCGGGTAAGATCCCGAGCTTATGCTTCAAACAATCTTGATAGACCGCGTAGCTATCGACCGATTCAGGCAGTGTTATCCAGTTTAAAAAAGAGCCTTCCGGTTTTGATAGATGGTATTGCCCGACAAGGTGAGGATAGCTATCTAGTGCTTGTATTAACAGGCTTTGGAATTGCTTTTGGTTGGTTTGGTAGAGCCGTTTCATTTTGGATAAGTGACTGCGGTATTTTCCAGTAGTGAGGAATTGCCCCACAGCAGATTGCATTAGGTTTGAGCTGCCCATGTTGTCGCATAAAAGGTACTTTTCGACTAAAGGTTGGTAGCGACCCGATAGTAACCAACCGATTCGCAAACGTGAGTCTAAGGTTTTAGACAAAGAGTTGACGTAGATGACTCTATCTTGATCATCCAGCTCTTTGAGGCTCGCGATTGGTGTGTCGAATGCCAAACTACCGAACACATCGTCTTCGATAATTGGCAAAGATCCGGTGATCTCCAGTAATGCTTTTCGATTCGCCAATGGCATCCGTGAGCCGGTTGGATTGGTAAAGTTTGGCGTTAGCAGTAAGGTTTTCACATCCCATTTGTCCAGTGCACTTTGCAGCGAAGGAATGTCGATTCCGTGGCTGACGCTGCTTGGTATTTCAAGGGCTTGCAAGCCAAGTGATTCAAGTAAAAGTAGATTGCCGAAGTAACAGGGTGACTCGACCGCCACGATGTCGCCGGGCTTGGTGAGCGCACGTAGTGCCAAACTGATCGCCTGTTGAGCACCATGAGTAATCGCAATCTCTTTCGATCCCGCAGGCACACCAAGATCATGGGTGATCTTTAACAATTGCTTTACTAATTGCTCATCTCCAGGAGGCAGTTGGTAATAACCGGGCAGTTGAGTTTGCAAACGGCTATGGCGACCGATTTCGGCATACAAGCTTCGAATCGCAGGGTTGTTGATATTCGGGTGGGCCGAGCCTGCCAACAATTTCAGACGACCTTTTGGACGAGAGAGCACCGATTTAGTGACAGACAACAGATCGACTTTTTGAGGTTGGCTTGATGCATCCCAGCTGGTGGTGTTCGGTGCTTTCACGCGATAGCCAGATTTAGGTACAGAATAAACCCAGCCTGTCGCTTCCAGTTCTTGGTAGGCACGAATTACGGTATTTTTGCTCACACCAAGCTGTTCGCTTAATTGACGGATTGAGGGAAGGCGATCGTCTGGATGAAAAAGTCCTTTATCGATCTGAGCCTTAATATGTTGTTCGGTAGCAAGGTATTTATTGCCGCTGAGTTCTGCTTCCACGTTTTTCTCCCTCGTTGCTCACTCTCAATCTGTAACCATTTAAAGTGTTATATCTGTATCTTTATTAGTTATCTGTACCCAACTAAGGTAACAGCATTGATGAAGAGTTGACCAGAGGTTTGTAATGCTGATTAAAATGATTCCGTTTGTGTTTGTAATATTGTGGTCGTCAGGCTTTGTCGGCGCACGTCTTGGTGTGGAATACGCGGAACCCGCAACATTACTCTCACTGAGGATGGTGGCCAACGTGGCGCTGTTCTTGGTTTTGATTGCAATCCTCAAGCGTCGTATTCCTCGTGGTCGAGCATTCTTCCACGCTAGTGTGGTCGGCATCTTGATTCATGGTTTCTACCTTGGTGGCACCTATCTGGCGATTGATATGGGTATGCCCGCCGGGTTGAGTTCTCTACTTGTTGGCTTACAACCGATTCTGACTGCTTTGATTATGATCAGCTGTACTTCACAGCGTTTTAATTTCGCGCAGTGGCTGGGCTTAGCGCTTGGTTTTGCGGGTATCAGTTTGGTGTTGATGGGCAATATTGAATGGCAGTCAGACGACCAAAAAGGCTTGGCAACGTTATTGTGTTTGGTTTCTTTGGTTGGCATTACCTGCGGCACTCTGTATCAGAAGCGCTTTTGTCAGGGGACAGATATGGTCGGCGGTGCGATGGTGCAATACTTGGCTTCTGCGGCGTTGTTTCTGCCGTTCGCAATGCGCTACGAAACGATGCAAGTGAACTGGACTATAGAATTCACGCTGACTCTAATCTGGCTGGTGGTTGTTTTGTCTTGTGTTGCCATATTATTGCTGCTTTACATGGTAGAGCATGGCGCATCTTCAAGTGTGGCATCGGTGTTTTACTTAGTTCCACCAACGACAGCAATCCAAGCTTGGCTTATTTTCGGTGAATCATTCGATATCTATGGTGCAATGGGCTTTGCATTGTCTGCCGCCGCGGTTTATTTGGTGGTGAGGAAGCCAGAATGGATTAAGGTTCGCAGACGAACAGTGTTACAGCGGTAGTTTGTATACCAAAACTCACTCTACTTAAAGTCGATGATTAGAAACAAAAAAGAGCCTGAATATTCAGGCTCTTTCTGTATCAAATATTGGCTAGCGACTTTTGATTAGCGCTTCATCAAGCAAGCGTATGCCGTTGTAAACGGTGCTTCTTGGTATTGCTTAAGGCCAGTTTCTTTGAACTTCATCATTAGAGGGTTACGCTTAAGGCTCTCTTTGATGTCTGCAGGTGATACAACGGTTACGTCTAGGCCGTCGATCAGTTGAATCGCTGCTTCTAGTTTGAAACCAAAGCCACCGCCAGCAAATTTGCCTTTAGTTTGGCGTTGACGAATCACAACTTTGTCTACTTGGTAATCTTCCATTAACTTTGCAAAAGAGAATTGAAAGTCTTTCATATTCTGTGTGTCGTTTGCGTCGCTAATTGAAACTTTAGAAACTCGGCAATCAGGAATGTTAAATACACCATCTGATAGAGAAAGAAGACAGATGACTGCATCGTTACCTTTGATTTCAACACCACAAATTTTCATGTTCTTACCTACTTATTTTAGAGCCCTACATTATGGTGCTATTTCTATTACTTCTCCAGTATTTGAGCTTGTCTGTGGTAAATAAGTGCAAAAACTTCTTTGGCTCTACTTTTTAAAGTTGACCTTTGGTTGAATAATAGACAGTCGATTCAAGGGTAACGTTTGCTATGCGACTAGGTTCACAAACTTTTAGCTAGCTTTTATATTGATACTGTATATTATGCGCGCGTCCCTATTTACTGTGTGGTTATTAACCCCCTTATGAATATCAACAACCTATCTATTAAGAGTAAAATCGCGATTCCACTAATGGTAATCGTGATTGTTTTCTCGACTGTTACTGTGCTTAATGTCATTAGATCTAATGCTCAGGCTGCGATCAACCATGAGCTCAATAATGTGGTTCAGCCAGTGCTAGATAACCTAGAAGATGGCTACCGAGATATCTACCAAATTATCGCTTCGGCGCAAGGTCTGTTACTCGCTAAAGACCAAGCGGCGATCGAGTACCAAAAGTTTGAATTTAAAGACAATGCTTACAAAGCGGTTCCTCGTTTTCAAAGTGTCGAAACCTTGTATCAAGCGGGCGTGTTGGATCCATCTTCACGTGGCGAGTTAGCAAAGCTTGTTAACGCGATGAGCAAGTGGGTGGCACTGCACGAGCCAATGTTCGCTGATCCAGCAAACGCAGACCAATACAATATTGATTACTCACCAGCGCTTGACGCAGAGTTTGCGATCATTCGTACTCAACTGCGCGATATTCGAACTCTGATCGAACTGAAACAGAAAGAGCTTCGCCAGCAAGCTGATGACTCTATTGAATCGAGTAAGTTGATCATTGAAGTAGGTATGGCCGTTGCTGTTTTCGCTGCACTTTTCGCGATGTGGTTATCAAATCGCTTTATCGTTCAGCCAATCCAGAACGTAGAGAAAGCGATGAATGAGATCGCATCGGGCGACGGTAACTTGTCTCAACGTATGAAGGTCGAAGGTAATGACGAGATCGCTCGTTTAAGTTCTGCTTTCAACCAGTTTGTTGGCAAGATCCATGTCACCGTGGAGCAAGTTATTCTCACATCGAACGCAGTACGTGGCGAGATGGAAAACATCAAATCACTCACGCAAAGTGTTGCTGAATTCTCGTCTAATCAACAGCGAGAAAGTGAAGTGGTAGCTGCGGCAGTCCATGAAATGCAAGCAACCAGTGAAGTGGTGAGTGGCAATGCATTAGACGCGGCAACCGCGAGTAACGTTGCAAACCATGAAGTGGAATCGGCTGATACTACGCTTGGCTTAACTGTTACTTCGATTGAACGCCTTGCGCAAGATATCGAGAACGCAGGTGGTGTGGTTCAAGAACTGGACACTGACGTGAAGAACATCGCCTCAATTCTTGGTGTGATTAAAGGGATTGCAGAACAAACTAACCTATTGGCATTGAATGCGGCGATTGAAGCAGCACGAGCGGGTGAACAAGGCCGTGGCTTTGCGGTTGTGGCTGATGAAGTTCGAGCGCTTGCGAGCAAAACTCAAGACAGTACAGGCGAAATCCAATCAATGATTGAACGCTTAGAAGTGGGCGCGAAACACGCGGTTGGCGTGATGACTGAAAGCAAAGTGAGTGGCGAGAAAACCATAGTTCAGGCAGGAACGGCAGCATCTTCATTGAGTGAGATTCGTAACTCAATTGGCAAGATGAATGACATGAACACACAAATCGCTACAGCGGCTTCGCAACAGTCTCAAGTGTCTGAAGAAGTGAATAAGAATGTTCAACGCATCGCAGAAAGCACCATGCAAATGGTTGAGATGGCAAGCAGCGCAGAAAATGCATGTATGGCATTGGCCGAACAGTGTGAAGCGCTTGATAGCCTAGTGTCTCAGTTTGAAGTGTAATTTTCAAAATTAGACAGACGAATATGAGCTGATAATGGTTCCTCGTTTTGAACTCCATTAATCAGCGCTGAACGAAAAAAAGCCCGTACTCTATGAGTGCGGGCTTTCTTTTTGACTAGATGATCAGTTTTTAGACCAAATCAATCATTCAGTGTTAGCTGCTACGACCGTCTTTGTATGTGTAACGGTAGTCAACTTTTACGTTCGCTTGGTAATGGATGTCGCCGTTCATGTTAGTGATTTTTTTCACTTCCATATTCGCATCATCAATCTTGAACGAATCGTATTTGGTTGTCTGTTGGAACTGTGGCAGTTCTCTTGAAAGCTCAAAAGGTGTTTTTGCGCTTAACTCATCCATAAGGTTGGTGCCTGCATCGTATGCTTCCGCTTCAGTAACAAATGTATCAGATTTTAGCGTTGTTTCTTGAATCGTTGTTTTAGTTGCTGCAAACGCCGTGGTGCTGAGTACAAGAGTTGATGCAAGTATGATTAATTTCTTCATAGGATTACCTTACTTTGTTGGAATACCTGTGTTCCGGTACAGAACCAACATATCAATGAAGTGGTAAGATGAGTGTCAGGGAAAAAGCCGATTTTGTTAGTATTAGGTAAGGAATATGGAGAAATGTCAGGTGTTGGTTGGAATGATTTTGACCGATTGTAGGTGAAGAAGATTTATGCACAGCGCATATCAAGCAAGGTGACACTGATATCTATCTTCAATACACTGTATGGGTAACCAAAGTTCAGCATAAGGTAAAGGCATGGCCAATTGGGAAGGGGTAAGTGAGTTTGTTGCAGTGGCAGAGCGTGAAAGCTTTACTGGTGCGGCGCAGAAACTCGCTACGTCGGTGGCTCAAATCAGTCGTAGAGTAGCAAACCTCGAAGAACGACTCGCAGTGAAATTGCTCAATCGAACGACACGTAAGGTTTCTCTTACAGAAGCCGGGCAACTCTATTACCAACAATGTAAGTTACTGGTCGAGGGCTTAGAAATTGCTGAGCTTGCGGTCACGCAGATGCAATCCACACCAAAAGGCTTACTGAAAGTCACTGCACCTGTGACCTATGGTGAGCGCCAACTCGCCCCAATACTCCATCAATTCTTAAAGCTTCACCCGCAGGTAGAACTAGAGTTGATGTTGACCAATCAAAAGCTCGATCTCATCGATTCTGGTGTTGATGTGGCGATTCGTCTTGGCCGTTTGGAAGACTCAAGCCTTGTGGCAAAGAAGCTCTCTCAACGCCAACTTTATGTATGTGCTAGCCCTGAATACATTGAACGTTATGGTGAACCGCATACATTGTCCGAATTAAATAATCACCAATGTTTAGTCGGTGGATTTGAACACTGGCGTTTCAAAGAAAATGGTCGCCCTCGCTCAGTTCGTGTTAACGGACGCATTAAGTGCAACAGTGGTTTAGCCTTGTTAGACGCAGCTAAGCAGAGCATTGGCTTGGTGCAGTTACCTGAATATTACGTGAGTGAAGACCTTGATTCTGGTGAGTTGGTTGAGGTGCTGTCCGATTATCGAGATGACAAAGAAGGGATCTGGGCGCTTTATCCTCAGAGCCGCAACCTGTCTTCGAAAGTTCGTCTGCTGGTGGACTTCCTTTCTGAACAATTGGATTAGTGTATGACTGTCGGCTGCCTGGATCTTACTAACCAAAGTGAGCTGATACTCGGTGTATTTAATACTCTTGAGCAGCACTATGGCTATTTTGATTGGTGGCAAAGGGAAGACCCTTACGAGATAGTTTTAGGCGCTATTCTGGTTCAGAACACCAACTGGAAGAATGCAGAGAAAGCACTCATCAACTTAGGCGATAAGCTCGACCCAAGGTCAATCGCTGAAATGGATCTTGATGATCTTGCTCTAAAGATTCGTTCGAGTGGTTACTACAATCAAAAAGCCATTAAGTTGAAGGCCGTGACTGAGTGGTTTTCGAAATTCCAATACGATATGTCGGTGGTGCGAGAACAGGACAAAGATCAGCTGCGAAAAGAGCTACTGGAAGTCAAAGGGATCGGTGGCGAAACGGCTGACGCGATTCTGGTTTATGCGATAGGTAAACCGTCTTTTGTGATTGATGCGTACGCAAGAAGGATATTCATTCGCAATGGACTCGATGTACCCAAATCGTATGAAAAATTTCGAGCCTTGATGGAAAGCGTAATCCCACTGGAAACCAAAATGTACGGCTACTACCATGGTTTGTTAGTCGAACATGGTCAGCAGTTCTGTAACCCTAAACCCAAGTGTCAAGATTGCCCGCTTAACGACACCTGTCTAGAAGCTCAAACTAAAACTCGAACTAAAACTTAACTAGCTTAAGGTTCAATTTCTCCTATGGAATATAAAACCAACTCATCCGGGTTGGTGCCTTCACCAAGTGCTCGAATGTCTTCGCCTTCTTGCTTGAGCTGAAGAATACACTTCATCGCTTTGTTCTGCTCTACACCAATAATGGTTTTCATTTCCGAAGCCGATACGCCAAAGCGAGTGGCTATCAGTAAATCGCGAACCTTCTTTTTATCTGAATTAAACATGCAGCGTCCCTCTGCTCGAATCGATGATTTAGACCAATTCAATAAGTTTAACCAACTTCTGAAAATAGGTACTCAAAGCTGATGAAAAATAGCGAGTGAAAAGGGAGAGGGGCGGGGACTTTTCTGTTGGTTTTAAAATTGAATAACTCAAAAATTTCGGGCTTCAGAATAGAGATTCTGAAGCCCGACGTGTTTTAGGGTTAAGTCGCGTTTGATTACGGCTTACTAAACCTAAAATGTATTAGACGGTGAAACGATCTACTAAGTGGTACAGCTCATTTGCACGACTGTTGAGGTTTTGGCTACCTGTACGGTTTTGATTCGCGAGTTCGGCCGATTGTGAGCTTTGGTCGGAAATAACCACGATGCGTTGAGATATCTCTTGGCCGACAATATTTTGCTGTTCAGTGGCTGTCGCAATAAGCGAGTTCATGTCCATGATGGTATCAATCGACGCTTGGATCTTAGCCAGTGCTTCAGCTGCGGCATTCGCTTCTTCCACGGTTTGCGCACTTCGGGTTTGACTTGAATCCATCGCTTTCACGGCAGCATCTGAGGCAGCTTTAAGTTGCTCAATCATCTTATGAATGTCGCCAGTGCTCTCTTGAGTACGGCTTGCTAGCTTACGTACCTCATCGGCTACTACAGCAAACCCACGCCCTTGTTCGCCCGCCCGCGCAGCTTCAATCGCGGCATTCAACGCAAGTAGGTTAGTTTGCTCGGCAATGTCTTGGATGACCGCCAATGAAGAGGAGATGTTTTGTACATCGCCTTCTAAACGAGACACCACGGTGTTCGCTTCTGACACTTCACTCGCTAGGCCTGCAACTGAATCTGCAGCTGCGTTTACGATCTGTTGCGCTTCTTTGGCATTGCCCTCTGCAAGCTTTGCGGAATCCGCCGCTTGGCTAGCGTTGCTCGAGATCTCTTGCGCCGTTGTGGTCATCTCAGTCATCGCTGTTGCAACTTGTTCTGTCTCTTCACGTTGCCCTGTAGCAATCTCGTCGACCTGCGCTGCACGAGAAGACATGCTAGATGTCTCGGCTACGACTTGCTGACCGACATCACTTACGCTGCGAATGATGGTTTGCAGGCTTGCCACAAAGGCATTGAAGTTCTCGCTGAGCTTAGTGAACTCAGGCGCTTTGAAGGTTTCCATTCGAGCGGTTAAATCAGCTTCGCCACTCGCGAATGCGCTGATTGAACGATCAAACTGCTCGAGTGGTTGCATGATGGTGCGGTTGACGGCAACGGCAAACACAGCGACCACTAGGGCAATCAAACCACAGAAAATCGCGATGGCTGTTAATGAGCTTTGTAACGCGGCATTTGAGCTCTCTTTCATCTCTGCGATGACCGCATCGATGTCGTCAGTATAGAAACCTGTGCCTAGCATCAAGTCCCACTGGGGAACGAATATCGAGTAGCTCAGTTTCGGTAGAGCTTCGGACTGACCAAGTTTTGGAAAGTAGTAGGTGGTGAACTCACCAAGCTTTGAGTTCTTGATCAAGTCACGAATCAGGTAGTTGCCTTTTTTGTCTTGCAGGTCGTAGTAGTTTTTACCAATACCATCGTTATTTTGCCCAACAACGACTCGAACACCTTTCGAGTCGTAACCAAAAATATAGCCAGACTCGCCATATTCTAATGTTCTTAATGTTGGTAAGGCTTCTTCTAATGTTGCACCTTTATCCAAAAATGGGCTGATCGAAGAGTAGGCCATTTGTAGATACGCTTTGAGTTCCTTTTCTTTCATCGCCATCATATTGCTACGCGTCGATTCAACTTGCTGTGCGGTTAGCTCGGTGCTCTTCATATACGTCACGCTCATCATGCCAATTGCCATTAGTAGCAACGGAATGAAAGAGAGAATATAAAGGCGGTTTTTGATGGTTAGGGTCATGTCACGCTTCCTGTGTGATTATCTCATGCAATTTTCAACACATTATTAATGTGGTTTTAAAATGTAAATGGACTTGTTGTTGAATTGTTACCCAGAAATATTTTTGTTTTATAAACATGATGGCGGTTAGATTTTTGATGTTAGAAGCCTTGCAACTAGGGGCTTAATGACGAAAAGAGTGGTTTGTTACGATGCTTTTGAATTTGCCGCTGCTTTGGTAGAATGCGACGCTTTGTAGCACCCTGCTATGTCTATTCGTTAAGTGAGAAAGATTCATGAACAAAAGCCATGTGACTATTGGTTTAACTAATCCAAAGAGCCCGACAAACGTTGGTGCTGTTATGCGAGCGGCTGGTTGTTACCAAGTCGACGAAGTTAAATACACAGGGCAACGCTACGAAAAAGCCGCTAAATTTCATACCGATACCAAGAGTGCTGCGCGTACTATCCCGCTAACGGGTGTCGAGTCGTTTTTGGATAACCTTGATTCAGAAACGAAAATTGTTTGTGTAGAACTCGCTGAAGGTGCAACACCACTGCCGCGTTTTAAACACCCAGAAAATGCCATCTATATCTTTGGCCCTGAAGACGGTTCTATTTCTCAAGATGTCGCCGATAGGGCAGATCACGTAGTGTACGTACCAACAGTTGGTTGTATGAACTTGGCTGCGACAGTTAACGTGCTGCTTTATGATCGCCTTGCTAAGTCAGATGAAATGGATGAGAGCAACGAACTTATTAAGAAAAGCCGTGATAACCGTAATCATCTATTAATCAAAGAAAAGTAATTCTCTGCTTCTAGTGTTATCTATCCCGCACGCAATCGGATATTATCTTGAGTTCATTACTAGATAATTGAAGGGTTAGATAACACCATGGAAGACAAGCAATTACTTGCCGCGCTGCAGCAACACCCTGTCCTCGATCTCTATCAGTTATTCCAAGAAGTTGGTCAAAACCGCTCTCTGTATGCATTATTAGAGAGGTTATCTTTCCTTAAAGAACATCATCAATTGAGCACTCGTCTTAGCCCTTTAAAGCCTCATATCGAAGGATTGCTGGCTCAATTTGATAGCGCTACGCCAGATAGCGAGATCCTCAAAGCGGTCGCTCTTCAGTCTGAGATTCAGCAGCGAGGTCACAGCATGAGTCGTTACATCATGACATCGGACAATCATCGCCACTTTTCACCTCAAGCGGATTTGGTGATGTTTGGAGACTCGATCACCGAGTGGGCGCCGTGGGCTGATATTTTTCGTGATATTTCTATGGTTAACCGCGGCTTGGCTGGTGATACTACATCAGGCATGTTGCGACGTATTGACACCATATTAAACGTGAATCCCCAGTTAGTCTGTTTCATGGCGGGAATCAACGACTTGGCTCAAGGCTACGGCGTTGAACATGTACATGACAACTACGTAAAAATGGTCAACATATGGCGAGATAATGGTATCCAAGTATTGGTGCAGTCGACACTTTATGTTGGTACTAAGCTGCAAAGCTTAAACCCAAGTGTTGAGTCTTTAAATAGAAAGCTAAAAGATTACTGTGCGCAGCATGGCATCGAGTTTTTAGATGTGAATGCGGTATTAGCGCCCAATCAACACTTGTCGAATGAATACACGTGTGATGATTTACATTTGAATGGCAGGGCTTATCAGGCGTGGGCTGAGATTCTGATACCGATGCTAGATAAGTGCCTTCATGAATAGCAAGATAGTAGTGCGTACATATCGTTAATACTAAAAAGCTCCCTTAATTTGGGAGCTTTTTGCTAGATAGGATAACCAAGCTATTCTGGCTTACACACTTCAATGAGAATGTTTTCGTGTTGAAGGTTTTTGGCTAGAGTGTTTGGTAATGCTTTGTCGGTAAATAACGTTGTTGCTTCACGAATATGGCAAAGCGCTATTGAACCTTTAGGTACAAACTTGGTTGAGTCGAGTCCAACGTACATGTGTCTTGCTGACTTCATGACAGTTTGTACTAACTCGGTTTCGTTGAGATCATATTCAAGGAGAGTGCCGTCGGTATCAAGAGAGCCAGCACTCGTTAATAGGTAATCAAAACGGAACTTTGAGATAAAATCGATAGCTTCTGTGCCGACAATACCCCCATTTGATGCTTTTACTTTACCGCTAGGTATCAACACATCAAATGATGGATTTGAGTGTAGGATGTTTGCAACGCGTAAACTGTTAGTAATCACCTGTAAGTTGCTCTTTTTTAATAGGTGACTAGCGATAGTTTCAGCCGTTGTACCAATAGTGATGAAGATAGTCGAATTATCAGGGACTAACTCAGCAATACATTTCGCAATTGCATTTTTCTCGTCAGTTTCAGCGCTTCGGCGTAGCTCGTAATCCAAGTTCGTTTTACTTGCTGGCGAACTTGCGCCACCGTGATGACGAATCAACAGCTTATCATCACTGAGCTTTTTGATGTCTCGGCGAATGGTTTGGGTAGAGACATTTAGGCTTTCCGCTAAATCTTCAACGGAATAGTAGCCTTCATCAATAACTAACTTTAGTAATTTATCTTGTCTAGGATTAGTCATACTAAACCTTCTTATTATTCATTTATGTGTTTATTCACTGCTGAGCGAGTTGGTATACCTTCTCGGCCACCCAATTTAGTACATTTGATTGCAGCGACAATATTTGAGAATTTGACTGCAGCACGGGTATCCATCCCTTCAGCTACAGCCACAACCAAAGCTCCGTGGAATGTATCGCCCGCTCCGGTTGTGTCGACAACATCAATCACTGGGGCTGCTTCATGTTGCAGCTCGTTGTTTTCTAACCAATAACAGCCGTGTTTTCCTACAGTGACGTATACTTTGCCAGAAGTTTCTTGTTTTGCTAAGCGTAATCCTGCTTCAACCTCTGAATTTTGTACAAAAGTTGACAATCCTTCCTCTGAAAATGCGACATGATCGGCCAATTTGACCAATTCATCGATGGGATCCGGTGATAAATCAGCATCTAGAACTGACGGTATTCCATACTCTTTTGCCTTTTCTAATAGGTACTTAGCGCCTTCAGGCCAGCGTACGTCACACAGCACTGCATCAAATTGACTAAAATCAACATCCATCAACATGCGAATGTCACGGCTTAGCATAGGGTCTTGGTGGTTGATGATCATACGTTCACCTTCATCATCAACAAGAACACTAGAGAAAGATGAAGATGCATTGTTTATATGAACAATATGATTTGTTTTAACACCGTAATTGTTGAGCTCTTCGATCATGGTATTAGCTACGCTATCACTCCCTACACGACCGACAAACTCTACTTCATGCCCTAACTTAGAAACGGCGACAGCCGCTGTTGCCGCTGGGCCTCCGCCAATTTCAAAGTAGTCTTTTGATACATACTTCCCCCCTGTTGTTGGCAGTTTTTCAACAAGCTGAACACGGTCAAGAACGGTAATACCTAGGCAAGCAATTTTCATCTTTCTTCCTTTTAGCCAATACAGCTATCTAAATATAAGTACAGAGTAAATTATATTTCCTGTGTCACCTAATACTTCGATAATGCTCACAAACTTACATTAAACAACAAAAATAGACAAAGTGTGACATGGGCAACAGTTCAATTTGTTCATTTGTTTATAGTTAACCCACTCAAAGTGTGTTGGTATTTATAAAAGGAAAGGAATTATGAGTCGCGTTGGTTTTATTGGTCTTGGTCAAATGGGAAGCCCAATGGCTTCAAACATTCTAAAAGGTGACCATGAGGTAAAGGTTTTTGACTTAAATGCAGATGCAGTAAACGGACTGGTTGAGTTGGGAGCAACGGCTGCGGAATCAGCGCTAGACGCTGCAAAAGATGTCGACTTTATTATCACTATGCTACCGAATGGCGACTTAGTGCGTCATGTATTGTTTGGTGAGCAGGGGATTGCACAAGTAATTACGCCTGAAACGTTGTTGATTGATATGTCTACTATTCACCCATTCCAAACGGATAAGTTGGTTTCTGATATGGATCAACGAGGTTTACAGATGATGGAAGCTCCGGTAGGGCGCACTTCAGACCACGCGGTTAAAGGCGAGTTACTGATTCTTGCTGGTGGTAGCAAAGCCCAAATAGAGAGAGCACAGCCTCTTTTTGATTGCATGGGTTCCGAAACTGTAG
>NZ_JADDYK010000046.1:120908-153962 GCF_015163615.1 Vibrio sp. OPT18
ATTGTGGCGGTGCGGGTAAAGGTATTCGCGTAAAAATTATCAATAATTACATGAGTATCGCGCTTAATGCGTTGTCGGCAGAAGCCGCTACTTTATCTGAAGCAATTGGTCTTGAATTCGAAACGGCATTGCAAGTAATGAGTGGTACACCGGCTGGCAAAGGACACTTTACGACAACCTGGCCGGGTAAAGTGCTAGCGGGCGATTTGACTCCGGCATTCATGGTGGATTTAGCACATAAAGATCTGGGTATCGCTTTGGACTTAGCTAACCAAGTGAATGTACCAATGCCGTGTGGTGCTGCATCTCGTGAGCTTTACAGTATTGCTCGAGCTGCAGGGCGTGGTCGTCAAGACTGGACATCTGTCTTTGAACAACTTCGTGTTACGTCAGGTTTAGAAGCAAAAATAAAACAATAATTAGAATAGAGACAATAACGTGAAACTAGATGTCGAAAACTGGGGGCAAGTAGATGGTCAAGCGATGCCCGTTAAGCTATTTACCCTAGAAAACAGTCAAGGTATGAAGGTACAGCTGACTAATTTCGGTTGTATTGTTACATCGATAGAAACACCGGATAGAGAAGGCAATAAGGCTGACGTGGTATTGGGTTATGAAACCCTAGATAAATACCTTGCCGGGCATCCTTTTTTTGGTGCGGTGGCGGGGCGTTTTGCCAATCGTATTAAAGACGGGCGTTACGAGCTTGATGGTGAGGTCTTCCAACTTGATACCAATGAGCAGTCGCGTACACACCTGCATGGTGGCATCCGGGGGTTCGACAAATATGTATGGAATTATGCAGTCGAACAGCAACCCGAAGCGGTTTATATACATCTAAGCCGAACCTCACCGGATGGTGAAGCTGGTTATGGTGGCACTATGGATGTCACGCATACCATTGGTTTAGATGAATTGAATCAAATTCACTATAACTTCAAAGCAACCACTGACAAGCCTACGGTAGTCAACCTAGTCAATCATGGTTACTACAATCTTGGTGGTCACGATTCGGGCTCAGTCGATAACCATCACCTCACGTTATTCTCTCAATTTTATACACCGGTAACTGAAGATATGATCCCGACAGGGGAAGTGCTGAGTGTTAAAGATACGGGTTTAGATTTTACGTCTTCGATGGTCATCGGTGACAACAAAAAGAAAGTGCTCGATGGAGCCTATGACCATAACTTTATTCTCGACCAGTCTAATAATGAAGGTGAGTACCATTATGCTGCGGAGCTTTACGACCCAAAAAGCGGCCGAGTAATGACAGTGTTAACTACGCAACCTGCGGTTCAGTTCTACAACGCTTCGAAGTTATCTAATAATACTTGGCTAGGTCGAAATGGTCATCAATATCAATCATTTGAAGGGATGTGTTTAGAAACACAACATTTCCCAGATAGCCCAAATCAACCTCACTTTCCAAGTGTTCGGCTAAACCCTGGTGATGTGTTTGAAGAGAAAACACTCCATCGCTTCTCAGTGAAGTAATACCTCCTTTCAATAACCATATTAGGGTGAACCATCGCCCTTCATTAGGACGCTACTATGGATATGACTGTCATATTAGTCTCCCTGATCATCGCATTAGGGGGCTTTACGCAAGGCTTGACCGGGTTTGGTCTTGCTCTTGTTTCTGTGCCGTTACTCTCGCTCGTTGTCGACGCAAAGATGGCGGTGCCGATCGCGGGAATTTTCGGTTGGTTAGTAACATTCCCTATTGTGTGGAAAATGCGTCACTCGATTCAGTATAAAGCTGGTCTGATTCTCGTAGCGGGTTCGTTACCTGCGTCATTTGTGGGTGCTAAGTTGCTGGCTAGCCTGCCATCTCAATACATTTTAATAACGATGGGTATTGTGCTGATTTTATCGAGTATTCACTCCATGCGTAGCACGAAACCTGCGTTCTCCAAAACTTCAGTGCCTGTCACTATGGGAACAGGGTTTGCTTCTGGCGTGCTTGGGGCAAGCGTTGGTGAAGCGGGGCCCCCGGTTATTACGTATACCTCAATGCAGCCTTGGACTGCAGATCAGGCTAAATCGACACTAGTGTTCTTCTTCATGCTACAGATGATAGGTGCGATAGCCAGTTTTTGGACTGAAGGGCTTATTACATCAGAGGTCAGCAGTCTCGTTGGATCGGCAATGCCAGCATTTTTAGTCGGAATGACAAGTGGCATGGTCGGATACCACTTCTTACAGAAATACAAAATTAACTATCACCACATCGTACATGGACTGCTTCTGGTCATTGGTTGTGTGCTGGTGAGCAAGAATGTCCAATTTTGATTGGTTTTGTAATAAGTAGAACTTAGCTAACAGAATTCAAATCCGCTGCCTGATAGTTTCAGCAGCAATGAAAAATAATAACGAGGAAAGATAGTATGAAATGGATCAATACCAAATCTCATAACTCTTGGTTGGAAACTGAAACAGATCGTATTTTTGAATTTGGAAGAAAATCTGTCGTACCTAACGGATTTGGTTGGGTAGGCAATAACGGTAATATCCGCGATGAGATGGGAACCCGCCTTTGGATTACCGCGCGAATGCTGCACTGTTATTCGTTAGCTGCTTTGATGGGGAGACCTGGTGCCTATGACCTTGTTGAGCATGGTATTGCTGCCTTAGAAGGCCCTTTAAAAGATAACAAGCACGGCGGCTGGTACGCGACCATAGATAATGAAGGGGAAGGGATAGTTGATGCGTCTAAGCAAGGGTATCAACACGCATTCGTACTGTTAGCTGCTGCGAGTGCTGCGACAACAGGTCACCCTCGTGCACAAGCGTTACTAGATGAAGCGATTAATGTGTACGAAAATCACTTTTGGAGCGAAGAAAAGCAGATGTGTTTTGAGTCTTGGGATGAAACGTTCTCAGATACTGAAGACTACCGCGGGGGTAATGCTGCAATGCACTCGGTTGAAGCATTCCTGATTGTTTACGATGTAACGAAAGACAAAAAGTGGTTAGACCGTGCGCTTAATATTACTGAATTCATGATCAATAAAACGGCAAAAGGTCTTCATTACCGCGTAAATGAACACTTCGATTCAGAGTGGAACCCACTGCCAGATTACAATAAAGAAACCCCTGCGAGCCATTTCCGAGCTTACGGTGGCACGCCGGGCCACTGGATCGAGTGGGGACGTTTAATCTGCCACCTTCGTGCGACTTTATTAGAGATTGGTGCTAACACGCCGGACTGGCTACTTGAGGATGCGATTGGCTTATTCGATGCAACCGTCCGTGATGCATGGTCTGTCGATGGTGCACCAGGTTTTGTTTATTCCGTTGACTGGGACGGAAAGCCAGTGGTCCGTGAGCGCATTCGATGGGCACCAGTCGAAGCAATCGGTACAGCTTATGCGCTGTATACAGTGACGGGTGACAAAAAATACGAAGATTTTTACCAAACTTGGTGGGATTACTGCCGTACATACCTGATTGATTACGAGGGATGCTCATGGTGGCAAGAACTGGACACAAACAACCAAGCCGGGACCAGCAAGGTGTGGGATGGTAAGCAAGATATTTATCATTTAATGCACTGCTTAGTGATCCCTAGGCTTCCATTAACACCTGGCTTAGCACCGGCTCTCGCTGCAGGCTTACTTGACCATGGTGTTAACTAGAGAAAGGTCTAGCGTTTAGGCTAACTAGAAAACTTTTAGAAGGTGATGGCTTTTGGCTGTCACCTTTTTTTTGCTCAAAGACTATTCGTTCATTTTCATTTTACTTGATCATTTAATATGTGGCTTAGGACTCATTTTGTTCATTTCTGTCCGCTTGTGTTGAAAAATGATACATAACTAACAGAAATGAAAGCTGGCGGCTGATAATTTAACTACAACAACGAACAAACAAATGAACAAAAAAGGAACAACCTAATGCCTTACGTGTCTGGAAAAACAATGATCAAAGAAGCGTGGAACAATGGCTACGCTATCGGTGCATTCACAGCTCATAACTTAGAAACGATTAAAGCAGTATTGTTGGCAGCTCAAGAAGAACAGTCGCCAATCATGATTCAGATTGGGCAAAAAGCAATTAATGAAATGGGCATGAAGCCATTGCGTGATGCAGTAGATTCACTGATTCAACATCATCAAATTTCTGTTCCAATCTGTATCCATTTAGATCACAGCCGTAAATTTGAACAGTGTATGGAAGCGGCGACACGTGACTTCCAATCGCTGATGTTTGATGGTTCAGCGCTTCCATTCGAAGAGAATATCCGAATCACCAAAGCGGTTGTTGATGTTGCTAATGCCTTGGGCCTTGGGGCTGAAGGTGAGATAGGTAAGATTGGTGGGACAGAAGATGACATCACCGTTGATGAGAAAGATGCGATGATCACTACGGTCGAGGAAGCATTAGATTTCTCTGAGCGTACAGGTGTTGATTACTTAGCTGTCTCTATTGGTACTGCTCACGGTGTATATAAAACAACACCAGAGCTTAAGTTTGATCGTTTGTCAGAAATTAAAGAAGCCGTCAAAAAACCAATTGTATTGCACGGTGGTTCAGGCGTACCTGATGACCAAGTAATGGAAGCAGTTAAACGTGGCGTAGCAAAAATAAATGTCGATACTGAATTACGCCAAGGCTTTATCCACGGTGTTCAAGCACATTGGAAAGACAATGAAAAGGACTACATTCTTGCTGACGTTATGAACACGGGTATCTCTTCAATGAAAGAAGTTGTACAACACAAAATCCGTCTGTTTGGTTCAAACGGCAAGGCATAGATTGTCACTTATGTGACATCAACCCTACAAAAACGACACATTATTTATCTGTGTGAAAAATATCACGGTTCTAAATAATTAACTGAGTTATCAATACACACCCAATAAACCGTGTGTCGTTTTATAACTAGACCAATAATAATTATTATGGTGATTCTATGTTAAGAGCCATTGAAAAAGCATTGAATACGATAACAACTCCTCTCGCTAAGTTGCTCCGTCATACGGCCGGTATCTTACTGCTTTTGATGACTGTGATCGTAGTAGCGCAAGTGCTGTTCCGTTATGTATTCAATGTTCCATTAAGTTGGACGGATGAATCTTCTCGATTCCTGATGATCTATATGACTTATCTGTGCCTGCCATTTGTGTACCTAACCGATAAAAATATTGCTATGACTTTTGTGACTGAAATTGTCGAGAAGAAGTCCCCTCGTTTCTTCGCTCTGTTATCTCTTTTAGGTCATATCGCAGCGATTCTTGTGTTCTCCGTTTGGATTAAATTCGGTTGGACGTTCTTCAATACAGGTTCGGTAATGGCAGACAGTTTGCCTATCCAAATGTACTTCGTGTACATCGCACCACCGGTCATGATGGTTGTGACTATGTTGTACGCGCTGCAAAAAAGTGTTGCGTGCGTGCGTGCCATCCTGGGTGACTTTGAAGATGTATCTCAGACAAGTAGAACCGCAGAGATGCTGGAATCTTGTCAAACCGAAGATGATTCAGCTGATCAAGAAGAACAGTTTGAATTGAAATCTGCGTCATAAGGAGTAGGACATGGTTTCCCCAATTTTCTTAGTATATTTTCTTGCGTTATTGATTGTAGGTGTCCCTGTTCTGTTCACTCTGGGACTGTCACCAATCATCACACTGTTTCAAAATGATCAAATGCTGTTTGCTAACATGCTCTATCAGCGTTTGTATTCGGGGCTAGACAGCTTTTTACTTTTAGCTCTGCCGTTTTTTATGTTAGCTGGCGAATGCATGACGGCCGGTGGCATCACACCACGTATAATTGCTTTTGCTCAAACCATGGTTCAGCACCTTCGTGGCGGCTTAGGGCACGTGGTGATTCTTGCTGCAACTATTTTCGGGGCGCTAACTGGTTCTGCGGTAGCGGCAACTTCTGCGATTGGCGGAATGCTAATTCCAGAAATGAAAAAATATAACTACGACACCGGCTATTCAGCAGCACTGACTGCGGCAGCAACTGTGTTAGGCAATATCATTCCGCCTTCTGGCATCATGCTTATCTACGCGTTTGTGATGAACACATCGGTTGCTGCGATGTTCCTAGCGGGTGTGACTCCAGGCATCATTTTCTGTATTGGTTTGATGCTGATGAATCGTTACCAGATTCGCAAGTACCCGGCGGTACAGCCAATGGAGCGTGCACCGGCAATGGAGCGTCACCAAGCGTTCAAACTCGCGATTCTTCCATTGATGACACCGGTTATTATTTTAGGCGGTATTTATGGAGGCATATTCACCCCAACAGAAGCGGCAGCAGTTGCAGTGGCTTATGCTATCTGTGTGTCTTTGTTTATCATTCGAGTAACCAATGTAAAAGCAACATATGCACTGTTTGCCAAAGTCGCGGTAAACGCAGCGTCTATCTTAATTATTGTTGCGGCCGCGAGTGGCTTTGCTTCACTCATCAGCTTGTCTGGTGTATCGAACATGGTTGCAGATTTTATGAACGGTATTACGGACAATCCGTACTTACTCTTCGCAATTATTAACGTTCTATTGTTCGCTATCGGTATGTTCTTAGATGCGGGCCCTGCAATTCTAATTTTCGCTCCGATATTTGCACCAATCATGATCAGTGCAGGTATCGATCCAGTTCACTTTGGTGTTGTGATGTGTGCAAACCTATCAATCGGTTTAGCGACACCACCAATGGGCTTGGTTCTGTTTGTCGCATCTGGCGTTTCAAAAGTATCTGTTTCTGAAATCTCAAAGAAGATAATTCCATTCCTAGTTGTAGAGATGGCTCTTATTTTTGTTATCTCATGCTTCCCTCAATTAGTAATAGGTCTCCCTCAATTATTTGGGATTATGTGATAACCGATAATAGATTAAATATTTTTAATAACATTACTAACCAATAACGATAGAAATGCAGCACTTACTTATGCTGTAAATAAACCCTACACTGGTAAATATTATGAAAAAAACAATAATCAACTTAGCAACTGCCGCTGCATTATTAACATCAGGTGCAGCATATTCAGCAACTGAATTTAATGTGGTTCATCTAACTTCACCTGAAAGCTATAACCACCAATCATTATTGGTACTTAAAAATCACCTAGAGACACGTTCAAATGGTGAAATTAAAGTGAAAATTTACGGGTCAGGTCAATTATGTGGTTCAGGTAAAGAGTGTATTGCGGGCGTCCAAGCTGGCATGTTTGACTACTTCCCGACGACAGTTTCTGAGATTGCTTATTACTGGAAACCGGCTGAATCATTTGACCTTCCATACCTACTACCGAATGACCGCGTGGCTGAGTGTGTTTACGGTAATGATAAGTTCATCTCTGACGTTCGCGGTAACGTTCTTAAAAAGGCTCCAAACGTACGCCTAATGATGGTTGCGAACTCTGGTGGCTGGCGTAACTTTGCGACAACGAAGAAGCCAATCAAAACCCCTGAAGATGTAAAAGGCATGAAGATTCGTACGGTTCCTGCAAAAGTACAGCAAGATTTGGTTAAGCAGCTTGACGGCTCACCAACACCAATCGCATGGCCAGAGGTATACACAGCACTATCTACGGGTGTTGTAGAAGGTACTAAGAACGGTATTGTTGATATTATTCAAAGTCGATTCCATGAAAGCCTAGATTACTTAACATTAGACGGCCACGCTTACATGGGCGGTGCATGGCTAATGTCAGATATGAAGTTTAAATCACTTTCTCCTGAATTAAAGAAAGTTGTACTTGATGGTATCCAAGCACAGCAGCAATATCTGATGTCTTACCCTAAACATAATGAATACAAGTCTTACGAAGAGTTCAAGAAAGCGGACGGCGAGATCTACAACCCAACCGCTGCGGAAAAACAGGCGTTCAAAGATGCGACTCAACCGGTTGTTGATAACTGGGCAAACAATGCAGATGCTGAAGGCAAACAGTGGCTAGAACGTTTCCAATCTGAAATCCAGACCTGTGAAGCTCAGATCAATGCTTCTTATGAAGTTTCGATAAAGTAACCCCAGTTTAATTTAATAAATATCTTATAGAGCGATACTTGGCTTCTATGTGAAGTATTGCTCTTAAATCATGTCGTTTTAACTGTGAGATTAATATGATCAGAGATAAAGGTAACCTGACAGCCAAAGCAAATAAGATAATTTCAGGTCTTGGTGGTGTCGATAATATCGTCGAAGGGCATATTGATAATTGTGCTACTCGATTACGTATACAAGTGAAAGATATTGAAACAGTTAATGATAGCTTATTGCGACGACAAGGTGCTCTCGGTTTTATCCGACTACCAGATAATCATATTCAAGTTGTATTTTTGAATGTTCATGTTATTGCCGATGAAATAAGAAAAATATCAGGGCAGTAATACATTAACTAGTTATTAAAAATTAAATAAATAGACAGGCGGTAGTTTAATGCTTAAGCCTGAAAGTAAAGTCATAACTAAAATAAGCTCAAAAATAAAAATAGAGCGTCATAAGTAAAAAGGAAGAACAATGAGCGACAACTACGGAATCCCTAAAGTAGGTTTAGGGTTGTGGAAGATTGAAAAAGATCAATGTGCCGAAACGGTTTATAACGCGATTAAAATTGGTTATCGATTACTTGATAGCGCATGTGACTATGGTAACGAGAAAGAAGTGGGCCAGGGTATTAAGCGTGCGATTGAAGATGGCATAGTGAAGCGTGAGGATCTTTGGATAACGTCAAAACTTTGGAATACCTACCATAAGAAAGAACACGTGCGTCCAGCTTTAGATCGCACACTTCAAGATCTTGGAGTGGATTACTTAGATTCTTATCTTGTGCATTTTCCAATCGCACAGCCCTATGTTCCATTTGAAACTCGTTACCCGCCAGAGTGGATCTTTGATCCTCAAGCGGATGAGCCGAAGATGATGATTGAACCAGTGCCTTTGTTCGAAACTTGGCAAGCAATGGAAGAACTGGCTGAAGCCGGGCTAGTAAAGAATATTGGCGTATGTAACTACAATTCAGGTTTGCTTAATGACTTAATGGCTTACGCAAAGATTAAGCCTAGTGAATTACAAATTGAGTCTCACCCATACTTAACGCAAGAGCGTTTGATCAAGCTTGCGAAAGGCTATGGTATCTCGGTAACAACCTTCTCTCCACTTGGCGCTTTATCGTACCTAGAGCTCAATATGGCAGACAAACTGGAATCTGTTTTAGAGCAAGAAGTTGTAGTAAATGCGGCGAAAGAGCATGGAAAAACACCCGCTCAGGTTGCGTTGCGTTGGGGAGTGCAGCGTGGTTGCACCATCATACCTAAAAGCTCAAAAGTGGAGCGTTTGAAAGAGAATCTTTCTATTTTCGATTTCGAGCTAACAGAGCGCGAAATGGAGTCAATTTCAGCTTTGAACATTAACCGCCGATTCAATGATCCTGGCGATTTCTGCGAAGCTGCGTTCAACCACTTTTCACCAATTTACGATTAAGGGACTAATCATGGGTGTATTAAATAAAATCACAGAAACACTAGAGTTTGAAGTAAGCAATTTTCCAACGACCATTGAAAACGATGGCTCAGTGACAACACTAGCAGAAGCGAAAGCATGGATTGAAGAGCACCGTGCGCACTTGGAAGCAGAGCTACTGTGCACAGGGGCTATTCTATTTCGTGGTTTCCCTGTTGTTGATGCTGAAAGCTATGATGCATTTTTTGCATCGTTCGGTTACGAGAACTTTACATATAAAGAGTCATTGTCGAATGCAGTGCGTATCAACTTTACAGAGCTAGTCTTCACAGCCAATGAAGGACCTAAAGAAGTTGCGATTAACTTGCACAACGAAATGGCACAAACACCTATTTATCCAAACCGTATTTCATTATTTTGTGAGAGTCCTGCAGAACAGGGCGGAGCAACCGTATTATGTCGTTCAGATATGATCTACAACGAGCTAATCAAAGTTGAGCCTGAACTAACAAATAAGCTAGAAGAAGTTGGAATTAAGTACACAACGACTATGCCGGGTGGTGACAGTGCTGAGTCAGCACAAGGCCGTAGTTGGCTAAGTACCCTAAGCGTGGAAAACGAGCAACAAGCTGAAGCTAAATTGAAAGAGCTAGGTTACACGTGGACATGGCAAGACAATGGCGATTTGCTGGCTCAAACTGGGGCTTTAGCTGGGATCAAAACGGTCGCTGACGGTCGTAAAGTGTTCTTCAACCAAATTATCGCTGCATTTGAGGGTTGGGAAGGCGTTAAAGAAAACCCTGTAAAAGCACTGTGCTTTGGAGATAATTCTGAAATTCCTAAGTCATTTTTAGAGACGATTTCTAAGATCTCCGAAGAGTTGTCATTCGACCTTAACTGGCAGGCTGGCGATGTAGCGCTAGTTGACAATAACCTTGCTATGCATGGTCGTCGTCCTTTCTCTGGAGATAAAAAACGTAAAGTGATGGTTGTTTTGGGGAAATAACCCTTACTTTACTGAGAGGATTTTAAATAAAAATCGCATGGGTGGGGGCCTATGCGATTTTTTGTCTTTGGTGTCATTCTATCTGGATGCATACTTGCTATATGCTAGTATCTCTAGCTGCTTAATCTAGCTTGTGAATCCAAAGGATACTGATTTGAACCTAAGACAACTGGAAGTCTTTTACGCCATTATGCAGACAGGCACGGTATCTGGTGCTGCACGTAATTTGCATGTTTCTCAGCCCAACGTTACTCGCATTCTAGCTCATACTGAGCAGCAGCTTGGGTTTGGATTATTCGAACGGGTGAAAGGGCGTTTAGTCCCTACCATTGAAGCCAAAGCGCTACTGCCAGAAGCCGAGAAGGTGTATCAGCAATTGGGGCAATTTCGCTCTCTGACCAATAAAGTTAAACAAGGGCAACAGCACTTACGTATTGGTGCGCCTCCTATCCTTGCCACCAAATTGCTGACTCCGGTAGTAGCCCTGATGTCACGGGATCAACAGTCCGGCAAACAAAGGCTTTCGTTTGAGTTGCTGACCGCAAACCGAGATGAGTTGTGTGAAGGTTTACTCAAGCATGAACTTGATATTGCGATCGCTTTTGGCGATGAAACGCCGCCCGCGATATTAAGTGAAGTGTTGTTGGTTCAATCTCTTAGAGTGTTAATTCCGGCAGGCATGGCTGAATCGTTATCTGAAGCGCCGACCCTCGAAGAGCTTATCGAACACCCTTTACCGATCATTGGACTTGATAGCCGAGACCCTATTGGCTTGCTTCTCCATCAGAATCTTTCTGCTCGTGATGGCCGTTATCATCATCCTATTACAGTTCGTAGCTATAGCGCAGCGGCAGAGCTCGTCAAGCATCAAGCGGGGTTTGCGATTGTCGACCCTTGGACTGCGGAGCACTATCAAAACGATGAGTCGATTTGTGTGTTGCCATTGCAACCTGATATTCAATTTTCGGTTTCGATGCTTTGCGCAGAGCACACTCCTCAGTCTATTTCTGTTAAGCAGTTCATCACTTCATTGAAGAACCATACTCACCCTATAACTTAAGGTTATAGGCTCGCCATAAATAGGCATTCGGCAGCTTCGAAGTTCTTAATTAAAGTAAATCCATACAAGGGCTTATTAATTAGGAACACTCATGTCGATCGCTCAACCTTACCTTCTTTTTCTTGGGGATGTTACTGACCCACTCGCCGCAAAAACAGCTCGTGGCATTCACCAATGGCGACCAGAAATCTGCCTAGGTCAACTGCGTTTAACTGACGATACCGTTTCACTGGGGTTAACGGACATGACCTTGCAAGAGGCGCAAGCACAGGGAGCTAAAACCCTAGTGATTGGCACCGCAAATCCGGGTGGCGTTATTCCTGAATCCTGGCAGTCAACCATTATGGTAGCTGCAGAAATGGGATTTGAGATTGCATCTGGCATGCACCAACGATTGAGTGAATTTTCACCGCTTGCTGACATGCAGCAACAAGGATTGACTAAGCTTCATGATGTACGCCATTTTGATGGTGTTCTTAATGTTGGTAACGGTAAGCCTCGTCAAGGTAGGCGCCTGCTTACGGTCGGAACAGATTGCTCAGTTGGCAAAATGTTTTCGGCTTTAGCTATCGAAAAGTCGTTTAAAGAGTCAGGGACATCCGCTCAGTTCAAAGCGACAGGGCAGACGGGTATCTTGATTGAAGGCAGCGGTATTTCGATTGATGCTGTGGTTGCGGATTTTATTTCTGGCGCAGTTGAAGTGATTAGCCCTGATTTTACCGACCACGATTGGGACATCATTGAAGGGCAAGGCTCTTTGTTCAACCCCTCATTTGCAGGCGTGAGTTTGGGTCTTTTACATGGCGCACAAGCTGATGCTTTGGTGCTGTGTCATGAAGTTGGGCGACCACATATTCGTAACCTTCCTCATGCTAAACTACCAAGCATAGAACAGACGATTGAAGCCAACTTGCAAGCGGTGCGACTGACTAATCCAGACGCGAAGCTGGTGGGTATTTGCTTGAACACTTCGGCGATTAGCATTGAAGATGCTGAGACATTGTGCCAAGAATGGACCACACTCTATCAAGTGCCGGTGACGGACCCAGTGCGCTTTGGTGTACAACACATTACTGATCATTTGCGACATTCACTTTAACGACTTCATCATTTCTACGTTTCCATTTGTTAAAGCGAACATCAACCGAGTGAAATTATGAAGATTACAGCAGAACCCATTATTATCGCGATGCAAACGCCTTTTCGCATCTCTCGTGGCAGTCGAACTGAGTGTCACGTTGTTCGTGTTTACATTGAACATGGTGGCAAACGAGCTCAGGGCGAATGCACGCCTTACCCACGATACGGTGAGTCATCGGAGTCTGTATTAGCGCAAATCCAACAAGCATCTAGCGCACTTGAAGCCATGTTTGAACGAGGTGTTACCGATCCGGCAGAGCTAAGAGATCATCTTCAGTCTTTACTGACCGGAGGGGCAGCGCGAAATGCAGTCGATTGTGCGCTTTGGGATTTTGAAGCGCAGCAGAATGATCAGACGTTTCCGAATAGCTTGTTTGAGTTGCCTGCTCAAATTGTGACTGCAATGACAGTTTCCATTGGCACGCCAGAAGCGATGGCGACTCAAGCTCGAGACTATGTCGCGAATGGGGCAAAACTCCTGAAAGTGAAGCTTGATGGCGAGCAAGTGGTAGAGCGTGTTCGCGCGGTACGAGAAGCTGCGACAGATGTTCAAATTGTATTGGATGCCAATGAAGCGTGGACAGGATTGAATCTCGAAGAGTTATTCAATCAACTGGCAGAATTTGATATTGCGATGATCGAGCAGCCGTTACCCCAACAGCACGATGCCTCACTGGCGCACATCAAGCACCCGATACCACTGTGTGCCGATGAAAGCTGTCATACCACTTCACAGCTCTCATCGCTGTTGGGTAAGTATGAAATGGTCAACATCAAACTCGATAAAACGGGTGGCCTGACTGAAGCGTTGGTACTTGCAGAAGAAGCGCAAAGGCTCGGATTTACTCTGATGTCGGGTTGTATGCTCGGTACATCGTTGGCGATGCGTGCAGCTCTGCCTGTTGCAGTTCAATCTGAAATCGTCGACCTCGATGGCCCAGTCTTACTTGGCCAAGATGTAACACCAGCACTGACTTATCGAGATGGGATGATTATTCTTTAAGTTCTTTAAGTTCTTTAAGTTCTTTAAGTTCTTTAAGTTCTTTAAGTTCGTTGAGTCTCGGTTAGTCGATGGACATGACATGAATGAAATCGTATGAGTGAAAACTTGTGCGATTTTTTCGATCTCTAGACCTTAACTTATTAAATCATCGTAGGTTGACTGCTTGATGGAGAGTGCTATTCGTATAATTTACGTGCGTATTGATAAAGTAATCACGTTTCTGTCGGTGCGGTCACTTTCTATTATCGCAAAACAGACAGCTCAAGCTTTATAAAATAATTGTTATGATATCTTATGTAAAATGTTAATGATTACTCTTGTTTTCATAGTTTCACTAAAACTATTTGAAGTAGCTTTAAGTCAGGTTGACCACCTAACTGATTGAATCATTGACCTTTCCTGTTGTTTTTTGATGAGAATAAGGTGGGGCGAGTGAGTAGTCGTGTCTCAGAGGTGATAGATAGCAAGGACCGTTTTGAACGTCCATTTTCGATCAAAATTCCGCGTCGTAAGTGGTTTGGTTGGAAAGGCATTGAACTGCGTTTAGTATTGGCGTTAGCCATGCTATCGATGACTACCATCTTTCTCTCTGTTGTCTCCAGTTTCACTTTTGATAACCTAAATCAACGCCTTGTTGAGCTAAAAGAGAGTGAAATCCCTGCCTTAGATAACGCCGCACGCTTGAACGACATGGTGCGAGTCATTATCACAACATCATCGCAACTCAGTGATGCGGAATCCAATTTAGAGCGCAAACAAGCGATGCTTAAAACTGAAGATGCTATTTCAGTCATGAATAGCGTTATGGTTCAATTCCCCGATTATCACTCCTATTTTAAAGATCTTATTGCTCAAGTTAACAATAGCCTCAGTTTGTTGTATCAAAGTGAGATTGAGTCAGAACAACTCAATCAAGAACTTCGTAATTTGCTTGAAGGCTTTTATCCCTTATTGCAGCAAGCCAGTGATTCACTCGATCGCTTGCCTGAGTCAGCCAAAGAGCAGGTTCAATTCACGCAATTAAAATCTCTGCTGTACTACCAATTAGGCTTGGTAGAAAAACTTTATAACGACTCGAGCTTTAATGAGCTGGATTACACCAGTTTACGCTTAGAGCAGGTTGGAGAAGAGTGGTGGCAGCTTTGGATTAGTGGCGATTTAAGAAGTGCCTTTCCAGAGTTGGATCATCAGCTCACCGTAATTTACAACCTAGCCTCAAGTGATAGCAGCTTGTATGGGCTGAAAAACAAAGCGCTCGACCATCTCTATCAAGAGCAGTATTTCTTACAAAACAGCCGTGAGCATTTGAATCAGTTAACGGTGCAAATCGAACGCAACACCAGCCAAGTGAACCGCAATATCGATCAGTCGATTCAGCAAGCGCAACACTCTTTGCAATCGAACCAACGTTTGTCACTTTTTCTCTCTCTTTTTAGTGTGTTAGCTGCCGCGGCTATCTCATGGTTCTATGTACGCAAGAGTATTTTAGAGAGGCTTTTACAGCTTAAAGACAATATGTTCGCGATTTCTACCGGCCATTTAGATACCGAAGTATCCATTCGTGGCAAAGACGAAGTGACGCAAATGGCTAAGTACCTGAAGGTGTTCCAAACCACGGCCAAAATCGTTAAGCAAACCAATCGCAAGCTGGAGGCTGAGGTTGAAGAGCGCACCTTAGCCGAAGCTAAATTACGAGTGACTCAAGATGAGTTAATCCAAGCCGGAAAACTAGCTGCATTGGGACAACTAAGTGTCGGGATCACGCACGAGATCAATCAACCTCTGACGGCTGTGAATAGCCACGTTCGAAGTGCTCAGCTTTGGCTCGGTAAAAATAGGCCAGAAAGAGCAGAAGAGAACCTGAAAAAGATCGAGATCTTATTAGACAAAGTGGCTGCGATTACACGTCACTTGAAAGCCTTCTCACGTAAGAGTGACGGCAAAATTGATAACGTCGAGGTGGATAAGGTGATTGGCGATGCGATCGACCTCTTTGAAACTCGGCAGAGTAGGGTGCTGATTCAGTACTCCCCACAAAGCGATCAAATGGTGCGAGCCAACAGTATTCGTTTGGAACAGGTGTTGGTGAATTTGATCAGCAATGCGTTGGATGCCGTTGAACATAGAGATCAGCCTCTGCTGTGCATCTCCACTCAAGAGCATCTGAACACCATTCAGATATCAGTTAAAGACAACGGGTTAGGGATACCCGAAGAGGACATTCCTTATCTGTTTGATCCATTTTATACCCGAAAAACAACAGGCAAAGGACTAGGGCTCGGCTTGTCTATCGCATACAACATAATAAAAGACTTTGGCGGCTCGATTCACGTGGAATCGGTTGAACACCAATGCACCACCTTTATCGTCACTCTACCAAAAGGCACAGGCTCATGATTTCAGAAAAACACATAGTTCTTATCGACGATGAAATAGATGTCGTCGAAGCCGTGAGCGAAATGTTAGAGCTAGAAGGGTTTAGTGTCACCACCTTCACTGATCCCAACCTTGGCCTAAAGTCGCTTAAAGCGAACAGTCAGTCGGTTGTGTTGTGTGACGTGCGCATGCCGAAAGTGGACGGTTTAACGCTGTTGAGCTCAATCCAACACCGTGCCCCGAATGTGCCCGTTTTATTGATGAGTGGCCATGGCGATATCCCAATGGCGATCGAAGCTATGAAGCTTGGTGCTTTCGACTTTCTGGAAAAACCGCTTAATTCGAGTGAGTTGGTGGAGAAGCTTGATTTGGCGATTACCCAGTGTCAGCACAATTGCCCGTCAACCTTGGATGGCGATGAGCAAGAGGAGCTACCGATAGAATCTGTGGTTATTGGTCAATCAAAAGCGATGGATACGATACGTAAGCAAGTACTCGCTTTAGCACATACAGGCGTCGATACCATTATCAATGGAGAAACGGGAACGGGTAAAGAGGTGATAGCTCGCGCTCTGCATCAATTCAGTCGTCGTAAGACTAAACCATTTGTCGCAATTAACTGTGGCGGCATGACAGAAAGCATTATTGAGAGTGAGTTGTTTGGCCATGAAGCGGGTTCGTTTACTAGCGCGAACAAGAAGCGTATTGGCAAAATAGAACAAGCCAATGGCGGCACTCTGTTTCTCGATGAAATTGAGAGCATGCCGATTGCGGTACAAATCAAATTGCTGCGCGTGATTCAAGAGCGAATGATTGAGCGTGTTGGTGGTAACGAGTTGATACCTGTCGACATCGTCGTGGTAGCCGCTAGTAAAGCTGATCTCGCGAGCTTGAGTGAGTCTGGAGAATTCAGAGCCGATCTGTTCTATCGCCTTAACATTGCGAGCTTAAACCTTCCTGCATTGCGTCAAAGAAAAGAAGACATTCAGGTGCTGTTTCGCCATTTTGTGATTCAAGCGAGTCATAAATACAAGACACGTCCTTCGACGATTTACCCGGAACAAATTCAGCAGCTATGCCGACATGAATGGCCGGGCAATGTGCGTGAACTGCGTAATGTCGCTGATCGATTTGTGTTGGGTATCGTCGGTGATGGCTTTGATCTTCAATCGCCAATTTGTGAAGCGTCCGGAGAAGATTTCGCTTTTGAAAAGCAGATGGAGCAGTACGAACGAAATGTTCTGACGGAAGCGCTAATAGAAAGCGCGGGTAATATTAATGAGGTATCAAGTAAGCTGAATTTACCGCGTAAAACCCTTTATCGAAAAATGAAGAAACACCAATTGGATAAAGAGAGTTTCAAGGTCTAGCTGGTTCATTAATTCACCTAGTAAAAGCACAAGACAACAATGACCCATTTGGTTTTTAGTCGAATGGCTAACTGTTTCAAGTGATTGTAATAAAAGAGCTTTAACATCTGGCACAAAGCGTGCAATCCCTACATTGTGGCGCCAGTCCACATGAGGTTATTCGGTGTTGAGACAAAAACATATGATAGTTATCCAACACTGAATGATCGAACAAAGGACATTAGAAAAATAATTGCTTGTTGCAAGGAGATACAAACATGAAGCAAATACTGAAAGGTTCGATTGCTCTGAT
The DNA here is from genome assembly GCF_015163615.1 of Vibrio sp. OPT18. Taxonomy (NCBI): domain Bacteria; kingdom Pseudomonadati; phylum Pseudomonadota; class Gammaproteobacteria; order Vibrionales; family Vibrionaceae; genus Vibrio; species Vibrio sp. OPT18. Next base: position 138,570 of record NZ_JADDYK010000046.1, read on the forward strand.
ACTCGGTATGAGTTCAATAACGGCATGGGCCGCTGCAGAACCAGCAAACTTAGGACCTCGTCCCCTCTTTTTGGTTAACAATATGGATGAGAGCCCTTTGAAAACAAAGCTGTTGAGTTGCAGCGAAGGACCTTTTCATCGTAGCGATTTTTCTATTGGGCATCGCGGAGCTGCTATGCAGTTTCCTGAGCACACTAAGGAATCCTATTTGGCGGCGATTCAAATGGGCGCTGGTGTCGTCGAATGTGATGTGACCTTCACCAAAGATAAGGCGTTGGTATGCCGACACTCGCAAAGTGATCTGCACACCACAACCGATGTATTAGCACACCCAGATCTTGCTAAGAAGTGCTCAACCCCGTTTACACCAGCTAATCCAGCGACAGGCGAAGATGCTCAGGTTGAGTGCCGTACTTCTGATTTCACGCTGGCTGAGTTTAAGACGCTCAAAGGTAAAATGGATGGTGCGAACCCAAAAGCCACCACGGTTGAAGAGTACATGAACGGGACTCCGGGTTGGAGAACCGATCTTTACAGTCAAAGTGGGACACTGATGACACACGCAGAAAGTGCAGCACTCTTTAAAGAGCACGGCGTGAAGGTCACTCCTGAATTGAAATCAGCAGCGGTAGATATGCCTTTCAATGGATTTAGCCAAGAGATGTATGCACAGAAGCTAGTGGATGAACTGAAAGAGGCGGGCTTTGCACCTTCAGAGACTTACTTGCAATCGTTCAACCTAGATGATGTGAAGTACTGGATCAAAGCAGCACCAAAATTCGGTAAACAAGCCGTTTATCTTGATGACCGTGTTTACGAGCAAGCGGACTTTGTCGCTTCTGTTGAGAACATGAAAGAGCTGCACGATGCGGGTGTAAACATCATCGCGCCGCCCCTGTTTGCTCTGGTTGATTTAGATGAGAACAATGAACTGGTTGCGTCTAACTACGCCAAGCTTGCTAAGGATGCAGATCTTGAGATTATCGCATGGACACTTGAGCGTTCAGGCCCACTCGCGCAAGGCGGCGGTTGGTACTACAAGAGTGTGAAAGATGGCATAAACAATGATGGCGATATGATGAAAATGCTCGATGTACTGGCGCAAGATGTGGGTGTCATGGGCGTATTCAGTGACTGGCCTGCAACGGTAACCTACTACGCTAACTGCATGGACAGCGACGCTTAGTACTCTGAGAGCACTGTTACATCGCTAATGATAGTGTTTGTACAGATGGCTCTTGGCCAAAGAATAATAAGAGAAAAAGCAGTGAACCAAAGAGCCTTCGGGCTCTTTTTTTACCACTGAAATTGGTGGGACATAAATGACCCAAATGCCGACTTCTAGGTTGGACATGAATGACTCAAAACTTATTTCTGAATTTGGTTTTTCATTTAAGTTGTTGAAATTATTTAAATAAAAATCTGGCACAAAGACTGCAGTAGTGAAGGTGACTTTCAACAATAAGTAAAAGTAAGGTTTGAATATGAAAATCAGTGTTAAAGGACTGTTAATCGCTAGCTCATTACTACTTCCTTCAATGGCTATGGCAAGCGACTGCTCTAGTCGTGGTGTGTTAGACGATCGATACTGTGATGAAAACCAAGATTTGGTCGCCGATTCACCAAAGAATCCAGATGAGTGGAACGACCCAAGCACGCTTGTGTTTACCTACACGCCAGTAGAAGACCCAGCGCTATATAAGGATGCGTTTGCAGATTTCCAAGCTCACCTAAGCAAAATTACGGGTAAGCGAGTGATTTACTACACAGTTCACTCGAACTCTGCGCAAGTAGAAGCGATGCGTTCTGGTCGACTGCACGTTGCTGGTTTCTCTACCGGTCCAACAGGCTACGCGGTTAACCTAGCGGGTTATGTTCCAATTGCAGTAAAAGGCGATGAGTCTGGTTTCCAAGGCTACAACCTGATCACCATTGTGCGTAAAGACAGTGGCATTAATACAATGACCGATCTGAAAGGCAAAAAGGTTGCACACACTTCTGCATCTTCCAATTCTGGCAACCTAGCTCCTCGTGCGTTATTCCCAGCGAAAGGCCTAGTGCCAGATGAGGATTACAAAGTGCTTTACTCAGGTAAGCATGACCAATCTATTCTTGGTGTTTTCAATGGAGACTATGATGCAGCACCTGTGGCATCAGACGTTTACGACCGTATGGTCGCTGCAGGTCGTGTCGACGATTCTGAACTGAAGATCATCTACCGTAGCCCACGCTTCCCAACGTCTGCTTTTGGTTACGCGTACAATCTAAAACCAGAGCTTGTTGAGAAGATCAACGAAGCTTTCTTTAGCTACCGCTTTACTCCAGAGATGAGTGCATCATTTAAAGGTGCAGACCGCTTCTCACCAATCAGCTACAAAGAAGAGTGGGACGTGATTCGTGACATTGCCCATGCGACAGGTACGGCTTATACCAAAGCAGGTCTGAAAAAACTGGCTGAAAAAGATGCGGCTAAACGCGCAAAGAAAAAAGCCGCTGAGCTAGCGAAACAAGCAAACAACGGCTAACTCTTATTTCCAAAGAAGACTTAGGTTTCATATCAAGCCTAGGTCTCCCAGAACACTTACTTCAATTAAGTATCTATGCCCTCGCGGGTAGGGCATAGATCATTCAAAAATTCGCACAAGGAAATGCAGTATGGCCGTAGCAAGCTATGACGGAATAAAGATCAACAACCTATTTCATGAATATGTGGCAGGCAAGCCAATCCTTAAAGGCATTAATATTGATATCGATGAGCCAGGAATCATCGCGATTATAGGCCCGTCGGGTACCGGTAAAAGTACACTTCTGCGTTGTATCAATCGCCTTAATGACCCAAGCCAAGGGGAGATCATCTTTGATGGTGCCGACCTGACTCAACTAAAAGGCCAAGCACTTCGTAAACAGCGCCGTCATATCGGCATGGTATTTCAAGAGTACAACTTGGTAGAGCGTTTAACGGTTATCGAAAACGTATTAAGTGGTCGTTTAGGCTACATGACCGCTTGGAATGCATGGCGTCGTAATTATTCGGCACAAGACTTAGCAAAAGCGTTTGAGCTACTGGAGTTTGTTGGCCTACAAGATTTTGCAAACCAACGTGCTGATAGTTTATCGGGAGGCCAAAGGCAGCGCGTGGGTATCGCTCGTGCTGTAATGCAAGACCCTTATATTCTTCTAGCTGACGAACCTACCTCATCACTCGATCCGAAAACCGCGGTTGAGATCATGGAGTTGATGGAAACCTTTGCCGAGCAGAAAAACATCCCAGTGTTGGTGAATATCCATGATGTGAACCTAGCCAAACGCTATGCTAAACGCATCATCGGTATGTGTAATGGTAAGGTGCATTATGATGGCAGCCCAGAAGGTATTTCAGAGGAAGATCTGAAAATCATCTACGGGGGTGAATCATGGCTGGATTAAACCCAAGCTCGCCAAGCGTATCGTCAAACCAGTCGCCAGTTAAGTGCGAAAATCCTTTCAAGGTGTCATGGAGCAATCGTGCGATTATCGCCGGTATAGTGGCTTATCTGTTTTACAGTTTCTCGACGCTAGGGCTTACCTTTGATCGTTTGATCATCGGTTTTGGTGAAAGTGAGCGGTTACTATCTCGAATGTTTCCGCCTGATTTCTCGCGAACCAGCTTACTGCTGAGTGGGTTAGCGGAAAGCTTACAGATTGCGATTATCTCAAGTTTCTTTGGCATCGTTATTTCACTGTTTCTAGGCTTGCTAGCCGCGAGAAATATGATGCCTTCAATCGTATCAACGCCCATTCGTGGATTTATTGCATTGTGTCGTTCTTTTCACCCAGTGATCATCGCCATCTTGTTTGTGAAAGCGGTGGGCTTTGGTGCTCTGGCTGGCATATTGACCTTGGTATTCGCATCCATTGGCTTTATCGCCAAGCTGTTCGCTGAAGCGATTGAAGAGATCTCTTTTAAACCGGTTGAAGCGATTAAAGCAACTGGCGCAAGTTTCATTAGCGTAATTCTGTATGCGGTGATGCCTCAGGTGTTCGCACGTTTTATTGGCTTTGCTAGCTACCAGCTGGATTCGAATCTACGTAACTCAACCATGGTTGGCATCGTGGGGGCGGGTGGCCTTGGCGGTACATTGTTCTCGGCATTCCAACGTTTTGACTACGACTTCGTCGCGGCTATTTTGATCACCATTATCGCATTGATTCTTGTCGGCGAATTCCTTTCCAACATTGTTAGGAGAATCTTCTAATGACAACTGCATCTATTGATAGAGAGTGGCAGCGTTTTACACCCAACGAACGTGTGGCTCGATTTGCTGTTTACCTTAGCCTTGTGTGCGCCATCGTGTGGTCTTGGCAGACGGTGGAAGTGATTCCTGAATTCTTATACGACGCACCAGCACAGTTCGCAGATATGTTTGAGCGTATGGTGCCAATGGACTACGGTTTCTATCCAGAATCGATCCACGCAGCGATGATTGAGACGCTGCATATCGCAACGTTAGGTACCTTGTTTACCTTGGTATTTGCAATTCCGTTGGCGTTATTGAATGCGCCAAACATAACCCCGAATAAAGCGTTGAACTGGGTTGCTCAATTCTTTCTGGTGTCTTCACGTTCTGTGAACTCATTGGTTTGGGCACTGTTGTTTATCGCACTGTTTGGCCCCGGTGTTCTCGCAGGCATTATGGCAATTGCCATTCGCAGTATCGGCTTTGTAGGGAAGCTGTTAGCGGAAGCGATTGCTGAAGTGAACATGGGGCCTATCGAAGCTCTGCGCGCAACTGGCGCTTCTTGGATGAGCATCTTACTTAAAGGTTATTGGCCACAAGTGATGCCCGCATTCTATTCAATTGTACTGTTCCGTTGGGACATTAATGTACGTGAATCTGCTGTACTGGGGTTGGTGGGCGCTGGTGGTATTGGCGTAGTGCTAAACGATGCGCAGAACCTCTTTGAGTGGCAAAAAGTATCGATGGTATTGGTGAGTATTTTTGCTGTGGTTATTATCGCAGAAGCTGTAGTGATCCATATCCGTAACAAACTCATATAGACAGCGTGTTGTGTGAAAGTTGAGAGCTTATCTAGCATTTTGAAGCTCAAACGACCCTAGGTACTTCGGTCTACCTAGCGGTCGTTTTTTTGTGTGGTGTCTTTCGTATCAAACGGACAATTAGCGCCTAGAAAATACAGTGTTTAGCAAAATCGCCCGCTTCATTAGCCGTCCAGTCACCTTTAGGTTTTTCTTTCATATCGGTACACCAAGCTTCACTGCCCACTTCTGTACAAGCCATTAGTTGAGTGGCAAGGAAAAGTATCAACGCGATTTTCTTCATAATAAACATTCCGTTGTGGTCTAAATTTCTGCTTATAACTGTATCAAATACCACAAGTGATTATTATAGCTGCTAAGAACTTAAGGGCGTTAATAATGATGTGGGGTTAAGCTGAATTCGAGAGACGGTAAAGAAGGGAAGGTTTGCTTGGCTTTAAGATCGAAAAAGCCAGCAACATGTGCTGGCTTTGAAATTCTTAATAAGTGTCTATTAGTTATTTCGCTTTAACTACTTATCGAGTTAGACCAATTTCATCTCTTGGATGATGTCCGAAGCAATCTCTGGCTTCGTGCTTGTTGGTTTCTCGTGTAGGTCGGCTTTCAATTGTCCCTTACGGTTACTTAGGCCCGCTTCAAGTTTCTTAAGTGCTGCAGCGATAGCTGGGTACATAACATCGTCTGTCGATTTTGCTGTTACTCGTACACCTTCGTAGTTGGTGAATACTTCAACCTGATGTTGACCGTGTTCTTTTGTAATGATGATGTCGCAGCTGATCAGTGATGGAAAATGGTTTGATATCTTTTCGAACTTACCTTCGATGTCTTTACGTGAGTCGTCGTTAATTGATACGTGATGTGTTTGAACGTTTATTTTCATAAATCATACCTTTCCAATGACTGTGTCATTTAAACGTAGCAAACATCGGATAGATTAACCAACTGAGAATTAGCACATGTGTGATTGACTTCAGTGTTATCAAATATTCTCTTGTTACTCCCTTGAAAGTCCGATGAACTGATCGCATATTATGTTTCGTGTTTTAGAGACATGTTCAAAAAAACTCCATCCTTGATAATTTGCGCTAACCTACAGCGAATTCCCAGTGAATCTCTCTTTATCGGTTTTATAATTCCGAACTTGTCACTCCATTGATTTTCTTTCCAGCTCACTCATTTTTTTCTTCTTTGAATAAAAACTCAGCTTAAGTTACTAATTTATAGACACTCAACTGCCCACTCCATATTGAAGTGAAACTCTCCAGCTGTGAGTTGGGACTCGGGTATAGTAATACGTGCTCGAATATCGACTTCTTTATTGGATGCCAGTTGATCGACAGGAAATTCGACGCCCTGACGCCAATAATTAATGTCACCTTCATAACGAACCGGCGTTTCGACTTTGAATCGCACAAGTTCTGAAATACGAGATTCATCAATTGAGCCTAGGTCAATATGTTGCAGTTTGAGCAACAATCGAGAATCTTTGCGATTGGACTCCAGCTTGAGCGTGATGGCTCTGCCATCGTATTCTCGACCAAAACTCATCTCACCTTGGTTATTGATCACTTCTAAACCGCAGCGTTCTCTCACATGCTTTTTAAAGCTTAATGTAGAGTGATTATTGGATGCAAACGTACAGCTAGATAAGCTAAGTAGAACAAACGCGATAACAAAACGTGCCATGCTAGTTCACCATAACGCGGACAATAAAGTCCGTGACCGCTTGTTCAGTAACAGCCACATTACTGATGGTTTGCTTATCTTTGAGAGAGACCTGATAGCTTGAGCTCAGTACAATATCGGCATGATGATATTTGTATTCGACAATAAGATCGCACGTGACACGCTCAGTTTGCTTAATTTCGACGGTAGTCTCGGTGTAGTTAACGCGACTTTCGGTGTCGATTAACTCGATGCTCGACCAATCGATGTATTCAGAATTCGACAGCGCATCGAAGATTCGGCGCTGGTGGTTGTCTGAGCCATCGACGCACATTTGATTGAAATGTTCGACTTCTTTCCGATCAAACCCGGTGCTCACGGCATAGGGCGCGATAAACAATATCGCCAAGAATAAAACTAGAGTTTTCATAGTGCCTCTGGGTCAGTAAGCCCTCATGATTAAAGGGCTTACCGTGGGAGAGATGATGGGTTAGTTACACTCAATCTTCCATTTTGTTTTTACTTCGTAATCATCACTAGCATCGAGATTGCTTTCATCAACCGCAACACGAGCGAAAAGATTCATATTGTTATCTTCACGAATTTGATCCCGAGTGATGTCTACACCCGATTCCCAACTAACTGCAGATTGGTCTAGCTCTGTTGTACCCGTTGACTGGAAAAACACATCGCTCTTTTGAATTTGTCCGTCAAACGATTCGATTTTGATCTCTTCTGCTCGAACTTTGATTCCGTTTCTGTTGCTGACTAACTTTACAGTCGCGTGAGATTCATTGTAACTTTCGCCAAAAGCTAGGTCGGCTTGGTCTTCTGTTGCTTCTATGCCACATTGAGACTCGACAGATGCTGAGAATACAACATCACCTGTTTTGTCATCTTGATGGTCAGGTGGTATGGCAAACGCCGAACCAGTGGAAAATACAGACATGGCAGCTAGGCCAAGTAGTGGTTTTCTATTAAGCATTTTTACTCCGAAAAAGTGGTATTGCTTTGTTTCATCTTCAGCAGGCGATATTTCTCTGCTTCGATTTGTAATAGCTTTAGCTCATGTTCCGCTTGAGCTAGCTCTTCTAAACGTTCTCGCTCACGGAGCTCGAACTCGTAGAGTCGACGACAGTCAACTCGATCCTCACCACCAAATTGGAATGTCACAGCCGCGTATACGCCTGCCTCATCCTGATTTTGGTAGTAATAATTGTTGTAATAGCTGTCGCTATCTTCATTACCTGTTGATCCGTAGGTTCCGAACTGAACGGTTTTACCTGTGGAAATCGCTTGCTCACATGAAGCACCCTCAGAGGTTCGAACTCGGTCGGTACCTGAAGGGTTAGAAACACTCGGTATTGGGTTTGCTAATGCCGGGCTTGTCAGTGAAGCAATGGCCAATGAAGCGACAGCAAATAAAACGCTAAGTAACGCTTTGATTGTTCTACGCATAATTGATACCGCTTGAATGTCGTTAATACAGTTTGAATACCGTTAATACCGCTTGAATTTAAGGTTTGTGCATACTTCGTAGCTGTTCGGGGAATCCGTCACCATGCGCGTACAAATCTTCTTCTTGGTTGTTTGAGCGGCTGGCGTCTTAACATTGATATCCAGCTCTATCTCTTGGTTTGCATCCAATTGGATCTTGTTTGGAAACTCTTTGTCATCAATTCGCAGGTAGTAATCCGCTTGTTTGGTGTAACGGTTTACCAATAAAAACCTGACCTGTGTTTTGTCGGAGTAGGTCTGAAATTCGGTATTTTTCCACTTGTGCACATTTGCGTTTGCTAAGGAACTGCTCAGCAACAACGCGGCAGCAACGATGTAAATAGCCTTCATGAGAACCTCAAAATGATGATCGAGGTCTCATTTTAGGTTTGTTCAAAGACAGGACTTACCATTTTGCGCCACTGACATAAGGCTGACAGTACGGTAAAAATTACTGAGATTTTTTAGGTTGAAACTGAAGAGCAGCGAAACTAGGCGGGCTGAGATGAGGAGAAAAGGGCAAAGTAACTATTTATGATTTCATCAGTCAGTATCACAATTACCGATATAAGACGCTGCAGTTTATTGAGGTATTTGTTAGTACGGGATACTCTAACAGCCATCTTCTATTTGGATCCGTTATCATGAAAATGCCTGTTAAATTCGCTGCAATTGCAGCTTCCCTTTCTTTCGCTTTCAATGCCTTTGCTGCCCCAGTTGAATTTCAGAAGATCCCTGAGATCATGCAGCAATTTGAAACGGCAGAACTGTACGTTAAGAAGTCGGTCACCTTAGGCCGTTTACCAGCTGAGTCTGAAATTGGCATTGATTTTCCTACTTATGTTTCGGATGGAAAGGGCGGTTACAGCCTAGAGACAAACAACGTAATGACCGATTCTGTTGTTATCGCAAGCATGCCGAAAGCGATTGTTGATGATGTTTTCAACCAATGGCTAGTACCTAAAGAGACGTGGATCAGCAGCTACGGATCTTTGCCAACCTCGACTACTGAATTTAAGCCGTTTAAGCGTATTAAAACCATCAAAGCCATTAAGATTGATGCAGAAATGCTTGAGCTGTTAGGCAGTGAAGATGGCAACACGGCGATGATCAAAGTGAGCTGGGATGAGAAGGGAATGAAGGTTTATAAGGATGGCTACTTAGCGGATTATGAGTACGGGATTGCCCCTCATGAGATGCAAGAAAACTACGAGTTAGCACCTAAGTAACTCTGTTCTATTGCAGAAAAGCGCCTAGCTTATTAGTGGGCGCTTTTTTGTTGCCCACCAAAACATGACGAAACTCACACTTTTCTGACAATTCATGACTCGTTGTGCTAGTATGCGCCGCTTGTCTTTGTAATTGATAAAAAACGCATTACCAAAACAGACTTTTCTGTTTACCTGCTTGTAATGACCTCATTCAGTTTGGCCTGACTTGGCTGAACATCTGCATTTTGCTCGGACGCAAAGAGAGTAGTACTCACTACTTCACTATGTACATTTGAGAGCACCATCTATCAAAGGCCTTTTTGAAACAGCCTACATTAGCGCGAACTTAGTTCAGCGTGAAGGGTTTCGTTTTTCCAAAAATCCCTCTCGGTGGCTAAGTGATCCTTAGTTGCTGACAAATAAGGAGTCTATATGACGACTACGGTATCCACATCCGTACCTACATCTCAAGCTGGTAACACAGCGCCGACAGAGAAAGAGGTAAACCACCCGTTTCTCTCTTTGGTTATCATGGTGATCGTTGCTGCAATCGCAACTTACTTCATCCCTGCTGGTGAATTCGAGCGAGTGGTCATGAATGGCCGCACGGTTATCGACCCAGACAGCTACACACAATTGACCAGCAACCCAACAACATTAGCCTCTTTTTTCGAATCATTTTTTAAAGGCTTCAAATCCGCTTCTGGCGTGATGGGTGTTGTGGTATTTGTGGGTGGTGCTTTTGGCATTATCAAACACATGGGTTTGTTAGACGCATCCGTTGTTGCACTAACCACTAAGCTAAAGAAGCAAGGCTTATACGTGATTGCGCCTGTGATCATGACGGCGATCTTCTTCAACGTTACCTTCACCGGTATGCGTGAACTTGATGTCATTTTCATCTCTTTGATGATCCCAATCTGTATCAAGCTTGGTTATGACGCGATTACGGCACTTGGTGTTGTTTTACTGGCAAGTTGTGCCGGTTTCGCGGCCGCTTTGGCTAACCCATTTTTTACGGGGATCGCACACACTATCGCTGAACTGCCTATGTATTCCGGCATGTGGTATCGCTTTATTGTTGGCATGTTCATGTTGCTAACGGGTGCTTGGTATGTGCTTAACTACGCGCGTAAAGTTAAGCAAGACCCGACCAAAGGCTTGTTGCACGGTACGGGTTACCAATACGAATCTAACGTTGAAGCGAAAACACTGACCACACGTGAAAAGCTTGCGGGCATCGCGTTCTTGGGCGTGTTCGCATACATGATCTTCGGCACGTTGACGATGGGTTTCGGCTTCACTGAGATTGCAGGTGCATTCGTGGCGATGGCGATCATTCCGGGTTTGGTGGCGGGTTTATCTCCGAACAAGATTTGTGAGTATTGGACCAAAGGTGTGAGCGACGTATTGGTGGCGGTACTGATCATCTTCTTTGCTCGTTCAGTGCTAACCATTATGGAAGACGCGAAGATTGTTGATTCTATTATCTTCTATCTTGCACAGATCATTTCTGGTAGCTCTAAACTTGTGGCAGCAGCAGGGATCTACTTCTCGCAGGCTGCTATCAACCTGTTCATTCCGTCGGGCAGTGGCCAAGCGGTGATCACCATGCCAATCATTATTCCGTTGGCTGATATTGGTGAAGTGACTCGCCAAGTGGCGGCACTGGCTTCTCAATTGGGTGATGGTATTTCTAACTATATTTACCCAACTAATGGTGGCTTGTTAGCGGTATTGGCTATAGCAAAAGTACCTTACACCAAGTGGGTTCGTTTCTTCTTACCGCTGTTCTTGTTCTGGTCGGTAGGCGCTTTGATTTCAGTTGTGATTGCTCAAATGATCGAGTTAGGGCCTTTCTAAGATTTCTGTTTGATCGAATACATGGACAGTTAAGCTTAACTGAAGCCGTGTGAGTAAATAAGAAGGCAGCGAGTTCGCTGCCTTTTTTTCGTTTAAAGAAAAGCTATCCCAACGTTAAAGGTTACCCTTCAAATTGGTAAGAAGAGGGCACAACAATCACGCCTTGTTTTGATATGTGGAAGCGTTTCGCATCGGCAAGGCTATCAACACCGATTTGAGTTCCGTCAGGCACCTTAACGTTCTTATCGATGATGCAGTTTTGTATATGGCAATTTTTTCCAATCTCAACATCTTCAAATAGAATACTATCAATCACAATCGCGGCATTGCTGACTTTCACTTTTGGGAAGAAGATTGAGTTTTGCGCTGAGCCGCCTTCAATTACGACGCCATTCGCTATCATCGAGTTGATGAATATTCCTTGGTTACCTTCAACCGAAGCAATGGTTCGTGCGGGTGGCAGCTGTGGTTCATAAGTACGAATCGCCCAATCAGGTTGATATAAATCGATAGGCGAAGCTGGCTTTAACAGGTCCATATTCGATTGGTAATAAGAGTCGATAGTACCAACATCTCTCCAGTACGCATCTTGGGTTACTCGGCCTTCTTCATCCCCAAACTTGTATGCGTAAACACTGTTGTTGCCCACCAATTTCGGAATGATGTCTTTACCAAAGTCGTGGCTTGAGTTCGGATCTTCGGCATCCGCCAGTAGCGCTTGTGTTAGCACTTCTTTATCAAAGACGTAAATACCCATTGAAGCCATGCTTCGAGTTGGCCTACCAGGTACACAGGCAGGGTAACGTGGCTTTTCGGTAAAGTTATTGATCTCTAGAGATTCATCTATCTCCATCACACCAAACTCTTTGGCTTCATCAATTGAAACCTCCATGCACGCCACGGTTAGGTCGGCCTCGTTCTTTTTGTGCTGCTTGAGCATTGGCGCGTAATCCATGCGATAGATATGGTCACCGGATAACACCACCACATGCTTGGCTTCACTACGAGAAAGCAGATACAAGTTTTGATAAATCGCATCGGCAGTACCGCTGTACCAGCTATCACCGGTTCGCATTTGTGGGGGAACATTGGTGATGTATTCGCCGAGCTCGGGGTTAAGCACAGACCAACCATCTCTCAAATGTTTTTGCAAAGAGTGAGACTTGTACTGAGTCAGCACCAAAATTTGGCGTAGCCCAGAGTGTAAGCAGTTCGCGAGAGTGAAATCGATGATTCGATATTTGCCACCAAAGGGTACCGCAGGTTTTGCACGGTTATCAGTGAGAGGGGAAAGCCGAGAGCCAACACCGCCGGCCAGAACGATTGTTAGAGTGTCTTGCATGATCAGAACCTCAATGTATTTATGATTATGAACATAGACTTGCAAGCACTAAGCCAAATGTAACTCATTGAATATTATACGCGGCGAGATTGATTCTTGTAGAGCTGCACCAAAATGATGCGTGCGAGATATTGGCTTGCTCTATTTTGATCCAAAGAGAGCTGAGCAAAGTGAAGGGATTGGATTAACAAAATGACGCACGGAAAAGTTGCATTACAAAACTGTCAATAAAATGAAGGAATAAAGTGATCGGGTCGATATAAATTTACATAAATAATCACAACTTTTCACAAATTGATTTCCATCAATAAAGTAAGGTTATTCTATGCTACCTTGCACGCAAAATAAGAAATGATTACTCATTCACCAATAAAGATTAAGCCCCCAAAAGGAAATTATAATGAAAAAAACAGTATGTGGTATTGCAGTTATTGCGGCTCTTATGTCGACCAATGTTCTTGCTCATAAAGAAGGTGATTTCATCATCCGTGCAGGTGCAGCAACAGTATCTCCAAACGACAGTAGCGGCGCTGTACTTAATAACCCTGACCTAGAATTCTCGGTTGATTCTGATACTCAGCTTGGCCTGACTTTCGGTTACATGTTCACTGACAACGTCAGCTTTGAAGTGTTAGCAGCAAGCCCATTTTCTCACAGCATTTCTGTTAACGGTTTAGGTAAAATTGCAGACACGAAACACCTTCCACCAACGTTCATGGTTCAATACTACTTCGGTCAAGCGAACAGTGACTTCCGTCCATACGTGGGTGCTGGCCTTAACTACACAGTGTTCTTTGATGAAGGATTGAATGCTAACGGAAAAAATGCAGGCCTAACGGATGTTTCTTTGGATGACTCTTGGGGACTTGCTGCGAACATCGGTATCGATTACATGATCAATGAAGATTGGTTCCTAAACGCATCGGTTTGGTATGCTGACATCGGTACTACAGCTAAATATTCTGATATCAATGGGAACAACTACTCAACAGACGTTGATATCGACCCATGGGTATTCATGATTGGTGGTGGTTACAACTTCTAATCTCCCTATTCAGTTTACTAAAGGCGCTCAAGCATCAGCCAGCTTGGGCGCTTTTTTTTGCTTATTTGTTAATGGATTGCTCGCCTTAGCCCTCTGTTGTTATGGGAAAGGAGAACCTATTGTCGTCATTTATTGTTAATAAAAGGGAAAGATAAGTGTCATAACAGCCCTCTATGATCGCGATTCAAATTATGGAGGATATATGAATCGTAAATTTAATAAGCTGACATTATTACTGCCTATCGCGGTAAGTTCTGCTCTAGTAGGATGTTCGCAGTCAACTTCAACGTCGACAACACCACCAACGACTGCTACGCCATCTCAAACATCACTTGATGCTTTTAGCCTTCAATGCCAATCCATCGAGCAGCCAAGCGCTTCCAATGCTGAGGTAACCGGAATCAGCCTAGTTGGTCGTTCAATTGCCGATGCCCCGTTTGATACTTCAGCAGCCGAAATCGTCAGCTACGATTCATGTACCGACAAGCTTTATGTCGTCAATGCTCAAGCACAAAAAGTCGATGTGTTATCGATGAACTCTGACAGCGCACCAACGTCTGAGGGCTATATCGATCTTCAATCAGCAGCTGCGGCTTCTGGCATTAATATCGGTGCTGCAAATAGTGTATCGACTCATCAAGGCTTAGTTGCGGTAGCAATTGAGAACGCCGACAAGCAACAAAACGGCATCATTGCCCTTTATCGTTCAGACACGTTAGAGCTGATCACTACTTATACGGCTGGTGCATTACCGGACATGGTGAGCTTCTCGAAAGATGGTCGCTACATTGCCTCTGCAAATGAAGGTGAGCCGAATGCGGATTACAGCATTGATCCTGAAGGTTCAGTAACGCTGGTGGATTTAAGCAGTGGTCCTTTGCAAGCGACAGTCACTCAAATTGATTTCAAGGCATTTAATCAAGGTCAGCCTCGCCATGCAGAAGTGACCGACAAGGTTCGAATCTCTGCGCCGAATGCAACGGTTGCTCAAGATTTTGAACCGGAATATCTGACGTTTGCTGATAACGGAAAACTCTACGTTGCCCTTCAAGAGAACAACGCTTTGGCAGCGATTGATGTGGCGAGTGCGCAAGTGGATGCGATTCTTGGACTAGGCGGAAAGCCTTGGGACAGCGCTAAGCTAGACGCGTCAAATAAAGACAAAAACATCGGTAATCTACAAAGCTACGCAATGTTAGAAGGCCTTTACATGCCAGATAGCATCACTAGCTACAGTGTGGATGGCAACACCTATATCGTGACTGCGAACGAAGGAGATGGTCGTGAATATGGCATCAAGACCACGCAAAAAATATGTGATGAGAAAGGTTTCGAGTGGGATGGCGATGACTATCAAGGCACCGAAAACTACACCACAGAAAAAGACTTTTGTATCGCTTATGTCGATGAAGTGCGTGGCAAGAAGTTAGACGTTGACGCTAACCACCCATTAGCAGGCGCATTGAAAGACAACAAGCAACTTGCTCGTCTTAAAGTGATTAAGCCACAAGGGACACTCGCTGCTGACCAAAAGGTTCAAGCATTCGGTAGCCGTTCTTTCTCTATCTGGGATGAGTCAGGTGAGTTAGTGTTTGATAGCGGCGATGATTTTGCTCGAATCGTACTTGAGCAAGATCCTGCAAACTTCAACAGCACCAATGATAACAACCAAAGCGGTGACGATCGTAGTGATGATAAAGGGGTAGAACCTGAAGCGATCGAAGTGGCTGAG
>NZ_JADDYK010000046.1:154012-174059 GCF_015163615.1 Vibrio sp. OPT18
ATCAACGGCAAGCACTATGCATTTATTGGGCTGGAGCGCCAAGGTGGCATCATGGTTTATGATGTAACTCAACCTAAGAGTGCAAGTTTCATCAGCTACTTGAACAATCGAGACTTTACACAACCAGTGTGTACTAAGGTTGATGAAGACGGTGATTGCGACAACGATACTTACAACGCTAAAGCGGGTGATTTGGGCCCTGAATCAATTAAGTATTTCACACGTTCAGGTAACCACTTTATCGCTGTCGGCAATGAAGTAAGTGGTAGCACATCAGTTTATCGCGTTGAGTTTTAATCAAGCTTATTACTAGCAATTAGTTCGAATCAAAACAAAAGCGCCACTACTGAATAAGTAGTGGCGCTTTTTTAGTTCATCGCTTATTTATTAGCGATAGCAAAGACCTATGGCTGTTGCTTAGTTGGTGCTAGAGCAATCTCACGGATACATACGTTCTGTGGTTGTTGGTAAGCGAATGATACAGCGCGAGCAATGTCGTCAGCTGCCAATACGCCACCCATGTCTTCTTTCCAAGAATCGTAACCGTCTTTGATCTCTTGAGATGTTGTGTGAGACAGAAGTTCAGTCTCTACAGCACCCGGTGCGATAGTGGTAACACGAACATTTGAAGCGGCAACTTCTTCACGAACGTTCTCAGAAATAGCGTGTACCGCGAACTTAGTACCACAGTAAGCTGCGTGGCTTGGGAATGTTTTCTTACCCGCGATAGAGCTGATGTTGATGATAGTACCTGTATTGCGTTCCATCATCGGAGCAAGTACAGACTGCATGCCGTTTAGAAGACCAATCACGTTCACATCGAACATTGTCTTCCACTCTTGTGCGTCTTGAGTATCGATTTGACCAAGAAGCATTGCGCCAGCGTTGTTGATAAGCGCATCTACAGGACCAAACTTCTCTTCACCTTGTGCGATAGCTGCATCAAAAGATGCTTTGTCTGTTACGTCTACTTTCACAGATAGAGAGTTTGGTAGGTTCAGCGCTTCAAGGCGGTCAATACGACGAGCTAAAAGTAGCAGAGGGTGACCTTCATCGCTTAGACGACGAGCGATTGCTTCACCAATACCAGAGCTTGCACCTGTAATTACGATTAGTTTTTTCATTTTATTTCCTCTGTACTTTTATTGCGTCGGTTGGCTACGACGTATTGTTTAAGTGCATTCGAATCAAGTGCTTGTTGCCTTGCTTCGTTGCGATGGAGGTATGTTAAGGAAAATAGCATTGTTGATATATAGCGCTTTACTTGAAACACTGTTGCTGTGGTGCAACAATAAAAGCGTCTATATCATAACTTCATAAGTAAGCTGGCGACTATGCTCAATCAAATTAATCTGTCTGATATTCGCTCCTTCGTGCTGATCGCTCGTTTAGGTAATTTCACCAAAGCGGCTGAGGAGTTGGATGTGTCTCGTTCCCACGTATCACGCCAAGTGAGTAGCCTAGAAAAGCAGATGGGTGTAACACTGTTTATCCGCACCACTCGAACCTTGAGGCTGACTCACGCAGGGCAAGATCTGTACGCAAGATGTGAACAAGCCTTAGATAATATAGACCAAGCCTTGATTGCTGCTGTCGATGATGTCGAAGAGGTGCGCGGCGACATAAAAGTAAACTGTGTCGGTGGCTATCTTGGTGAGGTGATCATCGCGGATCTAGTGAATGAGTTTATGCAGCTCTACCCAGACATCAGTATTAGCCTTGATTTCAGTAGTAACCGAGTCGACTTGATTGAAGACGCCTTCGATATCGCTTTTCGCATGGGAAGCTTAGAAGACGCGGGCTTTATCGCGAGAAAGCTTTTGGACATCGAGATGGGAACACTTGCGAGCCCTGAGTATTTTGCTCGCAAAGGAAAGCCAAACCATCCTAAAGATCTCATTCACCATGACTGCTTAACGGGGTCTGTGCGTAAGTGGAGCTTTCAATCGCTAGACGACACCAAGAAAACGGTCGATGTGCATGTGACGGGCAGACTGCAATGTAAAAATGGCCGAGTGTTGGTACAAGGCGCGAAATCGGGCAACGGAATTATTCGTGTTCCAACCATCTATTGCTTGCAAGAGATCAATGATGGGCAACTGGAGCAGGTGTTTGATGAGTGGGTGGTACCGAAAGTGGACTTTTCAGCGATCTATCATCGAGACCGCTATCAACCGAGCCGAATTCGAACCTTCATTGATTTTGTGAGAGGCCGTTTTGAGCAAATGCCAGTCAGCTAAATAGTGCGCGCTGCCCATTATTTGGAATAGAGTGGATTCGCTTGGGCTTACATCTCGTCGATTTCGTTTTGTAGACTTTCCAGTTGATCCAGAATCAGTAAGAACTTCTCACCAAAGGGCGTCACTTGATACTCAACTCTTGGTGGGAGTTCGTTGAACATCTGCTTATCTAAAATCCCAAATTCTACATTTCGCTTCAAACATTCATTCAATACCTTTGTAGATAGCCCTTCTACTGAGCGCACCATTTCACCAGGGCGATTAATGCCATTTGCCAGTAATTGGTAAACCGTTAGCGACCATTTACAGCCGTAGATGGTTTCTACCATACGAGCTGAGCGCTCTGGTGCTGATTTTCTTGAAAAAAAGTTTTCCTGATTTTTCATAAAGATGTACCAATAAGTACCTACCTAACCGATTTGTACTTACTATTCATAGTGTTAGTTCAAAGCCTAAGATTACCACGTTCACATGACTTAGGAGATAACAAAATGAACTTCACTAAAAATGGTATTGCAGTCGTAATCGGTGGCACAAGTGGTATGGGCTTTGAAACAGCGAAGCAGCTAGTCGCTCAGAACATTCATGTATTGGTGGTCGGCAATAACCCAACTAAGTTAGATAAAGCGGTGTCAGAGCTGCAATCGCTCGGTCACGCTTCAGGCTGGCAAGCTAACCTTTATGACGATGCAAGTGTGTCTCGTCTTATTGCGCATTTAGAGTCGCTCGAAGAAGGTATTGGTTACCTTGTGAATGCTGCAGGTTACTTCAACCCTAAAGCGTTTATTGAGCACCAAGAATCTGATTACGAGCAGTACATGCAGCTTAATAAAGCAACCTTCTTTATCACTCAAGCTATAAGTAAGTTGATGATCAAGAATGGCGGCGGCAGTGTAGTTAATGTCGGTTCTATGTGGGGTAAGCAAGCAATCAAAGCGACACCATCTTCTGCCTATTCAATGGCTAAAGCTGGCCTGCATGCATTAACACAACACATGGCAATGGAACTGGCTGAGCATAACATTCGTGTGAATGCGATTTCCCCGGCTGTGGTTAAAACGCCGATTTACGAATCTTTCATCAAACCTGAAGAAGTGGATCAAGCGCTAGAAGGCTTCAACGCGTTCCATCCGATTGGTCGAGTTGGTTTGCCGAAAGACATCGCTAATAGCATCTCTTTCTTACTGTCAGACAGTGCAGATTGGGTAACGGGCGCAATCTGGGATGTTGATGGCGGTGTGATTGCTGGTCGTAATTAATCAGGATTATTTTAGGTGGCTATCGCGCAGGCAAAATAGCAGCGAGATAGCCTCCTTGATCAGTATTCGCGTAGAATAGAAACGAGAAAGACAACAATAATAATTAAAACGATAACAAGAGTAAGGTCGCCATTATGTTCAACATGGACTTTTCAAAGAGACTGGTTATAGAAACCGAGACATTAGATTGGGTCGCGAGCCCGGCTAAAGGGGTTTGGCGTAAGCCACTTGAAAGAGAAGAGAAAGAATCGGGCCACACGACCAGCGTGGTGAAATACGATCCCGACTCTTCGTTTTCTGAGCACCCACACCCACAAGGCGAAGAGATCTTCGTATTAGATGGCGTGTTCTCAGATGAAACGGGTGATTTCCCTGCAGGTACTTATATCCGTAATCCGCCGGGCAGCGCGCATTCTCCATCAAGCAAAAATGGTTGTACGATCTTGGTTAAGCTCAACCAGTGTGACGCGAGAGACTTAACTCAAGTTCGCATCAATACGCTAGAAACGGAATGGTTACCTGGTATTGGTGGCTTACAAGTGATGCCACTGCACGAATTCGAGCACGAGCATGTCGCTTTAGTGAAGTGGCCTGTTGGCGAACGTTTTCAGCCGCATCGCCACTTTGGCGGTGAAGAGATATTTGTACTTTCTGGCACCTTTAAAGATGAACATGGCGAGTATCCGAAACACACATGGATGCGCAGCCCGCATATGAGCGAGCATTTCCCTTATGTGGAGGAAGAGACCGTTATCTTAGTGAAAACAGGGCATCTGCCATTGGATTAAGGGAATGCTCAATATAAAGACGAGAAAGCCGCATTGTTTTGAACAAGCGGCTTTTTTTAGTTTTATATACGAGCTGACTAGTAAGCGACACCAATACGTTGGCGTGGGAACTTGCCAGCTTCGAGTTCATCAATCATCGCAATAGCGTAATCGCTGACGGATATTTTGCTGTTGCCGTCTTGGTCGGTGAGCAGTTGATCGCCACCTGTACGGTAGGTTGATAGTTTCTCGCCCGGGAAGATTTCTGCTGCTGGGCTAATGAAGGTCCAGTTAACCTTGCTGTTAGACTGTTTGAACACTTCAAGCGCTTCACCTTGTGCTAGCGCTTCGTTTTTATGCTCTGCTGGAAAGGCCGGAACGGTAACCAACGGTACGTTTGGCGCTACTTCTAATGACCCCGCACCACCTACCCAAAGTAGACGTTCGATACCAATGTTTGGCAGTGTATCAAGCAGCTTAGTTGCTGTACTTTTTACGATGTCGTGATTGCCTAGAGCACGTCCGCCAATCGAAGCAATAACCGCATCAACGCCTGAGAAAGCAGTCGTTAGACTGGCTGCTTCATCTTGTAAATCAAATGAACGAACTTCAACATCACTGATTTCTACACGGCTTGCATCTCTTACAACAGCAACGACTTCGTGTCCGCGAGCTTTAGCTTCTTGAGCGATGTGACTACCAATCCAACCTGATGCGCCTAATACTGCAATTTTCATAATGTCTCTCCAATTATCTAATTTATTGAGTCTGTTTCTCGACAGCCATTGCAGTCTAATAGCTCACTAAGCTGCGATAAATATCGTAAAATGATGTAGATTGTATCTATATAGTTATCTAATAGGCTTGGTTCAGTAGATAAGGAAAAGTGTGATGGATAGATTGACGGCGATGCGTAGCTTTGTTGAAGTCGCAAATTGTGCCAGCTTCACTCAAGCTGCTGAGCATTTGGACATGAGTCGGTTGCAGGTTTCACGGCATGTTCAAGAGATCGAAGGGTGGTTAAAGCAGAGGCTATTACATAGGACGACTCGAAAGGTTAGCCTAACGGCGGCAGGAGAAATCGCCTTACAGCGCTGCGAGAAAATACTCCATGAAACGGCGGAGTTAGAAGTGACCGCGCTTAATCAAACCGATGCTCTTTCCGGAATTATTCGCATAGCTGCTCCGATTGGTTTGACTCAGCACATGTTGTTGGATGTGGTTGAACAGTTCACAGAACTTCATCCCAATATCACGGTAGAACTTTTTGCTTCTGATCGTTTTGCTCAGCTGGTGGATGACAGAATCGATATTGCGCTGCGTTATACCGATCAACCTGACGATAGCTTGATTGCTCGTAAGCTAATGGAAATTGATTCGGTGGTGTGTGCATCGCAAGCTTATTTAGATAAACATGGTCAACCTAAAACAGTCGACGAGCTTCGACAGCACAATTGTTTTCGCCATTTGAGTGTCTCTAAGTGGGATTTCGTTAAGGATAATCAGCATTTTTCGGTTGAGGTGTCTGGCACCATCAAAGCTAATGATGTTGGGGTATTAACCCGCGCTGCACAGCATGGTAAAGGGGTTGTTCGATTGCCCTGTGATTTAGCCAATCCACTGATTGCGGATGGCAAATTGAAACGAATTTTGGATGATTTTGTTTCACCGAGTAGTGTGCTTTGGGCGGTGTATTTGTCTCGTAGTTATCAGCTGCCGGTTGTTCGTCAGTTCATTGATTTTGCCGCAGAAGCTTGGTCTAGCGATATCAAGTCTGGGGATGTTTGAAGTGGCATAAATGCTTACCCACATAAATCTACAACCCATAAATACAAAAATCCGATATCAAAGGTGATATCGGATTTGAACTCAATAATTCAGAGTTCCAGCACGCTCTCCTCTCACGAAGTCTTTACATGTAATGATGTACGGATAATCGGGTATTTATCACCTTTTCGTTTACGTCTGGTAAAGGCTGATACAAGCTTCTAGTAATGTCGGATAATACTTGGTCGTAAACTTGCGACACGACGCTAGAAATATCACTGGTTAATTCGTACATGCTATCTGCTGGTTGGGTCGCTTCAGTACTTGATGCGATCTCGGTGAGTGCATGCATCGCACGTGTGCAAATGGGTGACCCACTGCTGATAGGGCAGATAATCGATAATTGGTTGAGTTTACGGTGTGTCTGAGATGCGTAGAATTTGAATCTCGCATACTCCTCAGGCTTCTCCATATCAGGTATGCACATGCGTAACTTGGTCAGGATTTCCATGCAGTCTAAGATCTGTTGCCAATTCATGTGATACTCACGGCTCATGTCTTCTCGCTCAGACTGAATCAGCCAGATGATCATCACTTCATCCATCAAGAACATGCTATGGCGAATTGTTTTGCCATGAATCGATTGGTTACGCACCAAGCTGCGGTTTTGCCAGTCACTGTGCATGGCAATGAGCTTAAGGTGATAGATGCGATACATAGGGCGGCTATCAAACGACACATGGGACTGAAGCAGCTCAGAGACTTCAAGTATGTTGTCGTAAATCTCGTTCACTTTGCGAATCGACTCACTAGACAATTTATATGCTAGAGCGTAATGCGTTGCTGCGCGGTGTTTGCGTGATAACAACAATAATTCTCTAAGCAGAACTAAGGTTTCAAACCGGTGTGATAGCGCTGTTTGTCTCTTCCTTGAGAAATGAAACAGGGCCGCAAGTACTAATAAGGATAAACCCACTGAAATAACTACAAACATATTCAACTCCTAATATTTGTATACCTACTTAGTGGTAGTGCAGACGCCGTGCCAAAATAAATAAGTGTTATATTTCAGTTGTTTACGATTTTTCTGTAATTATGGATGATCAATGATGGTGCATGACTTCACCATTCGAGTGAATATTTCTCATATTTTGCAGGATTTTTTGAGAGGTCAGTCGTGGGCGATGAGATGGATCTTAGATTTCAGTGTAGGAAATGAAGAAGGCCTCACCCTTTATATACTTTTAACTAGAAAAAGCAGTAAGAGTGAGGCCTTTCAATGTTCATTTCTGAGTTTCGTTAGCTTAAGAGCTAAGCGTTTAGCACTAAACGTTACGCAAGCTTAAGGTCGAACTCAGTGCGGTACATCACCATATCTTCAATGGTCAGTACTGGCATGTTGTGAAGTTTGCCGAAAGCAACGATCTCTGGCGCTTTTGCCATTGTGCCGTCTGGGTTGGTTACTTCACATAGTACGCCTGCCGATTGAAGACCAGCCATTTGCATAAGATCCACAGTACCTTCTGTGTGGCCGCGGCGAGCAAGTACGCCACCTTTACGCGCGCGTAACGGGAATACGTGGCCTGGGCGAGCAAGGTCAGTAGGCTTAGCTGTTGGGTTGGCAGCTGTCTTGATCGTTGTTACACGGTCAGCGGCAGAAACACCTGTTGTTACGCCAACTTTTGCTTCGATAGTGACGGTGAACGCAGTTTGGTTTGCGCTGTTGTTATCAACAACCATAGGTGGAAGTTCAAGTTGGTTTGCTTGCTCGTCGGTTAGACACAAGCACACAATGCCGCTGCATTCGCGGATCATAAGCGCCATTTGAGCATTGGTTAGGTGTTCTACTGAGTAGATAATGTCGCCTTCGTTTTCACGATCTTCATCGTCAAGTAGAAGTACGCCACGACCTTCGCGCAGAGCTTGCAGTGCGTTTTCAACGCGAGTGATTGGTTCGCCAAATTCGGCAAGTAGTGAAGACTGATTCATGGTTAAACTCCTAAAATATCACCAGAATCAGGGCTGTATGAGGGATCTCAACCGAGCACAACAAAGCCTACTCATTACAAGTCGACTTTAGCTCATTATGGTTTTATCCAAAACGAAATGCACCCGTCTGAGTTGGAGGCATCAACCCAATAGATAGGTGCGCCTTTCCAACTTAAACGAGTGTGTTTCCATTCTCTCTCATCCGGACTATAACCGTCGGCTCTGGCATCTCACCAGATCTGCTGACCTCGACGAATCGAGCGCTCGCGGGCTTATCTTTAGATTTTGCTAAAGACATACCGCCGGTGGGGAATTTCGCCCCGCCCTGAGAATAAAAATTAATAATTTGTTTTGCTTTGAAAGCAGACCAGATGGTAATCCTTTCGATAGTGGATTTAAAGGACTGACAGCAAAGTTTTTCAGATTCTGGCCTTATAATCCGGTAAGTGTTCACTTTATCGGCAGACCTTAGCGTGTGGTGTTTAGTCGGGCGCAGGCTATGTTTAGTGGGTTTTGATGTCTATATGTACACAAGTGGATGGTCTGGATTATTGGTGATGGCGTGACAGTTCATCAGCTCAATACTTAAGAGGCCCTTTAATCGATTATTGTTACACCATGACGGCTTACTGACCGTTTTGACATAAAATTGATATTGGCGATGCTAAGCTGCGATAGCATCCGACCACTTTATCTCAAAGATCTTAGCTATGACTTCTCTGTTCTCTAACAAATCCAAAGGCTTATTACTGCTCGTTTTAAGCTTGTATTCTCTAGTGCCTTTTTTGATCTTTGGATCTGACTTCGACCTTGGAAGCGCGGTTCTGCCTTTCTACGGTGCTTTTATGACGTTCGTGACTTACTCGGCAGGTAATCAAGGGTTCTTGGTCACGCTCGCTGTTTTGTCTTTAGTCTTGCTCACAATGAAGTTTTCTAAAGCTAAGTTAGTCAGCCTTTGTTTGCAACTCGGTATGTTGTTGGTGCTCAGCTTTGCAGCGAAGACCTTCTTAAAGCATTCAACAGAGAGCCCGCGTCCTTATTCTGAGTATTTGGTAACGCAGGAAGTGATTGAAATGCCAGAGCTATTTTATGAGCTGCCTTTGGTAGAAAAAAATGCCGCGATTGAATCTGTGCAAGATAAGGTCAGCGAGTGGCGCACTCGTCATTGGCATGGCGAAACGGATTACTCTTTCCCATCTGGACACATGATCTTTGTCGGTGTGTGTTTGGCATTCTTTGGCGGATTGTTCCTAGAGGCGAAACGCTTTTATCTAGTTGGCGGTTTGTTAGTTTGGGCTGGTGGTGTCGCCTATAGCCGTGTTTGGCTTGGCATGCATCGACCTGAAGACTTGGCGGCGTCTATCGCCTTTGCGGGTTTAATTTATTTATTGGTGCCACTGATTCCAACGCAAAAGATAGAACCTTTATTGCCTAAATTTTTAAGAGTCACCTAAGCTTTTAAGAGAAGCTTAAGGTTTTAAGAGCGGCCTAAGTTTTTAAGACGAGCATAAATCTATATTTAACAAGCAGATATTCTGGCTACTGATTGAGCCCGAGTTCTGCTTGTTTCTTTTTGGTAAGCCCCAAAGACACAATTCGGTGTGACTCAGTGAGGTAGTATCTTAGTTCCTCATCCCTTTCTGATGTGCTCTCAAAAAGCTGAATCCACTTCATGCCACGAGAAGCAAAGTAGGGTGCGGGTTTATAGCCCGGCTCTTCTTTGAGAAAGTCGAAATTCTGATCGGACGCCTTGAAGATAAACGCAGGCTCACTTTTCGGTCCCCAGCCACCAATCGCAAACACCTTGCCACCCACTTTCCAAACGTGAGAGTTAATCCACTGCATCACATAACTGGTTGCAGGCAGTGACTCGCAGAATGCATTGAATTCATCGTAAGTCATAGAACGTCCTTTTATCTATTGGCTGTTTGATCTTTGGTTTTTAAGATGTCTTTTTTCTTCCCGTCTTTATCGCCAATAACTAGCCAGCTAAACCCTGCCAAATTGCCGTAAAGCCACTGATAGAACATAGCAGCAATGAACCAATGCGTATCTTCTCTTTAGGGATGCTTTGTGTCGTCATCAATGCCACTTTATAACCCAACCAAGCCGCAGGCAGCAAAGGGATGGTAATGATCAAATGGTGCATGGTGAAGAAGCCAATTGGGATCTGTACCAGTAACGAGATGATCGAACTAAACACGAAAAACGCAGAAAGGTTACCACGAAGCTGATTGGCATCTTGGTGTTGCAGTAGCAGTGCCATCGGCGGACCACCAATACCCGAGCTGGTGCCAAAGAACCCAGAAAAGAAACCTGCAATACCCATCTTAGTTGGGGTTGGTTCGAGTCTAAAGGGCAGTAGGCTAACAATCACGGCAAATACTACCAATAAGCCCAACCATAGTGATAACACACTTGTTGAAACCATCACCAACAAAGCACCACCTGCCAGTGACCCCGGAATACGGCCCAGCAATGCGATTTTTAATCCACCAATAGAGATATTTGCTCTATGTTTAAAAGCGTTGAATAACGAGATAAACAGACCGATTAAACAGATAGGCGCAGGTACATAATCTGGAGAGACCAAAAACAGCAGTGGGGCTGCAACAATGGCCAAACCAAAGCCGATTGCGGTTTGCACAAACGAGCCGACAAAAATGAGTGCCATTGCGATAAGGACAGTCTGATCTATGTATTCCATAAGCCTGCGGATTAGTTTTAAAGGAGCGGGTGGATACTATAAATGAAAACCAAAAGAATAGTCTTATTATTCAGTGAGCTTTATGCCAGTTTCGCTAGTTATAATTTCTATTATAACGACCAACAAAAAAGCGAGTGAGTATCTCAGGATGCTTCCTTTCAATACTCACTCGCTTTATTGGAACGACTTGTTGTTTACGCTAGTGGGGGAGTCAGCATAAAACGTTAAGCCATTGCCAATTTCAGTCGCTCAATCGGCTTGTCATTGATTGGTAAATGGATAAGTGCTGCTGCAAATGCCAGTACCACCGTTGACCACCAGATTGGCTCGTAAGAACCGTAGTAATCGTAAATACGACCGCCAACCCAAGCGCCTAAGAAGCTACCCACTTGGTGAGTAAAGAACACTAAACCGTACAACGTCGATAGGTAACGAGCACCGAAGATCTGACGAACTAAGCCAGAAGTTAGCGGAACCGTACCCAACCAACAAAAACCAATGGCTGCACCGAAGATAGCCGCGGTTGACTCAGTAACAGGCAAAGTGACAAACGCACCGATAACTACGGTACGCACTAAGTACAGTGCCGACATTACATGACGCTTGCTGAACTTATCGCCCATCACACCCCAGAAGTAAGACCCGAAGATGTTGAAGATGCCAACGTAAGCCAGTGCCATCGCCGCGCTGCTAGCGGGTAGGTCTTTGTCTGCTAAATAGCTCGGTAAGTGTGTTGCGATAAACATTACGTGGAAACCGCACACGAAGAAGCCCGCGTGAATCAACCAGTAACCTTTGTGAGCAAACGCTTCAGACAGTGCTTCTTTGAGTGTTTGGTTCTCTTCAGCTTGCGCTTGTTTGTTTGAGGCTGCTTTAGGCGCTCGCATGAACAGCGCAAAAGAGATCATCAAACAACACAGTACGCCAAACACTTGCATCGCACTTTGCCAATCAAACTCGTTCAGCATGTATTGTGCGCCCGGAATCACCGCAAACATACCAAATGAACCTGCAGCCGTGGTTAAGCCAAACGCTTTAGCCGCGTGTTCTGCCGGTACCACTTTCGCTACTGCGCCAAGCACGATCACATAACTTGTCGCACTTAAGCCAAGGCCAACGAGTGCTCCCAATGAAACGTAAAGCATGCTCGATTCGGTAGAAATTGAGGTAAGAAGTAAACCCAAACCGTAAGCACATGCACCAGCGATAATGATGCGTCTTGCTCCCCATTTGTCAGCGGCCATACCAACAAAAGGTTGGAACACGCCGAACAATAGGTTTTGTAGCGCAATCGCAAAGCTGAAAAACTCGCGACCTGTACCGAAATGCTCTGAAATTGGCATCATGAAAATGCCGAATGATTGTCTGATCCCTAGACTGATAATAAGTGTGCCTATCCCAAGCCATACCAGTAAAGGAAAACGGAAAATGCTCATTCTAATACTCTTAAATTAATGGTGGTGATGTGAGTGGTCTTGCGCTGACATGTGTTGGTCAGTCATCTCATGGTGATGTTCGTGCCCAGAATGCTCATGCGCTGACTGCTGGTGGCAGCCACTGCTCACGGCATGCTGAGCCAGGAGATCAATCAATGGCTGACTGTGATGCACAATAACCAAACTAATGACGAGAAATAGCGTCATTCTGGCCAATTGGGCAAAAAGAGATTGTGAAAACATACGGTGTTGACATGCGCTCAATGTTGTAAGAAGTCGCGCATCATAGTGATGAGTAGGTTATGTATCAAATGACCATTTGTGATGTAGTCTATGCGTTTTATGCATAGATTATCGCTTGATTGGAATTGGGACAAAACGTGTTCAATAAATAAGAAAACTTGAAGCTCGTTGGTTAATACAAACAACTATCTAATTAAGAATGAAAGCCTAAATTCAGGTTTATAACTATATGTTTAATAGCAGTTTTCACAAAGCTGTAAAAACTAATATACAAACTAATCACTAAGCAACATTGCTCGTTCACTCGACTTATCTGCCAAACATCGTAAATTTGGGCATAAATCGTTTCAAGACTACTGAAACGCGATGTTAAAAGATTCAGGGAGAGTCATTCACATGGATAAAGATCATAACCTTCGCGAAAACTTACTGGCACTGATCTTAGGTAGCGCACTGGTTTCACTCGGCGTTATCTTTTTCAACCAAGTCGGTTTGCTCACCGGAGGCACGGCTGGTCTAGCGATCTTCATTACCAAAGTAACAGATTTGAGCTTTGGCCAAGTATTCTTCGCACTTAACTTACCTTTCTATATTTTGTCGGTTGCTCGTATGGGCTGGCGCTTCACCATCAATACGTTTATCGCTGTTTCGATTGTTTCGTTCGCTGTGGATCACTTGTATCACGTGATTCAAATTGCCGAAATTCATGCATTGTATGCAGCTTTACTTGGTGGTGGCTTGATTGGTACCGGCATGCTGGTGATTTTCCGTCACAAGATGAGCTTAGGTGGCTTCAACATTCTGGCGTTGTTCTTACAAGAACGTTTTGGGATTCGAGCGGGTAAGGTTCAGATGGCACTAGACTGCACGATTGTTGTGCTTTCTCTGTTCATTGTTGATGTGTCATTGGTTCTTCTGTCTGTGCTTGGTGCGATAGTCACCAACTTGATTCTAGCGATGAATCATAAACCGGGGCGCTATCAACCTGTGGTAAAAGCGGAAGCAGCATAGTTCGGTTCGATCAAGCATTAGGTTCGCTTAAGCACTCGATTCGCTTAAACAAAGCGTGATTTGCAGATTATGAAAACAACAAAGCCAGCATCAATTGCTGGCTTTGTTCTATAGAAATAACGGATTCGATGTAACGATTAACACTTGCCGCAGCTGGCGTTCGGCTTAAGCTCGCAATCAATCACATTGCCTTGTTGATCAAGGGACAAGTTACAACACTCTTCAAACAGGTTCTTAAGATCAGCACGGCTTTTTTGCACGCGAGATTTTACCGTTGAGTAGCTGACGTTCTGCGCTTCTGCGATCTCTTTTTGGCTTTGACCTTTGATGTCGACCGCAAGCAGTAGCGATGAACTTTGTTCTGGCAGTGCCTGAATAAAAGGTTCAATACACAATGAAAGCTTCTGCTTAAATTCAGAGTCGTGGTCTAAATCGGTAAACCACAGATCTTCAGCATCAATTTGGCTATCACGTTGTTGGCGTGCATGCTTACGGTAGAAGTCGATAATGGTGTTGTTGGCTAACTGGAACAGCCAAGCCTTAACACTGCTCGCATCTTGTACCTTATCTAAGTTCTGATAGGTCTTAATCAAGATATCTTGGAGCAAGTCGTCTACATCCGCAGAGCTGTTGACCTTTGAATGTAGGAATGACTTTAATGCTTGCTGATACTCGGCCCAGACTTGTTCGAGCTTCAAAGGTGCCCTGTTCAAAGGTGCATCAATTGCACTGTTCATTTACGCAACACTCGTCTTGTAAGAAATCAATCACACCTTCTAGGCACTCATACTCCGCCACGCAGAATAGAGTTCTTCCTTCTCGTCTTTGGCTAATTAGGCCAGCCGACGCCAAGCTTGATATGTGGTGAGACAAGGTAGAACCGGGAATGCCTAGCTCTTCTTGTAGGCCGCCAACTGCAATGCCTTGGTAGCCAGCTTTAACGACACTCTTATAAATGGTTAGGCGAATAGGGTGCCCCAACTCTTTAAGTGCTTTCGCAACGACTTCTAAGTTCATATTAACTCCTCAAGATTTAATTTCGATGTTAGTCGAAATGAATGTCGAATTCAAATTTAAAAACGGTGTCTGTATAAGTCATTGAAAAACTGTGTTTTCGAAAATCATTTCGATTTTTATCGAAATAAAGCTTGATCTGAAGCTGTTTATTTCTATAATTCGAGAATATTCGAAATTAAGGGTTGGTTACTTTCTCATAGAGCCCGACCTTCAATCCAGTTTGGAGTTAATTATGAGCAATGAAATGTTAACAATGCTAAAAGACGCACTTGATATGTTCGCTTTCTTAGCAGTAGAGCTAATTATCCTTTTCTTAGCAATCAGCTACATTGTTGGGATTCTTCAAGAGTTCCTTACACCAGAAAAGATTCAATCTATCCTGAGCTCACGTAATGGTAAGGGGTATGTGGTTGCTGCACTATTGGGTGCAATTACACCTTTCTGTTCATGTTCGACCATTCCTTTCCTAAAAGGATTGCTGCGTGCAAGAGCGGGTTTCGGTCCAATGATGGTGTTCCTGTTCGGTAGCCCACTATTGAACCCAGTGATCATTGGTTTGTTTGTGATTACCTTCGGTTGGCAAGTTGCTGTGTTCTACTTCCTTGTAGCAATGACGGTATCTGTAGTGGCTGGTTACGCACTTGAGAAGCTTGGCTTTGAGCGTTACGTAAAACCTGAAGCGTATGAATCAACAGGTTCAGCTTCAAGCTGTGGCACTAGCTGTGGTGATTCTGCTCCTAAGAAAGCAGCACCGGCTAAAGCGGAGTCTTCATGTGGTACAAGTGCATGTGGCGAACCTGCACCCGTAATGGCGAAAGAGACATCTTGCTGCGACTCTAAAAAAGAACAGCCACAAGTAACGGTTTCATGCTGTTCAGCGGATGGAAGCGCAACAGCTGAAATCGTAGAGAAGAAAGAACCTAGCCGTTGGATGAGAATTTGGTTCTCAACTTGGAAAGACTTCAAACAAGTTTTCCCTTACCTAATGATGGGTATCGCGATTGGTTCATTCATCTACGGCTTCATTCCTACAGACCTAATTGCACAGTACGCAGGTGAAGGTATGTGGTATGCAATTCCAGTAGCAGCCGTGATTGGTATTCCACTGTACATTCGTGCTGAAGCGGTAATCCCACTAAGTGCAGCTCTAGTACAGAAAGGCATGGCGTTGGGTTCAGTTATGGCATTGATCATTGGTAGTGCAGGTGCAAGTTTGACGGAAGTTATCCTGCTTAAATCAATCTTCAAGAACCAAATGATTGCGGCATTCCTATTCGTAATCCTAAGCATGGCGATGGGCGCAGGCTTCCTATACAGCTTCATCTTTGGTTAATCAGGCTTGATTCTGGGATAACACCTCAGATACCAAGAGATAGATAATAAAAAGAGCTCACTTAGTTGAGCTCTTTTTTTGTTTAACTGCTTATCAAATAGGAATATCAGACTGGGTTTGGTAGCGCGGCAGAAGTACCGTGTGCAGCGAAAGCGTTGGTAGCTAACACATCGCAGTGGTGACGATTAATCGCATCGCCGTAGTTGTTGGTTATGCCGGGAAACTGAAAACGATACATCGGAATACCATAACGACGTTCTCTCTGCTGGCCGATTCTATCTTTGCTCGTCCATAGTAGTCGGTTCTTAGCCGTGTAAGTCATACCGTGCATTTTATTGAAATACTCTTCATGACTGCGCATTTGCTCGTACAGTTCGATAATGCGTTGTCGAGAGAAGTTCAATGTCGTACTTGGTTTAAGCTGCGTGCCCCAACCGGTTAATACCTTTTCCATGAAATCTCTTGTCACCAGTCCTGGGCCGGTAAGTAATCCCGCGCCTTTGCTTCCGCCGGAAGTATTCGCATTCCCTACCAAAGTGCCGTGTCGGCCGGGCATGTAGGTGGTGTAATATTGAGTAGAAGGGGATAAGCGAGGCATTCTCGCCTTGAAAGCCAATGAACGTTCGTCTTCAGCAAAAACACACACGATCTGTTTGACGTTTTTGCCCAGTAATTTGTAATCCTTGAATGCGTTCATTCCGCCGGGCACAGGGTCACACGCAAAGATGTTGACGGGAATATGGCTAAGCTTGGGATCTTTGAGCATTCGGTTCGCCAATTCAAAGCAACTCACACCACCACGGCTCCAACCTACGATGTTAACTTGGCTAATGGGCTTGGTTTGGCGTTCAATCGCTATGTTCTGTTGGCGAGCCGCGATACCTTGTTTTAGATCGGCTGCCAGTGCTTGTGAGTCTTTCAACCAATCCTGATATTTTTGGTTGGTTGCGAAAGGCCAAGCTGACTTTTCTGGGCGAGTCTCACTAAGCAGCCCTTTGGCTCGCTTCATGTAGTCGTTCTTATCTTGTTGGCTCCCGCGCAAGATATTCAGCACATGGCGCATGTTGCTGTCGATACCTTTGCCTAGCAACGTTCCTTTAACTCCGGAGTACGTGTCATCTTTGCCTTGCTTCAACCATTCGTTTTGATTCCCACTGCCAACGCCATCCACTTGAATGTAGTCAATCATGTCTCTGCCAGTCGTATTCTTCGCTAACGTAGAAATCAACTCACCTGACACGTAGTTTTTATGATTGTTGTCTTCTGAGTTTGATCCTGTGCCACAGAAGAATACGGTAAAAATTGACATATATTCCCTTAAAATGATTCACCGAAATTATCGGAAGTATAACTGTAGAATCATAAGCTTGGAGCGGAATCTCCATTAATTGGTAAAGGTCAGACCAACAACGGCCAGAAATGGAACGAAGCGCAAGTTTTATAAATTGCATGCTTTGTGGTTTTTTGGAGATGTTGAGATGGGTTACGACCGTCAAGAAATATCAATCTAAGTGTCACAATACTCATCGTTATTTTGTCTAGTATCAAACAGCAGGCTGATTTTGCTCTAGCGCCAAAATCTAATGCCTACACTTTGGATAGATACGTGCTGTCTAAGGGTTACAACCTAAGGAGCAGGTAATTTATAGCAGATCGCTTTCGAGCTTAGATTAAGGTTGATAGGAGGGAGTATGTTCGCAATACACAGGGAGTATGAATTACAGAATCAGCAGCATTTTCATGCACACATTCAGGTAAAGCCAACAGGGAATCTAGAGTTTGAAATTTTAGAGTCTCATGAACACCACGATACGGATTTTAGTCATTTATCGTTTGAGACTGAACAAGGGAACATCAAAGTGCTTGGGCGAGATGAAAGTGGTCAACAGACGGATTGGCAACTTTTACTGGCAGAGGAAGATGCAAAAGAACTTAATCACTTGGTGGTGTTGGTGTCTGAGCAGTATGAGACGTTAATGCGAGACCTAATGTGACGAGGCAAGTTTGCAATAAGTTGAGCAAAGCAAATATCGGTAACCCAAAAATCAAAAGCCCGCGAATAACCGGGCTTTGCTAATTATGTCGGTGTCTCATCGGGCTAGAAACCGCGAATATCCAGCTCATTATTGATCAACACAACACACTGAGAAGCAAACAGCATGTTCGGGCCTAAGCTGATCTTTTCTGTTCCTAAGCGCTTTAAGCTGTTGTAGCTTTTCTTCGGCATAGGGATGTGGTCAGTCAGAAGGAAACATGGGTTTTCAGCAATCTCTGCATCACGGATAAAGTCACCCTTCTTATCCATCATGTATAGCTGGTGGTCTTCAGCCAGTTCTTTCACTAATTTTTCAAAGCTCATAGTGCGAACGACGATCCCCGGTTCAACCTGACGAGTCTGCTCTTTGGTCATACCTTGAGAAGCATCAACCGCTCTTACTACCGCTGATAACAATGCCGATTCATGAAAGCCGCCAATGTTGGTGATTTCATTTGAATCGAAAGTGATCGTACGTGAGAAGTCTTTAGTACTTTCTAATACAAGGTGCACGGTGACATTCTCACGATGAGATTGAGCGACGAAGATCGTGTTCATAAGAGTATGAGCCAGAATCTCAGTATGAGCGTCTTGCCCAACACCTTCTAAGATAAGTTTGCTCTCTGTAGGGGCTGCGCGAGCGCGTAATACAAATGAACGCATGGAATGTACCTTGTCAGTATGTGATAAAGCGAAACGGACTTTATCAACATGAATTGATGAATAACCAAAATTGTGGCGGTATGTAACTCTTTTCTATTAATGAAGTCAAATGGAGTTGCACTTAGCACCAACCCGCGAACTTTGAGTATTAAATAGAGAATGACCACATTACAAGACGGTAAGGGTTGAAGCGAACCAATGTTTACATAGATAGTATGCGCAAATTATTAGGTGGCTTGCAGAAGGAAGTACTCGATGAAGTTACAAAAGATCAATAAAGAAGAATATAGAAAGAAGATGAACCTGTTGTTGGTGTCATTAGTTGGGTCACTTGCATTGTTTGCCATCGTATTCGGCACCATTCTGATTGAATTGTTTGGCTCGGCGACTTCAATTACTGGTGAATCGACAGGGAACTTTCATTTGAACGTACTTGGGGTGATCTTATCTGTCGCTTTGAATGCGTTTATCGCAAGCCGAGTGAAAGGGCATGAGTATTTCAAAGAAGCGCTTTATGTTTGGAACCTGAAACAAATCCACAATCAAATCTATCGTAAGCTCAAGCGCATTCAGCCAAAAGCGGAACAAGGCGACCGAGACGCGCTGACCATTCTTTACTTCTATTACACTACGCAAAAACAGGTATACGACCTAGACAACAATACTTTGACAATAAAAACGGTTCAGCAGTCGCTAGATAACATCGTAGAACTGAGTGATAAATGGAGTATTGCACTAGATATAGAGGCATTTTCGAAAGATCTAGTCGCGAAATTTTAAGTGATATGCCTGTAATTGTATGAGCTTTGACCTGTGAAAGAGGCTTTTGACGTAAAAGTAGACACTTAAGCAACTTTTTTGAATTTTTATCAAAAAAGGGGTTGCCATGTTTTCGATGTTCTCTATAATGCCGCCTCACTGACACGGCAGACGCCACAAGGCTTCAGCGGTAATCAGTAAGACGGAAAGTTCGAAACAAATTAATTTTAAAAAGTGTTTGACACTTAAGATTAAATCGCTAGAATTCACGTCCGCTTTCAAGGGTTTCTTTGTAAAAAGAAAGTTTCGATAAGCAAAGCTCTTTAACAATTTAAACCTATCAATCTGTGTGGGCACTCGTTGATGAATATCAAAACGTTTTATCGTTAGATAAAACAGATTCTTCGGAATCAAAATTGATTTCAATGAACTGAGTGACCAATACGAATAATTACTTTCTTTATAGAGAGGGGTTATTTGGCACAGTCAATTCATTATCATTCTGTTGGAATGGTAATAGCTTTAGAATTACATGTTTCTGTTCTTTTTCGAAAGAGCGGTAAATATTAGTTTTGAAGTCAGTATTCGTTGAGTCACACCTATTAATTTAGGTAATCAAAACTTTAAATTGAAGAGTTTGATCATGGCTCAGATTGAACGCTGGCGGCAGGCCTAACACATGCAAGTCGAGCGGAAACGACATTAACAATCCTTCGGGTGCGCTAATGGGCGTCGAGCGGCGGACGGGTGAGTAATGCCTAGGAAATTGCCTTGATGTGGGGGATAACCATTGGAAACGATGGCTAATACCGCATAATGCC
>NZ_JADDYK010000047.1:0-322 GCF_015163615.1 Vibrio sp. OPT18
TCATCCAATTCATGCTCAACCCATGCGGAGGCTCGCTCTCCAAGCGATACATTGTGTGGAAACTCCCCGTTAGCCATCATTTTGTAGATGGTCGACTTACTTAACTGCACTCTTTCTATCACTTCTTTTAAACGAACTAATCTCATGAAATTCTTCCTCTATGGTTATCACTCATGAGATAGAGTTGAAGTGTAAAAATTTCCTTAACCTGCTATCGGTTGGCTTATTTTTAGGTCGTCCCGTGATTGGTTTCCGCTCCTGTCAGTAACATCAATCATGCTTGTGCTCGTGGCCTCGCGGATGATGGTTGTCTTTTCTTTGA
>NZ_JADDYK010000048.1:0-20047 GCF_015163615.1 Vibrio sp. OPT18
TCTTTTTCGCTTTACCCATGTCACCACCGTTCTAACTATCACAAAGGTTCAGATCACGGGACTTGGAAAAGGTTCAACTGATTTAGGCAACAACGCCTATCGGTACTGTACTACTCTCTGGGTGTTCCAGCTCCGACTTTGTTGTACCAAAACAAACGTTGTCCGACCCAGCGTTAAAAAAAAGTGAGGGGTGGGAGTTAGTCTGGAATGATGAGTTCAGTGGCACTGAAATCGATGACTCTAAATGGACTCTCGAAGAAAACTGCTGGGGTGGTGGCAACAATGAACAGCAATGCTACACAGCAAGAGATAAAAATGCATTTGTTGAAGGTGGCGTTTTATATATTGTCGCAAATAAAGAAAACTTTTTAGGCCCTAACAACGTCGACGGCAATTATGACGATTTAAAAACCTTACCTTACACCTCTGCACGTTTACGCAGTCTCGATAAAGGCGATTGGACATATGGTCGCTTTGAAGTTAGAGCGAGAATGCCCGTAGGTCAAGGCACATGGCCTGCAATTTGGATGCTACCTTCCGATTGGGTTTATGGCACATGGGCAGCTTCTGGCGAAATCGACATTGTAGAAGCCGTTAACCTCAAGAGTAAGTCTGATATCCATGGTGATCAAAATGGACAACCAGAAACTCGTACTTATGGCACCCTGCACTACGGCGGCATGTGGCCAAATAACAAGCACTCAGGTCAAGCTTATACCGTACCTGATAATAAAAACCCGGGTGACGAATTCTACACCTACTCATTAGAGTGGGAAAAAGATGAGATGCGTTGGTATGTGGATGATGTACATTTTGCAACTCAGACATCGGATGGTTGGTACAACCTATATACAAAAGATGGTGAGAAGGTCATCGGTGTGGATGACGCCCCTTTCGAGCAAAGATTTCACCTTTTGCTAAACCTAGCGATAGGCGGATCATGGGCGGGTAACACCAATGAAAAAGGCATCGATTCTTCCGTTTTCCCGCAAGCACTTGAAGTCGACTACGTTCGTGTTTACCAATGTTCAACCGATCCAACAACAGGTCAAGGTTGTGCGACGGTTTCTGAAGACGCCGTTCATGTGAAAGGTAATAAGCCACCTATCACCGTTGAACTACCAAGTGATTACGTAACAGGCAACACAATTTCGGTTTTCGATGGTGAATTGAGTAAGTACTTACAACAAAACGAGTACGATCCACAAGGCGTGATTATGGGCTTTGACTATGTCGACGTCGACACTGATGACCGTGGCCAAGTAATGCAGGTTACGAAAACAGGTGAAACAGGCAATGTCTACTTCGCAACACCAGAGCTAGACCTCTCTTCATGGACGAAAGACGCAAAACTGGTCTTTGACATTAAAATGGAAGAAGTCACGAAAGGCGACAAGATCGTGGTGAAAATTGACAGTGGCTGGCCAAACGTGAGCGATTACTCTGTTGAGATCCCTAAAGATAACCAGTGGAATACCATCACCATTGGTCTGAATGATCTTGTGCAAAATGGCAACTCATTTGGAGTAGGAAAAGTAGATATGTCAAAGATCAAAAATCTACTGGTTCTTGATCCTCAAGGCGAAATGATTTTCCAACTCGATAATGTTCGATTCGAACGCTAATAGATAGTTTCAGCTTTCTCACGAACGCTACCCCCAACGTATCTAATTCGTTCAAATTACTATAAAGAAAGAAAGTGTTATACCTTTCTAAAAATTCGATTTGTAAGCGCTTTCTTTGAATGGAGTCTAAAATGAAACTGTACCAATATGTAGCACCAACACTGGCCGCTTTGGCTCTTGCTGGTTGTGGTGACGACCCGCTTACCGACGTAACCTCACCACCTATCGATCCACCACCTCCTGTCGTGGTTGGTGAAAGTATTTATATTCTTCATGCTACTGAAGAGATCAACCATACGTTCGAATTCTGGGACACCTGGGGAAGTGGCAGTACTTTTGCCACTGCTCAAAACAGCCAATACGGTGAAATCCTTGTGATGCAACCCGGTTCTAACTGGGGTGCACCAACGTCTAACATTGCATGGGGCGTTTCTGAAGGCAATGAAATTGATGCCGATCATATCACGCATGCGAATTTCAAGGTTCGTACCACAACAGCAAACACGGTTGAAGTGGGTATTGTAACCTTACAAGCTGAATACAAAGACAACTACCCAATATCAAACGGTACAGCCCTTTCCGATGGTTGGGTTCAAATGAAAGTCCCTGTTACACCAAATGATGAAACATCTTGGTTCTCACTGACTTTTGAAAATGCAGATCAAGTAGAGTTAGCGGACGTCTTCCTTAGCGAAGAAGTGGTTGTTCAACCGCCAACGGATGAGTTTGTACTGATCAGTTCTGGCAGTGAAGTATCGGATATTACTTTTGGTGACGATACCGTTCAAGAATGGAGCACTGGTACTGTCTTCAATGGTGATTCAAATTACTTGGGCCAAAATGCATGGAGCATTACTTCGGGCCCAAAATCACCTGAAGAAGGTAACTGGGGTGCTGTTTTAGTGTTCAACGGCGGTATTGAGCAAGATCTCAGCCGATTCACGTATTTAGATGTTGAAGTTGCAACTCTCGGTGGTTTCGAAAAATACGCCGTTACTCTAGAGGCAAACGGCGTAAGCAAAGAACTTCTTTTACCTGTTGACGATCGCATCAATGATCAATGGCAATCGGTACGACTTGATCTTAGTAGCTTCTCTTTAGAAACCTCGAACGTAAGCTCTATTGCCATAATGGGCGTGGGCGGCACTCCGGGCGTTTCTACTTTCTACGTGACAGACTATAAGTTCTTGAAAACTCAAGAGCCGACGGTTGATGACAACTTAGAAAGCCCATTCATCATTTTACACTCAAGCAGTGAAACCGGCCTAAAAGACGTCGCTTATGGCGAATGGAGCACGGGTACCGTTATCTCTTCTGGCTCGTTTGATGGCCTGCCTACATGGATCCTCGAAGAGAATGGCAGTTGGGGTGCCGTTTTGGCGATGACTAACCAAAACAATACTGAAGCTGCGCCAGTTAACCTAGTGAGCTTGGAAAACTACACTAACTTGAAGTTAAAAGTGGCCGCTGACGGTGCCTTTGACCGATTTGAAGTGTTCCTAGATACAAACGTTGATGGTAAAGCGACAAGTTCAGTGATTCCTTTTGCGTTGGACGATGCAACACAATGGAATGAAATCGATATTGACCTTAACGCTTTTGGGCTCGCACTAAGCGATATTAACCAAATTGCGGTCTACGGTGTTTACACGCCAGACACTACGGGTCAAACGTTGTATGTCACAGACTTCATTGCCTACGACACGGGTATACACCCTACTCGCGATCACAATGATTACGGTGATGCTTTTGTCATGATTTCACCGACAAGTTTAGATTCAGACCTAACTTATGATGACAGTGCTTTCCTTAATGTTGGTAACGCTGCCTTCAATGAATGGTCAACAGGGACAGACTTCGACCTAGAATCAACTTACCTAGGTAGCAATGCGTGGGAAATGACAAAAGGTGACGGTTGGGGAGCGGTTGTTGCGTTCACTGGTGATGTCTATGGTGAAATTTTGCCATTCGACTTTGATATGAACGAATACAAAAACCTGAGCTTTAAACTCGCATCGGTAGGTGCCTTATCAGACTTCAAGATTGCCTTTAATACAACCAAAGGGGCATCTTACGAAACATTGCTGGCTCCTACAGTGGGTAGCGATTGGACGACATACTCATTTGATATGACACAGCTTCCAATTGATGCTGCCGAAATTATGCAAGTTGCTGTTTTCGGTAGCAATGGCGCTGCTGGTGACAAGTTCTACCTAACCGATATGCAGTTTTCAAAATAGGCTGTTCTTGAAGCTAGGCTACGCCTAAAACTTGGCTATTCCTAAATTCAAAGCAGCCTTCAACACAAACGACGAGATCGAGTAACGCGCTCCCTCTCGTCGCTAGAATCAATGAGTCCTTACGGTGACCTAACCAAAAAAGGCCACTCCTATTCAAGGTGACGACCATGAGTTTTGATAACTACTGGAAAGATCTCGCGAGCAAATACGCCTATGCCAAATCTTTAAAAGACTTAGTCCGCTACAAGAAACGACCATTAGTCGTGCCTGCCGGTCTGCCTTTTAAAGTCACATCAGGAGCGCTCTGCGCACGAGACTACAACAAATACTACTTCTAATTGAAACTAAGCAGAGTTTCTCTTTTTTCACTCTGCTTAGTCTCCCAAAATCCTCTTAACCATTAATTAAGTCTTCGATTTGATTAATGGTTTCTAAATTTATCCATCTAAGAAAATACTGTGTCGCCTTGCGATGAACAGGAGTTTATACGTGTTTATCTATAAAAAATCGATGTTGAGCTTATGCATTTCCATAAGCTTTATTTTAGGGTGCCAAACTCCCGACCAAGCTCTCAACCAAGCAATCTCCTCCTCTGCCGAGTTCGATTCAAATGACGCTCTGCCCTACTTGAACGATTGGCAGCCGGTGAATAGCCAAATATCAAAAGACCCGCTCATAGAGGCAGAGATCAAAGCTATCGTGTCACTCATGACGCTTGAAGAGAAAGTCGGACAGATGGTTCAGCCCGATCTACGTGAAGTTACGCCAGCTGAAGCACAAAAGTACAAACTAGGCTCCATTTTAAACGGCGGGGGTGGTTTCCCCGACGACGACAAGTATGCGTCGGCAAAACGGTGGGCCAATGAAGCGGACAAATTCTGGCTAGCACTTGAACAAAGTTATGAAGGCCGAGGGTTTCGCATTCCGTTCATGTGGGCCACAGATGCCGTCCATGGTCATAACAATGTTTTTGGAGCGACACTCTTCCCACATAACATTGGTTTAGGGGCAGCTCGTAATCCAGAGTTAATTGAAAAAATAGGCGTCGCTACCGCCCGTGAAGTGGCTGCAACCGGCTTAGATTGGACTTTTGCACCCACCGTTGCTACTCCGAGAGACTATCGCTGGGGGCGAGTCTACGAAGGGTATTCTGAAGATCCTGAAATCGTTTACCAATACGCCAAACGCATGGTAACGGGTATTCAAGGCGGAGAAAGTGGCCTTAAGGGAGACACTCATGTGATCTCAAACGTCAAACACTGGATTGGTGATGGCGGCACACTCAATGGTGTTGACCACGGTGAGAACCGTTACACAGAAGAATACCTTCGCAATATTCACGCTATGGGGTATGTCGGGGGCTTAAGCTCTGGCGCGCAAGTGGTGATGTCTTCATTTAACTCTTGGTGGAACCCTAATAACTACGATCCAATGAGTAGCGACAAAGCCAATACGTCCGATCAACCGTACATGAGCAACCAAAAAATTCATGGTTCTGAATACCTGATTGCAGACGTACTCAAAGGAAAAATGGCCTTTGATGGCATTGTTGTCACAGATTGGAATGGGCAAGGTGAAATCAATGGCTGCACAGCCGCAAATTGCCCACAAGCCGTTATCGCGGGTAATGACGTATTCATGATCACCGCGCGTGAAGACTGGCAAGCGTTCTATCACAATGTCATTGAGCAGGTGAACTCAGGGGTGATTCCAATGTCACGCATTGATGATGCCGTCACTAGGATATTACGAGTTAAGAAACGCGCTAATTTATGGAACAAGCCAATGCCCTCTTTGCGCTCTTTAGCCGGAAAACAAGAGGTATTAAGCGCTCCAGAACATGTTTCTTTGGCTCGCCAAGCGGTGTCAGAGTCATTGGTACTGCTTAAAAACAACGACGCACTTCCGTTATCGACAAGCGACCGTTTCTTGGTTGTAGGCTCTGCCGCGAATGATATTACGAAGCAAACAGGTGGGTGGTCGTTGTCTTGGCAAGGCGATGGCAACACCATTGAAAAAGACTTTCCAAATGCACAGACACTATTAATGGCGATGAAATCTGTTGTAGGTCCTGACAATGTGACGACCGAGATATCCAATGCTAGCCCGGAAGACACAACCGCCGTTGTAATTATCGGTGAGGATCCTTACGCAGAGATGTTTGGTGACATCAGCCGAACACAAACTTTAGAATTCGCCAAGCTTAAGCCTTCTTACAAAAATGATTTAGAGACGATTCGAACTCTGAAAAGCCAAGGGTACAAGGTTGTGACCATTTTTTACTCCGGTCGCCCGCTCTATGTCAACGAAGAGATCAATCTATCTAACGCTTTTGTCGCTGCATGGCTCCCCGGCACTGAAGGCTTAGGGATCACCGATGTGCTCTTCGCAAACCAAGGCCAAGACTTCAAAGGAACGCTGAGCTATTCATGGGGAGCAAAAAAATGTTCGACCACCATTAATCGCAATGCTCCGAACATTCCTAATTACCAAACTCCGATCGACGGGATTACTGGCAACCTCATTGAACAGGATACCATGGGTGAACATCAGCCCCTTTTCCCTTATGGATATGGGCTCAACTATAAAGATCAAAAAGAGATTAAGGCTCGTTATGACGATCTAGATAATATTCCGCTCGATCCGAGAGACTACGGGTGTGGCATGTCAGAACCTGACAATGGCATTGCGCAAGTCGCACTGGAAGTCTTTGGTAAAGACGCTAAAGGTGAATTTACTGCAAGAATGTCTGGCGCTGCCAATAATTGGGAATCACTTGCCGTGACCAAGGGCACAACGTCGATAGGCTCACTCACTACAACCGGTATTAACTATAACGGAATGCAGCAATCGGCTCTCAACGTTAAGTTTTTAAGTTCTGAAGAATCGTTTAATGAGCGCCCTGCCGCCCAATTGTATATGCAGACTCCCGATAAAAAAGGAGCAGACTACAACCGCTATACTAACGCAAACTCCACTCTAGAGTTTGATATTCGAATGAAGACTCAGGCACCAGAGAGCATGACTCTAGCGACACATTGTGAATGGCCATGTATCGGTGAATTACAAATCAACCGAGTATTACCAGAACCTTCAGAACAGTGGACAACCGTTAAAGTGCCTCTACAGTGTTTCGAGCAGGCAGGAATGTCATTTCAAAGGATGAGCACGCCATTTTTGATGTTCAGTGAACAAAGCGTAGAGTTTGATCTGGGCAGAGTTCGAATTGTGCCAAATTCAAGTGGCACACCAGAAGATGCGGTTGACTGCAGTGAGGTGCTAGGGTCTGTTGACCTAAACAACTAAATAGGTTGAACTTAGCAAAAAAAATGGTGTGGCTTATCTCTAAGCCACACCACCTTTCTATAAACTTTATTTCTAACTTCGTCTTCTATTAACAGCTCTTTATATAGGCTTTTATTCCATAAACCATTCTTATATTAACTGCCTTCCCTATGGTGCGGCATGCCCTGGAACAAGAACCGCATCAGGAGAAACCGAAGCGCAGCCTTGGCCAGTCACGGTATTCGATTGACACTCATATACACGAACGTAATCTACAACCATTATTTGAGGGAAAACAGACTCATCAATGCCTTTATCATTTGTGTTGCCGGCCCATGCCCCACCAACCGCGAGATTAAGCAGTAGGTGAAATCTCTGATTGTAAGGCGCGTCCTCTTCTCCAATCACTACTTGCCCATTTTCGGTATATTGGCTGTACCAACCACTTGAACGCTGAGTAGCATAGTGAACGCCATCAACATACCAGCGAATTTCGCCCTTCTCCCACTCTAAAGCGTAAGTATGAAAATCATCTGCAGGGTTGACGTTGCCCGGCATGTAATACTCTTCTCCCGATTCCACATTATTAGGCCAAGCCGCACCGTAATGAAGCGTCCCATACACGCGTCTTTCAGGAGTGCCACCAATCAAGCCACCAGCGTCTGAAGGTGCCTTCAAGTTGACGGCTTCAACAATGTCAATCTCACCTGAAGCTGCCCAACCGCCGTACACATAGTCTGTTGGCAACATCCAGATTGCAGGCCAAGTGCCTTGCCCGTAGGGAAGCTTTGCTCTAATTTCAAAACGACCATACTGCCAATCACCTTTATTCATCGTACGTAGACGAGCAGAAGTGTATGGCAATGTCGTTGTGTCGCTCCAATCACCCTCGGGGTTATTTGGCCCAGTAAATGTTTCTTGTTTTGCGAGAATATAAAGCTTGCCGTCATCTAGGTATGAGTTATCGGCACGGTCGGTATAGCATTGCTGCTCTCCATTACCACCTCCCCAACAGTTGACTTCGAAACCCCACCTGGTTTTATCGATCTCAGTGCCTGAGAACTCATCACTCCACACCATTGTCCACCCATTGGCATCAGGTTGTGTTGGAGTGCTTGGTGAATCAGAACCGCTGTTACAACCAGCAATAAATGCGCCGCTACACAGTGCGGCTAAAGTTAATTTTTTGGTATTTTTATTTGTGTTCGACATAATGCAACTTAAAATATGTTAATTTTGAAAGCGCTTTCAATTTATCATGACTGCTTTATTCAATCACAAAATAGCGGCCACTTTGTGATGACCTAACGTGATTGAAGTCACACGAAAATTTGAATTTCACCTTATATAAAAAAATATGCAGCGTTAAAAACGCTGCATATTAATAATGTAAACTTATGTGCATTAGGTTCAATAAAACGAATCTAATTTAATCTACGTTTAATTGAACAAATCTAAGCTAGGCTAGGCTAGGCTAGGCTAGGCTAGGCCATCAACATTTTCGAAACTCTAACTCGTGCACTGTTGCTCCTGCTTTAACAAAGTCTATACACACGTGATAGTAACCTTGCTCCAAGTACAATTTAGAACCTTCAATATTCGCAAGTTCTCCATCAGTCCCATGGATAGACAGAGACATACAAAACTCATCATTCAAGCTTAAAGCACAAGAGGATTGCGCCAATGATGGCCTGTCGTAGCTCATGCTGGCTGCGATTTGATAAGTTGCCGGTGTTGCAACCTCAATAACAAAGCTCGTATTACTGTTTGCATTCAGTGGCGGTATTGCATCTACCGTAATTGCGTTGCTTCCGAAATACTCATGAAAAGGGTTCACCGACTTTACCGCTTCATAGCGTTCAACTGGGCGATCCATTGCAGGCGTATCCAAAATAAAGCGACAAATATTCATGACACTTCGCTGCAATTCACCCAGCGTCAGCGTACCTTGCTCTATCGCCGTCAGGGTATCGTCTCCTGCTACGTTCGTGGCTGCACCATCATTTTCAACAACCATATACAGATCGTTCTGAGCTCGGATCATGTAAGAGGTGTGGACTTTATCCTCAA
Source organism: Vibrio sp. OPT18 (assembly GCF_015163615.1). Lineage (NCBI taxonomy): Bacteria > Pseudomonadati > Pseudomonadota > Gammaproteobacteria > Vibrionales > Vibrionaceae > Vibrio > Vibrio sp. OPT18. The sequence continues at coordinate 9,221 of NZ_JADDYK010000048.1, forward strand.
CCCCACCGTCAACGGGGTGATTCATTTTCGCCCACCAATCGGTCATAACGATGCCTTTAAAGCCCCACTCATTACGCAACACGCTTGTATTAAGGTCATAATTTGACGCCCCCCAATGACCGTTAACAGGGTTATAGCAAGTCATAATGGTTGTCGCGCCCCCATATTTCACAGCCATTTCAAACGGCTTAATGTGGACTTCTCTGATTGCGCGTTCAGACATAACGCTGTCTACATCCATTCGCCCCGTTTCTTGGTCGTTTGCTGCAAAATGCTTGAGCGTACCAGTAACACCTGCTTGTTTTAACCCGCTAACTTGCGCGACCGCGATAGTGCCTGTGAGGTATGGGTCCTCTGAAAAATATTCAAAGTTTCGACCATTTAAAGGATGTCGATGAATATTTATTCCCGGACCAAGCAATGTATCAATTTGATACGCGCGCAGCTCTTTACCAATCCAATAAAACAATTGTTCGTTTAATTGTGGGTTCCAAGTACAACCTAACAGTGTACCAATTGGCACCTGTGTCGCTTGGTGACCACTGTCCATACGAATACCAGAAGGGCCGTCAGCGGCTGCAACAGCGGGGATCCCAAAATCGGTCAAATCATCCGATATTCCACCAAATGCCGCGGCAGTACCGGGCGCGACTTTCGGGCTACACATGCCTTCACCACGAATAATGGTCGCCAGTTGTGGTAGCGATAGTTGAGCCACAAACTGCTCTAGCGCTGCCTCGCCAGATTTTACGTCTTGCAGTTTTACTCCAATGTCTCCCGTTATCGCTAATTCCTGCGGTAAATTGGATTCAATTCGGTCTAACAAAGAGACACTGCACTGAGGTACAGGCTCAAAAGCGACATCATATTGGCCATCAGAACAACCTTTAGGCTTCATTCGTTCAAATGAACGCGAAGGGGCTAACGCTTCTTGGCAGTCTTGCGTCACTATAAGCGAGGACACATGATACCTATGCGCTAGTTTCGCTGTGTCACGAACACTTGCCCCAATATGGAAGTAGTAGTCGCCGGGTTCCAATACATAACAGCTTTTGTGGCCCGTGGCACCGCTGTCGTCATACGATGCTAAATCACGAACAGGGATAGAAATAGTATGGGTTTCAGATACTCCTGGATTGAGCTCTGAGGTTTTGACAAAGCCAACAAGCGTACGAGCCGGTTTACCCAGTTTTCCTTGCGGCGCTTCTAAATACACTTGAACGACGTCTTTTCCTGCGTAAAGCTCCCCGATATTGGTGACCTTCACAGAAACTCGCACTACTGACTTTTTACCTTGCCCTACAATGTCAAAACCGACTAGATCTTGTTGGAAACGGGTATAAGACAAACCAAAGCCAAATTCAAACTGAACAGCGCTAGGCTTAAAAGTCTCAAAATACCGATACCCAACGTAAATATCCTCGGCATAACAGTTGTAGTCTGAACGCCCAAAATTTGCGGAAGAAGGATAATCACACAAATCGTAGGCTATGGTATCGGTCATCTTTCCTGAAGGAGAAACGTTACCTGATAACACATCAGCTAAAGCATGCCCTCCCTCCATACCTGAAGCCCAGCAATAGAGTGCTGACTTAATAACGTGTCGATTTTCAAGTGTCACCAACCAAGACATATCCATCACATTGGTGGTATTCATTACCACAATGACTTTAGAGAAATGCTGGGTAACCTTCTTCAACATGCTCATTTCAATGTCAGTCATTTTATAACTGCCAGGAAGATCGGCATTATCTTGATCTTCACCCGCGGTGCGACCAACAATAAAAACCGCTTTATTCGATTCCGTTGAAGCAAGAGCCACATCTTCATCACTGAGTAACATTTCTTCTTGATACCAAGGCTCAGCTGCCCAGCCACCTCCGCCATCATCAAACGGATTTTCCTTGACCCATTGTAGATAACGTTCGGCTAAGTTCTCGTTCAGATGAATCATGTCATTGTCTTGAAATCCTTTGATGATCGAGACTGCATATCTAACGTTAACCGCCCCACCCGATCCTGTACCACTACGGTAAGTATCTAACTGACAACGACCAAATACAGCCAAGTTATCACTGTGTTTAATAGGCAATACTGCTTCATCATTTTTCAATAACACGATGCCTTCCGCAGCAGCTTGTCTGCTAATTGGGGCTAGCCTATTCTGAACGTCTAATAAATTGTCTCTGTCCATGAACTTTATCTCCGAGGTACTCATGACTGTCAGTATTTGATTACAATTGAATATTGGTCACGCAAACGTATAGTAAAGTCTCTTCTTACAAGAAAAATCAGCTTTAATATAAACTCGTGTTTTTAATTAACAGTGTTAATTGATGTTGTTCATTAAATTAGCCCCTTGATCGTTCATCAAGAGGCTAGATTTATAGAACAGTTAGAATGTTGCTGGTTTGATTGCTATGTCATCTAGGTAGATCTCTTGTCCAGGAGGACCAGCTACAAGCAATTCAATTGAAATCGAATCGGCATGTTGGCCTAGAGTCCATGGGATCTCGACCTCTGTCCAATCTGAACTTACCGACCAGTACTCTTCCCATTTAGATTCAGCAGGTAAACCTGAGCCATCTGGAGATTCTGTATGTAAACCAACTTTGAATACGCCACCTTCAGTGAATGCGCCCTTCATCTTAAGCGATACGACCAACTGGTCACCTGGCTGAACTGAACCTTGACCAAAGCGCTCTTGCTTCAATACACCCGTTGTGTATTTTACAGCGCCATCAACAATGACAGGGTCGACACCTGCAAACTGTAACCAACCGTCAAGGCCTGAAGAGAAATCGCCATTCGTGACTAGGTTGTCGACATCTTCTGTAGACAACACATAAACCGTTCTTTCAGCAACAGACTCATTGCCATCAGAATCCTCAACTGTGTATGTCACAGTGTGAGTTCCTACTTCTGCAGTGCTAAAATCATCACCCGTTACAACAACAGACGCTGTAATGTCACCATCCACGTTGTCGTTAACAACATATCCAGGCTCAACATATATTTCACCGACAGACATACGTACATCACTGCCTGTCAAAGTAATCACAGGCGCAATCATATCGGCAGTAATCACTTCGATTGAGATATTATCAAGTGTGATAGGCGTGGCAGCACCGCCACCAATCGCGAAAATCAAATCGACTGGTTTCGCTGCATTTTCATTGGCTGTAAATTGAACACTATAGTTATCAACTTCAGTAGAGATACCAACCGTTGTGTCATCCATTACAGGAAGGTACCAAGGGTCTGTTGTAAGCAGTTGTCCAACCTGAAGTACGATATTTCGAGCCTCACCCGCCTTTGCATCAAAAGTCACAATATAAGCCTGACCTTGCTCTAGCTCGACACCAGATTGAACGAAGCGTGGTTGCCATGTTGCCCCAGGCGTAAACTCAGAAATAACCAATTGGCCTTCTACAATTTCTAGTTTGCCTTCACCTTCTTGAAGAACCCATTCACTACCTATTGAAGTAGAAAAGTCACCATTCACGATCAGGTTTTCGGATACGACTGACTCATAGACTGTTACAGTTCTTTCTGCTGTTCCAGTATTGTTTGAGCTGTCAGTTGCCGTGTAAGTGATTGTGTAATTACCAATGGTATGAACATCAACTTCACCAGAAATAGTAATATCTTTGATTTCACCATCAACGTCATCATTCGCGGTTGCACCAAGCTCAACATATTCACCATCAAGCTCAACACGCACCGTTGATGCACCATTCAATGTTAATTCTGGTGGCGTTATATCATTTTCAAGATCAGGAGCCGCTTCAATAATGACGGTTCGTGTAACAGGCTTACCGACGTTACCTGTCGTGTCGACTGCGCTGTAAGTGATCTGATAGGTATCGTTTTTATCTGCATCAACTTCACCTGAATCACCATAGGTCTTTTTAACGACGATTTCGGTTGTGTCATCCTGATTATCTGTTACTGAATAACCTGGGTCTTCAAAAGTATCAACAGCATCTGGATAGTTAAGCTGAGTGATTAATGCACCACCAATAAGAGTTAACTGAGGCCCTTCTGAGTCTCGATATTCAGGGTAAACCGCGACGTTATCAACGTTATAAACGGTTGCATCAGTGTTTGGGTACATCTTGATGGCCGTGATAGTGGTAAGTTCAGCGTTGCTTTTCAACAACTCTGATTTTGTAAAGACAAAGTGGCTCCACTCTGCTGTTGGCTCTGCGGCAAAATCCATTGTCGTTATGATATCTGCGCCGCTAGAGTCCTGTCCTTCAACTAAAAATGTCCATTTAGCCGCAGTATCGCTGTATTGCGCAATAGAACCAGACGATGATGCAATATTAGCCGCTCCTACCATGCGTATGTCGAACTCGATGGTAGATGCGTCAGGAAGGCTGCTAAATGCTAGGTTACCTAAATCAAAGCCGGCAACTAGGCCCGCATTGTCAGCCGTCGTGAACTGTACAACATTTCGTGTTGAGCTTGTTCGCGTCGCAACATCAGAAGTCACAATTGGTGTGTGTGCATTCGTTGGAACAACAAATTTTGGTTGTTCTCCATCTTCGCCGCTAAATACACCTTGTGTTGGCGATATATGGAAACCTTGGTCTGCAACATACTCTTCCGAAGGTGACGGCGTCGTTACTACCGTATCGTTATCATCACAACCCACTAGTGCCAGACCTAGAGCTACACACATAGCGATATTAGATAGTCTAAATTTACCTTTTGTTTCCATACATAACCTCATTGACTTGACATATCGCCCCCAAACAAAGAAAGCGCTTTCTTTATTTGAATATTCACACACTGGAGGATGAGATAACAACAGGATAGTTATATTTGTTTAAACGACGTCACAGATACCCGATCAGGAAAACCTCTTTTAGTGATCTACCTTCTCAAATATGAATAAGTACCAAGTAATACTGCGAAATTTGCCTAATTAACCACTTATGATTCGTTTACTTGTTCAGTTGTTACCCCCATATTGAACAGAGTAAATGCGTAGATATCGGCGGTTAAATCGATCGCTTTGCTGAGCGGCATTCCGGCGCCATGGCCCGCATTAACATCAATACGAATCATCACGGGTGCGCCACCTTCATGCTTATCTTGCAGCTCTGCAATGAACTTATAAGAGTGAGCAGGCACCACGCGGTCATCGTGATCAGCCGTCGTAACAAGAGTCGCCGGATAATCAACGCCACGCACCACATTGTGAACGGGAGAATAGCCAAGCAGGTATTCGAACATCTCTTTGTTTTGTGCTGATGTGCCGTAGTCGTACGCCCAGCCTTCACCAGACGTGAATGTGTGGTAACGCAACATGTCCAACACCCCAACCGCAGGCAGAGCCACTTGGAACAGCTCAGGCCTTTGTGTCATGCAAGCGCCTACTAGCAAACCTCCGTTAGAACCGCCGCGGATCGCTAACGTATCACTGCTGGTGTAGTTTTCTTCGATTAAGAACTCCGCAGCAGCAATGAAGTCGTCAAATACGTTTTGCTTTTGCTGCTGAGTACCAGCTTTGTGCCATGCCTTACCGTATTCACCGCCGCCACGTAAGTTAGGCACGGCATACACACCACCAAGTTCTAACCAACTGCCTACCGTACCAGAGAAAGAAGGGGTTAGGCTCACGTTAAAGCCGCCATAGGCGTACAACATGGTTGGGTTACTACCGTCTAGTTTTAATCCCTTTTTGTAAGAGATAAGCATCGGAACCTGAGTGCCATCTTTTGAGGTATAGAAGACCTGTTTAGACTCAAATTTATCCGATTCAAACGGTGACTCAGATCGCTGATAGATTTCAGAACTGCCAGTTTCGACATCGAATGAGAAAATCGTTGGCGGCGTGACATAATTGGTAAAGGTGTAATAAAGCTGGGTTTGTTCTTTTTTACCACCTAAGCCACTGGCCGTTCCCATCCCAGGCATGTGAAGTTCTCGAACTAAGTTACCTTGGTAATCAAGCTGATCGATTTTAGACACCACATCGACCATGTAATGAGCAAACAAGTAACCACCACCAGTGCTGATGTCCAATGGCTGTGGCTTCTCAGGGATGATATCAAGCCACTTTCCATCGCGAGTATCAAAGCTCACCACCTTGCCGTTTGGCGCATCTAAGTTGGTATATAAGATGAAGACTTGGTCTTGGTTATCGATGAGGTAAGTGTCGCTATCAACATGGTCAATCAGCGTGTTCAACGATTGCGCCTCTGAATCTAAATCGATATAGAACAGTCTGTTACCTGATGTCGACTCTTTCCCAAGAATAATTAAGTAACGATCGTCTTCCGTGGTGTAGCCCGACACATAACGGTGTTGTTCAACGTTGCTCTCACCAAAGATTACCTTGTCGCTAGCTTGCTCTGTACCCAACTCATGGAAGTACAGCTTGTGTTGCTCAGTACGAGCAGAGAGCTGGCTGCCGTCTGGCTTGTCGTAGCTAGAGTAATAAAAGCCGCGATTACCCAACCAAGAAATACCGGTAAATTTGGCGTCAGTGATTTCGGCTTCAAGCGGCTGTTTAGTCTCGGTATCAATCACGAAGATCTTGCGCCAGTCGCTACCACCTTCAGAAATGCTGTACGCCACTAAGTTGTAGTCTTTAGAAAACGACACAGAACCTAGAGATGTAGTGCCGTCTTCCGAGAAGGTATTCGGGTCTAAGAAGACTTCAACCTCCTGCCCCTCTTTCTGACGATAGAGAATGCTGTGGTTCTGCAGACCATCGTTTTTATAGAAGTAGGTGTACTCACCTCGAACAAACGGCTGCGAGCTCTTTTTGTAGTCTTGCGCTTTCGCCAGTCTTTCTCGCAGTTCTGCGCGATACGGGATTTGAGCAAGGTAATCGAACGTGACCTCATTTTGACTCGCTACCCACTGCGCGGTTTCGTCACTTCTGTCGTCTTCTAACCAACGGTACGGGTCTTCGATTATCTGGCCAAAATAGTCATCGCTGACGATCTGTTTGTTGGTGACTGGATATTGATACTCTTTTAAATAGCTCATCGTGATCCTTATTAAAAATAATGTGAAATCGTCAGATAACGCGTTCTGATGTGTTCAATCAATAACTTAATCTTGTTCGGTGGTTGGCGCGTAAAGGGGTACACCGCATAAATACCGAGCTTCTTGCCAACTAAGTCAGGGAAGATATCCACCAGCTGGCCGTTACGAATGTCGTGATAAACCAGACAACGTGGTACGTACGCGACCCCATGACCGCCCAACGCCGCCTTTCTTAATGCCGTCGCGTTGTCGGTAGAAAATGAACCCGAGACACGCACGATGTATTTGTCGTTGTCAGTACATCCGTCTTTACTATGCAGGAACTGCCATTCACTGGCACCCGTTGTTTGATATGCGTATTGCAGGCAGTTATGTTGCACTAAGTCTTTAGGCAGCATCGGCTTACCGTTCTTAGCAATATAAGATGGCGAAGCGCACACCACCCATTGTGAATCCAATATATGACGAGCAATGAGGCTTGAATCTTCTAGGTAACCAGTACGAATCACCAAGTCCAAGCCATCCTCAACCAAGTCGACAAAGCGATTGTTCAGAGACATATCGACCGTTAAACCTGGATGCATATTACAAAACTCAGCCACCGCGTCTGCGAGAATCAAATCTCCGGAGATAGTAGGCACTGACATTTTGATATGACCACTGACATTTTCACCAAAGCCTGAAACTGCATCCATAGCCTCTTGAGCTGCCTGCTTCACATTTTTGGCTCCGTGTAACATTGCCTTGCCCGCCTCAGTCAGGGTCAATTTACGCGTGGTTCGATATAATAATTGCACGCCAATCTCTTCCTCTAAACGCGCAATTCTTTTACTAACTACCGAATTTGTAAGGTTATTTTGCTCTGCTACCTTACTAAAACTGCCCAGTTCTACCACCTGTGAAAACAGGATCAAATCGTCTGCTCGCATCTGATTATGCCAATTTTGGAATTAATTATTTTCATTATTTCCCTATATCAATAAAAAATAAAGGGGTAAATTCACGCCAAATTAACAAAACAATTACAAAAACAGTCATTCCAATTACAAGAGTCGCCCAAACAAGGTTCCCGTTTAGAGGCCAAAGCGATTCAAATAATGACAAACCATAACGTGATCTTTACTTCAAACATGAACGTTTGAAAACAGTACGAGGAAGTACCATGAGTGAAACTCTACTAGCCCTATTGGCATTTTCACCAATAGTTGTTGCAGCGATTCTGCTGGTTGGCCTTAACTGGCCTGCAAAAAAAGCGATGCCTGTGGCATTTGCCTTAACGGTTGCTATCGCCCTACTTGCTTGGGACATGTCTGGCACTCGCGTGCTGGCTTCAGTATTCCAAGGCTTCGGCATTACCGTGTCGGTTCTCTGGATTGTGTTCGGCGCCATCTTCTTATTAAACACTTTGAAACACACCGGAGCCATCACCACTATCCGCAACGGATTCACTGATATATCCGCTGACCGTCGTGTTCAGGCAATCATCATTGCTTGGTGTTTCGGTTCATTCATTGAGGGCGCATCTGGCTTCGGCACTCCTGCTGCCATCGCTGCACCACTTCTGGTTGCTATCGGCTTCCCTGCGCTTGCTGCGGTACTGATGGGCATGATGATCCAATCTACGCCAGTATCATTCGGCGCGGTTGGTACACCTATCATCGTTGGTGTGAACAAAGGTTTGGACACGCACAACATCGGTGAAAGCCTGATTGCTCATGGCTCAACATGGGATGCTTACCTGCAACAAATCACGTCAAGCGTTGCGCTGATTCATGCTTCTGTTGGTGTGATGATGCCTGTATTGATGGCAATGATGCTGACTCGCTTCTTTGGTAAGAACAAAAGTTGGACTGAAGGTTTAGATATCCTGCCGTTCGCACTGTTCGCAGGTGCTGCTTTCACTATTCCTTACGCATTAACGGGCGTTTTCCTAGGCGCAGAATTCCCATCATTGATTGGTGGTCTGGTTGGCCTAGCAATTGTGGTTACTGCAGCAAAACGTGGCTTCCTCGTACCAAAATCAAAATGGGATTTCGAGAGCGAAGACAAGTGGCCAGCAGAATGGCTAGGTTCTCTGAAAATCGATCTTGATGACACTAAGCAAGGTCATAAGAAAATGAGCATGGCAATGGCATGGGCACCTTACGTGCTGCTTGCTGTCACTCTAGTTGCTAGCCGTGTGAGCCCTGAGTTCAAAGGCCTACTTAAGAGCGTGAGCCTATCGTTCAGCAACATCCTTGGCGAGACTGGCGTAAGCACTGCGATTCAACCTCTGTATCTACCTGGCGGTATCTTGGTCTTCGTCGCGCTGGTTGCGGTTCTAATGCAATCTCGCAGCGCAGCACCACTGGCTAAAGCCTTTGGTGAGTCAAGTAAAACACTGATTGGTGCAGGCTTTGTGTTGGTGTTCACCATCCCAATGGTGCGTATCTTTATTAACTCTGGTGTGAACGGCGCTGATTTGGCAAGTATGCCGGTAACGACTGCGAACTTTGCAGCTGACCTAGTTGGCGGCGCATTCCCAGCGTTAAGTGCAACGGTGGGTGCGTTAGGTGCCTTCATTGCAGGTTCGAACACAGTTTCAAACATGATGTTCAGCCAATTCCAGTTTGAAGTGGCACAAACTCTGACTATCTCTAGTGCGGTGGTTGTCGCTCTGCAAGCGGTTGGTGCAGCAGCAGGTAACATGATTGCGATTCACAACGTAGTAGCGGCATCGGCAACGGTAGGTTTACTAGGGCGTGAAGGTGCAACGCTACGTAAGACTATCATCCCAACGTTCTACTACTTGGTGATGACAGGAATCATCGGCCTAGTGGTTATCTACGGCTTCAAAATGACAGACGCACTTATGTAAACCATAAGTCGTTACACAAGCACTTGGCGTTAATACTCAATTCCCCGACTGCAACACCGTCTAATAAGACAGTTGATGAGTTTAGGAATGGATACTAAAACACATCAACACCCTCGGGTATTAGCGCCATTTTATTGCTTTGCAGTTTTACAGTTTTACAGTTTAAGAAAAACAGAACACTGACTTTCAAGAATTAAAGCAGCCCAAACCAAGCTCTCATAGAAGAGCAACATCCCAAGAATTTAGGACTGAAATTATGATCATATCCGCATCGACTGATTACCGCGCCGCAGCAAAATCGAAATTGCCACCGTTTCTTTTCCACTACATTGACGGCGGTTCTTACGGAGAACATACCCTACGCCGCAACACGGCCGATCTGGCAGAGATCGCGCTCAAGCAGCGTGTGCTTAATGACATGTCGGACCTAAATTTGGAAACCGAGTTGTTTGGCGAAAAGCTCGCAATGCCAATCGCACTGGCTCCTGTTGGTTTAACAGGTATGTACGCACGACGTGGTGAAGTACAAGCAGCAAAAGCCGCCGACAACAAAGGCATTCCTTTTACCATGTCGACGGTATCGGTATGCCCGATTGAAGAAGTCGCACCTAAGATTGAACGCCCAATGTGGTTTCAGCTTTACGTATTAAAAGATCGCGGCTTCATGAAGAACGTTCTTGAACGCGCAAAAGCCGCTGGCGTAACAACGCTGGTCTTCACCGTGGATATGCCAGTACCCGGCGCTCGCTACCGTGACATGCACTCAGGAATGAGTGGTCCGAACGCAGCAATGCGTCGTGTATTTCAATCAATGCGTCATCCTAGCTGGGCAGTTGATGTTGGTTTACTCGGCAAGCCTCACGATCTTGGCAACATCTCTACTTACCGCGGTTCACCGACCAAACTGGAAGACTACATCGGTTGGTTGGGTGACAACTTCGACCCGTCGATTTCATGGCAAG
>NZ_JADDYK010000048.1:20102-42537 GCF_015163615.1 Vibrio sp. OPT18
TCTAGAGTGGATCCGTGATTTCTGGGACGGCCCTATGGTCATCAAAGGCATTCTTGATGAAGAAGATGCAAAAGACGCCGTGAGATTTGGCGCAGACGGTATCGTAGTTTCAAACCACGGCGGTCGTCAGCTTGATGGTGTTCTATCAAGTGCCAAAGCCTTACCTGCGATTGCAGACGCAGTAAAAGGCGATACCAAGATTCTGGTCGACTCTGGTATTCGTACTGGCTTAGATGTGGTCCGTATGATGGCAATGGGCGCAGATTGCACCTTGCTTGGCCGCTCATTCGTCTACGCGTTAGCGGCACAAGGACAAGCAGGTGTTGAGAACCTACTCGATCTGTACGACAAGGAGATGCGCGTTGCGATGACATTGACAGGCGCCAAGACAATCAAAGACTTAACTCGTGAATCTTTGGTGGGATTAGATTAACCCGCCACGACTCAGGTTCATGTTCGGATTCAGATTCAGATTCAGACTAATGCTTTGGTCTACTTAGACTGAAGTTCAATCGGTGTCACAGCAATTCCACTGCCGTTGTGACACCGTTTAAGCACTGGAAAATAAAATAAAAAACTAGGGCGTGTTGATCTTTCGAGCTGATTTTTGCAGCGAGTTGCTGGGTATTTATACAAGGCAGAGGCGTCGATGTGTAGCTAGCCTACATGAGAAGCCGATAACGTAGTAGAAATGGCCAGCAAACGCTGCCCGAAGGGTTCGAGCTGGGCGTTTTACTCTTTGTTGAGGGGGATTTGCTTAGAGTGACTAGGCTACTTCTCCCTCGCCGCGATTAAAACGCTTTTGACTAGGCGTCCCCATTCGAACAAAATTTAACCACGAAAGGTCAACACGCCCTAACCAGTGCCAAATAAGAAGCACAAGGAAGCAAAGATGGAGACAAACATATCCCATGAGCGAGTAGTAGACGCACAAGCTTATCAGCAGCTTGAAGCGATACTGGCTCAAAAAATAGAAACAGAACGCATTGTCACTCAAGAGGCAAAGCGCTTGGCTTACGGCACCGATGCGAGTTTCTATCGCTTGGTGCCGAAAATGGTTCTAAGGCTGAAAAACTTAGACGAAGTGATATTCACCATTCAAAGCTGTCGCGAACTGGGCATTCATTTTACCTTTCGCGCTGCGGGTACAAGCCTTTCAGGACAAGCCGTTTCAGACTCGGTACTTATCACCCTGACCGACGACTGGCGCGGCCACGAGATTGTCGATAACGGCAATCAAATCATCCTGCAACCCGGTGTAATTGGCGCTGATGCCAACAAATACCTTGCCCCTTTCCAACGTAAAATCGGCCCAGATCCAGCCTCAATCAACACCTGTAAAATCGGTGGTATAGCGGCGAACAACGCCAGCGGCATGTGTTGTGGTACTGCGCAAAACTCTTATCGCACCGTCGAGAGCATGAAAATCGTATTTAGTGATGGTTCCCTGCTTGATACCGCAGATAACGCCAGCGTTGAGGCTTTCAAGCAATCGCACAAAGCGCTGTTTGAAGGCATTGTTGATTTACACAGACAGACCAGTTCGAATCAAGAACTCGCAGACAGAATCCGCCATAAGTATCGCCTTAAAAACACTACCGGCTACGCGCTCAATGCTCTAGTTGATTATCACGACCCAATTGAGATAATCAAACATCTGATGATTGGTTCAGAAGGCACGCTAGGCTTCATCGCAGAGATTACCTACAACACGGTTATCGAACATCCGAACAAAGCATCGGCTCTGTTGGTGTTTGCCGATATCGAACAAGCAAGTAAAGCCGTGACTACGCTATCTAAAACGCCAGTTGCAGCTGTGGAATTAATGGACGGCAGAGCGCTACGTTCAGTGGCTGACAAACCGGGTATGCCTGCATTCATGCCGAACTTGGATTTAGAAGCCGCGGCTATTTTGGTTGAATCACACGCCAGCTCCCAGCAGGACTTAGATTTACAATGTAAATCAATTTTGGACGCATTGACTGAATACACGATTGTTGAATCAGTCCCTTTCACGTCCGATCCGAAGACAGTCGCAACCCTATGGGGCATTCGAAAAGGCATGTTCCCTGCTGTTGGGGCCGTTCGTGAAGTTGGCACAACCGTTATCATCGAAGACGTGGCTTTCCCTGTTGAAAACCTCGCTAACGGCATTCGAGAGCTGCAAGAGCTGTTCGACAAATACGACTACAGCGAGGCGATCATTTTCGGCCATGCACTCGAAGGCAACCTGCACTTTGTGTTTACCCAAGGCTTCGATAGCCAAGAAGAGATCGACCGTTACGGCGGTTTCATGGACGACGTTGCCGAGCTAGTCGCGGTGAAATACCAAGGCTCTTTAAAAGCGGAACACGGCACGGGCCGTAACATGGCACCCTACGTGGAGTTGGAATGGGGCAAAGATGGTTATGCATTGATGCAACAGATCAAGGCATTGTTCGACCCAGAAAGGCTGCTCAACCCCGGCGTTATCATCAACGACAATCCAAATTCCCACATCACAGACTTAAAGCCAATGCCTGCTGCCGACGACCTTGTCGACCGCTGTATTGAGTGTGGATTCTGTGAGCCAGTCTGCCCGTCTCGCACACTGACCTTATCACCTCGCCAACGCATCGTGTTGTACCGAGAACTGCAACGCCGCCGAGAAGCAGGTGAAGAGATAGAAGCAAGCGAGCTAGAGAAGACATTTGAATACCAAGGCATTGATACCTGCGCTGCAACAGGCCTGTGTGCCGAGCGTTGCCCTGTGGGTATCAACACTGGCGATTTAGTGAAGAAGCTTCGTATCGCCAAATATGAAAAGTTCACGCCAATTGCTAAGTGGACAGCGGATCACTTCTCGACCACCACCAAACTGACCAAGGCTGGGCTAAAAACCAATCAAGTGGCGAATAAGGTTCTAGGCGCAAATACAGTCGGCAAGCTAACCAACGGCTTACGCTCAATGACTAAAGGCGCGACACCGGTTTGGATGCCAGAGATGCCACAATCCAATAGTCACTCGCTAACCTCATCACCAGTGACGGCAGAATCTTCAAGCAATCATAAGAAGGTGGTCTACCTCCCTTCTTGTGCTAGTCGAACCATGGGACAACAAAGCGATGCGGGCGACCAACGCCCTCTTACTGAAGTGACCATGTCTTTGCTCAACAAAGCGGGATTCGAGGTAATTCTGCCGAAGAAGCTAGACGACCAATGTTGCGGCATGCCTTACGACAGCAAAGGAATGACCGACTTAGCCCAATCGAAAGCGCAACAACTCGAAGAAGTGCTATGGCAAGCCAGTCGTCAGGGTGAATACCCAGTACTGATGGACACCAGTCCGTGTGCCAAACGCAGTATTGAACAGTTCACCAAGCCATTAGAGGTGCTAGAACCAACAGGATTTGTGAACCAATACCTGCTGGAACACCTGACACTTAAGCCGCTGCAAGAAACCGTAATGCTGCATGTGACCTGTAGCTCTCGTCGAATGGGTTTAGAAGGTGCGATGTTAAACCTTGCTAAAGCCTGCACCGAAGAGGTCATCGTTCCAGAGCATATTCAATGTTGTGGTTGGGCAGGTGACAAAGGCTTCACCACACCAGAGCTGAATGAGGCGGCGGTACATCCACTCAAAGAACAAGTGCCGAGCAACTGCACTCGTGGCTTTAGTAACAGCCGAACCTGTGAGATCGGTTTATCACACCACAGTGGTATTCCGTATCAATCAATCCTGTACTTGGTGGACGAAGTGGCGCAATAGCTCCACTCATACTGCGAGTAACGTGCTCTAGCTTAAAACGAAAAATGGCAGCCCAATCAGGCTGCCATTTGTTTATTCGATTTCAAACATGCTACTAAGCTAACAGTTAGAGAGCTAAGCGCATCAACTCTTCTGGCGAGTAGTGTTCAGCCTCTGCACCTTTAGCGATTAAGTCGATCACTTGGAACTCGTTCATGTCACCAAACTCTTTGGTTAAGTAATCACGGAACGCTTTCTCGTTCGGCCATTTACCTCGCACGATATAGCCATCTTCTTTATCGAAATCTTCCGTTTCAAAGAAGGAAAAGTCGGTCATACCAATATTGTGGCAATACAAAACGAGATACATGTTGAATCCTTAACACTTAACTAGGGTCTGTTTAACTTTTGAGCCGATCAAAAAGCGTCTCTAAAAAGCAGGGCTAAGGTTACAACATAAATGCTAAATCGAATACCCAATCGAATCGTCAATTTAGAAACCTCAGCGACCGGGTCTTTTCGTTAGTCATCAAACATCATGTTAATGGCTGCACCCAACAAGATCAGCCCAACAATGGGCCCCATGACTGCTAATGGCGCGCGCTCAATGTATGGAAGGTTCTCTGCGATCATCAAACCCCATTCAGGTGTCGGTGGCTTTGCCCCTAATCCGATGAAGCTCAGCGAGGTCAGGCTTAAAGTGATGACCGGTAGCCTCAACATCGCGTGTCTTAACAACGGTGGCAACACATACGGAAGTAAGTAGAAACGGAAGATTCTAAGCTTACTGGTGCCCCATAGTGGCGCGAGGTGCGTATAAGGTTGCGCCTTGGCTTCTACGATCAAGCTTGAGCAGTGCGCGGCTAGCGGCGCCCACGACACCAATACAATCGCGATTAATGCGCTGTTCGGATTCATCCCCGTTAAACCTGCAACAAGTAAGCCTGCAATGATGTACGGGATCCCCTTGGTGATCTCGATAAGGCCTTGGCTAAAGCGGGTGTTGAAACCCATGATGATGCCCGTCACCAAGCTCAAGAACGTTGCCAAAATGCCGGCTTGGAAGGTCGCAACCATACCAGAACCAATTCTCGCCAGTAGGTCTCGGCCAATGCCATCCGCACCCAAAGGCGCTTGCCAACTAGGTGATGCCAAACGTGCAAACTGGCTAGTGTATGGGTCACGAAATGCTGCCCATACAACGATAGCAATTAGGAAAGAGAAGATCGCAAAAGCAGTGACACGCTTAGCTCGGTTCTGCGTAAAACGAAACGAAGAGTGGCTGCTAATGAGCTTGCCGCTTTTCAGGCTATGACCAAGAATCAATTGCTGAACAAACAAACTCATGCTGCTCACGGCAATTGAAAATAGCAGCAACATCAATAAGCCGCCTTGCAGCGTTGGTAAGTCTTGCGCCTTGGCTGCACCAAGAATCATGCGCCCGATACCAGGGATCGAAAAGATAAGCTCAACCGCGACTGCGCCACCAGTTAAGCCAATCACGATCATCGCGATTTGCGGTATCAGACTGCTCAACGCTCTTTTTAGCGCAAAGCGAATAATTTGATTGGAGTGAACGTTGGCACTGAGCCAAGTGATCACCCAAGGTTCGTTAAGAACGCGTTGTAAACTGTCTCTGAGTAGGCGACTAAACAAGCCACTTGCAGGCAGTGCGAGCGCTAAACTCGGTAGCCAGATATCTTGCCAGCCTTGCCAACCATATGGTGGCAGCCAACCTAACCAGATTGAGAATACCAGTATTAATACCGAGGCCACCACATACTCTGGCAACGATATTAATACGGTGCTTAAACTGCTGTAACTCTGCCCCAGTTTGCCCTTCTTCCAACTGCGTAAGGTAGCAAGTAAGCCTGCACCACACAGTACGAAAGTCATCACAAGTGCGCTAGACATCAAAAACAGAGACGTAGATGCTGTTTTTTGAATGCTTAATGCAACCGAGGAACCATCAATCCATGATTCACCTAGATCACCTGAAAAAGCACTTCCTACCCAGTCGAGCAGGCGCTCAATGGCTGAACGATCCAGCTGAAGATCAGCACGTACCGCCGCTAAAGCTTCAGGCGTAAGCAGGTGTTGTTGCCCCGCCCTAGCCCGCAGAATAGATTGGCTTGGATCGATGCCTGCAATGTCAGGCATCAAACCAACAAGAATCACCACCACAATCAGTGAAGCGATTCTTGATAGCCAAGGCGTCAAGATAAATAGAGTTCGACGCAGAGTCTCAGCAGATAACATTTATTTAGTTAGCCTGTGTTGCCGGGTTAACTTGTGTCGTTTGATCAACCAAGCGACGTTCACTTGGGTCACGAACGACATTGCTTACACGCTCACTTTCACCTTGAATCACACGTTCGTGAAGCAGCGGGATAGCCGCGAAATCGTTAAGGATTTTTTGTTCAGCTTCGATGATCGCTTGGTGACGCAGCGCACCTAGCGGTTGTAGGTCAGCGTGATTCAGTGCTTTATCTACCTCTTGAGAACAGAACTGGCCAAGGTTGAATGAACCCTTACAACCAAAGTCGCTCATCATGTAAGCCACTGGGTCACCCGAATCTAGAACCGTTGCACGAGAAAGGATAAACGCGTCGAACTTACCAGATAGCGCATCGTTCTCGATCTGAGCGTATTCACGAATATCCAGCTCAACCTTGAAACCAGCCGCTTCAAGTTGTTGCTTCAGTAGCGCTGCCACTTCTGGAAGCTCTGCACGGTCGGTAAAGGTACCGATAACAATGCTTTCGCCGTTCGCTTTTAGCGTTTTGTCGACTGCCGGACCTTCAGGTCGAATTGGTTCAGCCCAAGCAAGTGCAGGACCTAATAGACCTTGCGCGATATCCGCGTGGTTTTCATAAACAGTATTCACGATCTGCTCACGGTCTACTGCAGCTGCCGCTACCTTACGCAGTTCAATATCGCTAAATACGCCTGACTTGTTGTTCAGGTAAAGCGTATTAGTGCGAGGCATTGCCACTTCGTAAAGTAGGTTCGGATCAATGGTCGCGATTTGTGAAACGGGTACCGCTTCAACGACGTCAGCCGTGCCGGTTCTCAACGCTGCAGCGCGAGCAAAACCATTAGGAACGTATTCTGCAATTACAGATTCTACTTGCGCTTTTTCGCCCCAGTAGCCGTCAAAACGTTTCAGTTTCGCGCTGGTTGTACCGTTAATTTCCGTCAACTCAAACGGGCCAGTGCCTACGCCAATTGGACTCACACGACCATCTTCTTGATAAGCACTTGCTGCAAGAATCGCTAATTGAGGGCTTGATAAACGGCTTGGTAAAAGAGGGTCATCAAAGCTGATTTTAATCTCTATACGGTAGTTGTCCATCGCTTTCACTTCTAGCTCTACGCCATCTAAGATGCGCGGCTTAGGTGCTGCTTCAAGCGCTTTTTGCAGAGAGTTCACTACAGAGTTTGCCGTTAATGTCGAACCATCATGGAATTTAACGCCTTGGCGAATCGTGAACTGCCAAGTCAGAGGATCAAGATGTTTCCAATCCGTTGCCAACATAGGTTGTGCTTCTGAGGTTGGGCTCAGGTTAACCAGAGTTTCTGCTGTGCTCCAACGAGATAACTTAAAAGCGTCATCAGAAAGTGGCGATAAGCCGGTTCTTGGTGGTTGCATCATCGCAACTCGAATTTCAGATTTTACTGCGGCATCGCTAGACCCTGGTTGAGAGTCAAAACAGCCCGTCAAAGGCAGAGCCAACGCAAGTGCGCAAGCCAGTTTGATTGAATTAAAACGCATAGTTATTTTTCTCTGTAGCTGTATTTTTTAATAAGATGTATTTCGTCAATAAATAAGGTTGTGTTAACAAGTAGATTTCGAAAGAGGCTGAGACTCGATCAGCATCTGAGTCGCAGGATGAGCAGGTTTACTCATCACTTGATCGGTCGGTCCGTGCTCCACCATTTCACCATGGTCGAGTACCAGTATTTCTTCACAAAGGGCTTTTGCAGCACCTAAATCGTGGGTAACCAAAATAAGGCGCATATCGCGCTTCTTTTTCAATGAATCAACCAAGTCCAACAACCTTTGACGATTCACAGGGTCAAGGCTGGCAGTAGGTTCATCGGCCACCAGCACTGCGGGTCTAACGACAAGAGCCCGAGCAATAGCCACACGTTGAGCTTGACCTGTAGAAAGCTGATTAGGTTTCAGTAAGAGCAAACTGGCAGGCAATCCAACGTCTGAAAGCGCCTCTTCAATGATGGCTTCATGATTACCCGAAACATCTAAGTTGCTTAACGGTTCGGCTAAGATCTGTCGAACGGTATAGTAAGGGTTGAGGCTAGTGTGGGGCTCTTGTGGCACCAATTGAATCAGCCGACACACCGTTGCTTGCGCTTTGCTATCGCGAATTGGGAGCGAATAACCGAACAAGTTTATTTGACCAACGGTTGGCGCTTTAAGGCCAAATAGCAGTTCAATTAACGTTGATTTACCGGCACCAGAACGCCCAACAATTGCTAGGCTTTTGTCTTCAACATTAAGGTCTATGTTCTGTAGCGCTTTGAACGCTTTACCACCCAACCAACTTGGTACGGAATAGTAGTGAACACTCACATTGTCGAACTTAATCTCTGTCGATGTTTGTGTTTCTGAATCAGTCACTGGCATTAATGGCGAGGCTTCTGAGTTTAGTGTTAAGGTCGAGCTCATTCGATTAAGTCTCTCAATGAACAGCAGAAAGCGTGAGAGCTCGACTCAAGTGCATGTTTCGGTGCACCGTAAGCCACCACACCGCCATCATCGATGACTAACAGCTTGTCACACTCCAACGCGCTATGCAGGTCATGGGTGATGAGTAAACCACCAATTTGACGCTGTTTAACATTGTGTCGAATCAGCTTAAGTATCTCTTGCTCTGTCACCGGATCTAACGCACTGGTTGGTTCATCGGCGATGATAATATCGGAGTTACTCAGCAAGCCAATCGCAATACACACACGTTGGCGTTGCCCACCCGAAATTTGGCTCGGGTACAACGGCAAGATGGTTTCTGGATTAGGAAAACCAAGTTGAATCAGCAACTCGGTAATTTTGATTTTGTCATTTGATTTAAGCTTGGTGCGAGTTCCCGTCAAGGCAAGGCAGAGTTGGCCTTCTATTGAAACCAGAGGGTTTAACGCTTGAAGCGCATCTTGGAAGATAACTGCGGGGCGCTGTGCTGCAGTTCTTTGCAACATCGGTAAACCACACACCGCTTCACCAGATAGAGAAATATGACCTTCAACTTCAACCGTCTCTGGCAGAAACCCCGCAATAGCGCGAGAAAGCATCGACTTACCAATACCTGAAGGACCCATGATCGCCAACAGCTCACCTCGATAAACATCGAAGTGGATATCTTGGAAAAGGATTCTCGAAGAGGTTTTGATCGTTAGATGGTCAACAGACAAAAGTGGGGCGTTCACGCAGATACTCATATATAGATGTTATAACATAACAACTCTATCATTTAGCCGACATGATGAAAAGCGGACATTGAACTGTATCGCATTTTACTTACAATTTTATTGACCAGTTATAGTGAGTCATTACATACAAAAAAGCGCTCTCTAAATTTATCGTGTAAAAATAGTAAAGCGCTTTCATAAAGTATTACAGGTGGTGATTAGGTTACTTAGTTAATGGCACCCTGAGCGGCATCTTCGACTGGGTAACACTTCTGCTTAACTTGTGCGATGAACGGATACAAGAAGGCAATACGTCCAAGATAAAACAAGGTGAACGCCAACCATAGGCCATGATTACCCCACATATCGATGGTGAATGCCTGTACCGCTAAAAATACCAACAAAGTCGCGATGCTTGAGTCTCTAACCGGACGCGTGGTTCCGGTTCCGGTAAAGATGCCGTAAACCGTTAAGCCAAAGCCAGCCACTAGCGGGAACACGATTAGCCATGGAGCCATCTCTTGATATAGAGCGACTAGCGCTGGAATATCGGTAAACAAGAAAACAATGCTGTCTTTAAATACCAAGGTCAACAACGTCAGCGCAGCAATAAAACCTGCCGTCCATTGGAAGTTAAGCCTTAATACGCGATCCAACATTGAAGGGTTCTTCTGACCTACCGCCTTACCTGCAAACACACTCGATGCGTTGGCAATGCCGTCAAACATATAGCTGACTATGAAGGTCACCTGCATCAAGATCGCGTTAGCCGCTAGAACATCCGTACCCAGTTTAGAGCCAGTACGCGCCATCATGTTGAAGAACACCAAGATACAAATGGTGCGAAGCAATAAATCAGTATTCGATGAGATGATTGTCGATAGGTCTTTCTTGGTCATCTTCGAGCCTTGCAGGAACTCAGAGACCGAGATATTACTGGTCTTCATCACCAAGGTCACACCAATCGCAAAGGTGGTAACTTGTGCAATCAAACTGGCGTAAGCCACACCTGCGACGCCCAAATCGAAATAAAGTACAAACACCGCATCCAAGACAATGTTCAACACGTTACCAAACACTTGTGTATAAAGAACTTCTTTGGCTTTCGCCTGCCCCATTAACCAACCAATAATGGTGTAGTTAAGCAACACGAAAGGCGCACCATAAATCAAAACACTAAAATAGATATGCGCGTGCTCGGCCACATTGGCTTCAGGCTCAATCACCCACATTGCGCCTTGCCAGATGAGTGGTTGTATCAAGATAAAGATCAAGCCCACCAAACCAGACAGCACAAACGGACGCATCAAGCTACCCGCCAAATCAGAGCGGTTTCCCTTACCCAGTGCCATCGCACTTTGCCCCGTGGTACTGACACGGAAAAAGCCAAATAACCAATACATGGTGTTCATAATGATGGTGCCGATCGCCACGCCACCAATCAGTTCAGCAATACCAAGTTGGCCGATAACAGCAGTATCTACCGCACCTAGTAGAGGCTGTGTCATCGTTGAGATGATGAAAGGGAAGGCAATTTTCAGATAATCTTTGTGGGTAATGGTCATATATTCTAGCGAGTGATATTAAGAACTATTTGCAATTAGAGCGGGATGCTATCGTTTAATCCGTACGTTGTCATCATTTACTTAGAGTCGTTTATCAACAAGCTTCTCTCCCATCGCACCATCAACATAAGACGCCTTTCTGTCATTGAGCGAGCAAATTAGCCACAACAAATGAGTAAAATCACGCTCGACAAAACTCAACAAAACCAATTACTGAGCCAACTCAATGGTTAGCCTAGTAAAGGCTCAGTAAAAACTCACGGGAAGGTAGAAATCGAGTTCGAATATTTCATCACTATTAAGAAAGTGATTCTGATGATAATGCACATACGCAGGAGTCGATCGCTGTTTAAAGCCAGATGTAGGTAGCCACTTTTCTAACACCATACTGATCTGTGGTAGCAGCTCGCCGTAGCGGCCATTCAATCGAAATACGGCATGTAAACCACCCGGAATCACCATCTGGTTCACGACACTACGATACTTAATCGGCTCATCAATCGCGATACACGCGACATAACGACACTGATCCATTTCAACCCAAGCAGGGTTTGAGTGATGCAAACCAAATTGGCTCGAAAAATCACGCTGTTCGGAATTCGCCCACGCTTTCAATATCAACCACGCATTACGAATAGAGCGGTTATAACCCGTATGTCGAACATAGGCCGCCATGCGTTCAGGCACTTCAACGATCTTGGGTTCGGGCAATACTCGCTGCGCCACATTCAAATAGCCCGCCGCCACTTCGGGATCTTTCAAATAGGGTTTTTCTGCTACTTGTAAATCGTGTTTACGCCATTCTCCGGGCGACATATTAAAGGTCGCTTTAAATGCTCGACTAAACGAAGACACAGAACTAAAGCCACATTTATGCGCGATCTCAACCACAGACGAACTAGTATCAAACATCAATTGGTTGGCTGCATACTCCATTCGAGTTCGTCGGATATATTGATGCAACGACTCCCCGACCACACTTTTGAAGGTGCGATGAAAGTGCTGTTCTGAATAGGCCGCTATCTCAGATAACTCTTTGGCAGACAAAGGCTGACTGATGTCTTGGTGAATATGGAACAAGACATCATTGATTCGCGATATGTGTTGACGTGACATCGTTTAAATAGCATAAATGGACATGTTTAAGAGCATAAACGGACACGCTAGTTTTTACAATTGCCGTGTAATATCAAGCGATAGAATAAAAACGATAAACGACGAGACACAACACATGGAAATCGCACAGTCATTACAACAGATTCAATCTTCATACATTCGAGAGATCCTCGCAGCCGCAAGTGATCCAAATGTCATCTCATTGGCCGGTGGTTTACCGGATGAGAAGACATTCCCTATCGATTTAATGAAGCCAACGCTAGAAAACCTAGCGAACATGCCTGAAGTTTTCCAATACGGTTCTACTGCCGGTTACGGCCCGTTGCTTGACCACCTAACACAAAGCTACCAATTGCCAGAGACTCACACGGCAATGATTTGTACTGGCTCTCAGCAAGGTTTGGATTTGATTGCGCGCGCGTATGTTGACCCAGGTGATGTAGTTGTGATGGAAGCGCCAAGTTACTTAGGTGCGATGCAGGTGTTTGGCCTAGTTCAAGCAAACATTGCGACCGTGTCTCAAACTGAATTTGGCCCGAACCTAGATGAACTGGAAACGTGCTTTGCACAGCAATCACCGAAAATGTTCTATGCCGTGCCTGATTTCCACAACCCAACCGGCGTGTGCTGGACAACAGAAACTCGTCAAAAAGTGGCTGAGCTGTGTATCAAATACAACGTGGCATTCATTGAAGATGCGCCATACCGTGAGCTACGTTTCACAGGTACAGAACTGCCGTTGGTTTCTTCGTTCTGCCCTGATAACTCTATCGTTCTTCGTTCATTCTCTAAGATTGCATCGCCAGGTTTACGTATTGGCGCAGTAACAGGAAAACGCAGCTACCTTGAACCACTGATCAAAGTGAAGCAAGGCGCTGACTTACACTCAAGTGTACCAATGCAAGCACTGCTTGTTGGTCTTCTAAAACATGAAGACTTCAACGTACACATGGAAAACATTCGCACCCTGTACAAGTCTCGTTATGAGGTGCTGTTCTCAGAGCTAGAGAAACAACTGCCTGCTGACTGTGTACTGAAAGCGGTAGACGGCGGGATGTTCATTTGGGTTGAGATCCCAGAGTGTGACACCTTCGAACTGGCTAAAACTCTACTATCGAATGGTGTAGCGGTAGTACCAAGCCCAGTATTCTATCCAAAGGCCGATGAAGCCAAAGCCGCACTGCGCTTAAACTTCACCAACGCCAAGCCAGAAGAATTGACGGAAGCGGTAAAACGCTTAGCAGAAGTACTTAACCAAGCGTAATAGCTGACAATACTGGCCGCTTTGGTGATTGCCTGATCGGCTTATTACTGAGAAAGCTGTCACGAGTCAGCATTAAAGGCCAATGTCATTCTCAACAAGAGAGTCACATTGGCCTTAATTTTAGGTCTCCATAAAGCACAGAAAGGACGTCAGTTTGCCGCATTGTATTATCGAACACTCATCCACTATTGATAGTCAGCAACTCAACCAAAAAGTGTTTCTCGGCGCGATGGAGTCTCAGTTGTTCTCACCAACAGGAGAGGACATCAAAGTACGCAGCCTTGCCTATCAGCATTACCAAACCGGTGAAGTAAAAGAAGACTTCGTGCATGTCTCTGTGCGTATTTTGTCTGGGCGTAACGAAAGCGTTAAAGCGATGCTCTCCAAGTCCATTTTGGACCAATTACTTGCTCTTCCACTATCCAATGCTTCACTGACCGTGGAGATCATCGATATAGAGACAAGCAGCTATTCAAAAGCCTTAATTTAAAGGTAAGTCATAAGCGTACATCCCCTCACAAATAGCGGGATTCTAAAAACATTCGTTAGCAGCATGGAGCAATGAAATGGAATTGGTGGTAGGTAACAACCCAGAATTGATAACGAAAGCACAGTCCATTCGTCATCAAGTATTCGTTGTTGAACAAGGCATACCGCACATATTGGATCTTGATGGGCTCGATCCTGTCTCACATCATGCACTCATCACCGATGAAGATAATTTAGTCGCGACGGCACGCTTGCACATTGATGAATCAGGACACTCAACCATGGCACGTGTTGCTGTTCTGCAACCTTATCGAGGATCAGGTATCGCGTCTAAAATTGTTAGCGCACTTCTAAAACACGCCTCTGAATATGGTGCCAAAGTCATTGAAATCCACGCCCATCAATACCTAAAAGATTACTATGAAAAGTTTGGCTTTGAGTTCATTCGTGAAGTAGAAATCGTCGGAGAACACCAACTCATTGAGATGAGATACTACATAAGTTCCTAGCCAAGTATTCAATAGACAACAAAGCACCACTGCTTATTAGAGCTAAAATTGCGTATCAAATAACGGCCTTTTCATCACACCTAAAACCACACCAAAAATGATGTTATATAGCCCTACGTTTGGTTGGTTTTTGTCCCGCACCGCCTTGGTTATACTGCGCCTGATTTTAATAAGCCAACAAGACAGAACTAAGTTGAAATACTCAGTTCTGATCACAACAGGCAACCGCTCTGGATTTACGTTCCAGCTCGCAGAAAGGAAAAACCATGTTTCAATATGTTGTATGTGCTCTGTATAAATTCGTAGCACTTGATGATTACCAAGAAATTCGCCAGCCACTAACTGACGTGTTAGAAGCCAACCAAATCCGCGGTACTTTGTTACTTGCGAGTGAAGGTATCAACGGTACCGTTGCAGGTAAGCGCGAATCTATCGACGCCCTTCTTCAATGGTTCAAACAAGATTCTCGCTTGGCTGATGTTGTTTACAAAGAGTCGTTCAACGAAGAACAACCATTCAACCGCACCAAGGTTAAGCTTAAGAAAGAGATCGTAACCATGGGCGTTGAGGGCATCGACCCACGCCATGTTGTCGGCACTTACGTGAAACCAAACGAGTGGAACGCATTGATCTCTGATCCTGATGTGATTCTGGTTGATACTCGTAACGACTACGAAGTGGACATCGGCACCTTCAAAAATGCCGTAAATCCAAACACAGAAACCTTCCGTGAATTCCCTCAGTACGTTGAAGACAACCTTGATCCTAAAAAGCACAAGAAAGTCGCGATGTTCTGTACTGGCGGTATTCGTTGCGAAAAATCAACAGCCTACATGAAAGAACAAGGCTTTGATGAGGTTTACCACCTTGAAGGCGGCATTCTTAAGTACCTAGAAGAAGTACCTGAAGAAGAGAGCATGTGGGAAGGCGACTGCTACGTATTTGATGGTCGTGTTGCAGTAAACCACCAGCTAGAAAAGAGCGGCTACGATGTGTGTAACGCGTGTCGCCTGCCAATCACAGACGAAGACAAAGCCTCTGAACACTTCGAGAAAGGCGTAAGCTGCCCTAAGTGTATTGATAAGCACAGCGACGAGCAGAAAGCCCGTTTCCGTGAACGTGAAAAGCAAGTTCAACTGTCGAATGCCCGTGGCGAAACCCACGTAGGCGGCGAAGCTGCTCACCTTATCGAGCAACGCAAAAAAGAGAAGCTTGCACACAAAGAGCAGCAACGCTCTGGCAAGAAAGCAAAGTAAACTTTCTGCTTTAAACTCTTATAGTTCTAAACATATAACTATAAATAGTTAGCTATATACATACAAAAGGGCGCAAGTTCGAGGATGATCCCACGAGTTTGTGCCCTTTTTTGATCGCTTTACCGCTTTGTGTTTTGAACCACATTTCTTTCGAAAAATTACTTCTATACTGTTAATAATTCGACTAGAGAGGAAGTGCCAATGCTCAATGAAAACCATGCCTTTATCTTAGATTTCCCAGATCTTAAATTAGACATTGTTCAGCTCAACCACGACGACGAAAAATTCAAAGCAGACATGCAGAAATACCACCAACTCGACTACGACATCCGTCAGCTAGAAATCTCTGGCAGCCCTATCGATGACGACAGCATGCACAACCTCAAAGTAGAACGCATGGAGCTCAAAGACTCGCTACACAAACAGCTCACGCGCCATCACGCGCTTAAGATCGTATAGAAAAATCAGTCCAAAACTCTATTTTAAGCCACGCACTACGCGTGGCTTTTTGGTTTTATAACATCGTAAAATCAAAAGCTAATTCGTCCTCTTCAGTTATGTTACTGTTTGCTTATTCAAAGGCGTTTAATAAGGAAGTAAAGTGGCAATTAAAGAAGAGAATATACAACTCCGACTTGTTTCAAACTCTGAGTTCGAAGAACTATTTGCGTGTGTGAAACAAGGTATATTCATACACGTAGATGACGTTTTCGGTTGGGATGACGACTTCCAACGCAAACGACTTTTAAACGAATACCATCCCTCTTGGTTTCATTGGGTATATCGCGAAAATAAAAGAGTAGGACTCGCCTGCTTTAAGCCTTATGACAACGCATACCATATTCATCTGCTGATCATTTTCCCTCAATACCAAGGCCGTTCGCTTGGCAAGCAAGTCATGGCTCTCATACATAAAAGAACCATGGAAGAGCAACTAAGCCATGTCACTCTGTCGAGCTTTAGAAGTAACACTCGTGCCATTAGCTTTTATCAATCACTGGGCTATCACGTTGTTGATGAAGCAGATGATGATTTTGTGGGGATGGCTCTCAACCTAGCTAACAGAGATAATCTATTTAGATGCTAGATAGAGAGCATTAACTTTAGCGCGCGGTAGAAATATCTAATTTCTCAATCAACGACGGAAAACCCCAACCGCTCTCGCCTTCGACCACAGGTTCTCCGGTCAAATACTCAAACAGCGTTGGCGCTAAAGAGCCGTTAGCTTCGATTTTCAGTTGCTGAGAATTATCACCAATTGGTGCTCCCCAGAATCCGATGAAGGCATCTTTTTCTAAGTAATCCTCACCAGCGTGACGCCCTGGTACCTTGGTGTTGTAGCCAATTCCCGCTTTAGGGAACAAGTTAACCGTGCCAGCCCGATCTTCAAGGTAGATATTGACCAGTTGGTTCACAGAATCTGGACGAGGCGTTGGTTTCGTTAGTGCAGTCCACTCAGCACTGTTACACCACGTTGTCACATCCACCTTGACCGCTCGGTTAATACACTTTTCTACCAATCGAGAATACCGCGCAAAATCAACTTCGCTTGGCAACGCGAGATATGGATTGAGTCTTTGGGTATCAAGTAAAATCGGCGCTCGGTTGCCCTTCAGCGACTCATAAAAAAGCTTGTCACCTTCACGTGTGATCAATTCATCGACCCGCTCTAAATCACGGTTACCAATCACACGAACAGTGCAGCGTCGTTGATCACATGTGCTTTCTCTCAAGACCATATAATCAAGACTTTCAGGCAAGCGTTGCACTATCTGATTAATAATATCGATACCCTGACCAGCTGGCGCAGCAATCGGAGTCCACTGCGTGAGTTCTTGGTAAACCGGCTGAACCTGCCACCCTTTAGCCGAATTAAAGAAGTCCATCATAAAGTTACCACCAGCAGTAGAGGCGACCACCACATCCAATTCCTTCGAGCTTGGATAGCTTAGAGCATTGGTGATTTTAGGCCCTTCCCCCTCGTCTGAAGATATTTTCTTAACCACAATTGGATACTCTAGCTCTGCTTGTAAGCCTTCAAATACCTGCTTTTCGGGATTGAGCGCGTAGAACACCGGCGTTAAACCATGATCCCCAGCCATGCCCCATAGCGTTTTATCGTAAACGCCTGCACTGCGGTAGGTCGCTTCAATCTGGCGAATCCAATAGTCCAGTCGGTTGAGCTCTCCAGTCGGCATCAGAATTTCGTCACTAAAAGGACCGGTAAAGTGTGCGAAGTGATCCGGCCATGGGTTATAAACCAAGGTGTAGTCTGGCATCCCTTTTCCATCTAACTCGGCAAACTGAGTGATCGACTGTTTAACCTGAGTTCTCTTTGAAAACTTAGTGAAAAAATCAAAGCTAGATATAGACTGGTACGCTTCAATATCTTCTATCAAGGCTTGACGCTTTTCTTGCAAAACCACTTCGACTTCTGAACGTTCTTGAAGCTCTTTCACACAACGTTTCTCACCATAATCACGCAGTGACTCACCCAAGCCTAGGTTCACTAACCCATCATAAGTGGTATGAGCATTCCAATCGTATTGGGCGTTGCAGTTCAGCGTTTTAAGGTAATCAAGGCGATCAAACATGGTCTGCACCTTGTTGTTCGCCATCAACACATCCAACTGCAGGGCATCATTGCCGAAGAAGTAATAAGCTCGGTCGATCTCTCGATCGACAAAATGAAAATTAGGGATACCCGTACCACCATTACCAGACACTTTTGCGCCCGTTTTAATGATCGGTAGGTTGCGCACACTGATTGTTGGAGTCGAAGAGATACCCACTCGGCTTATATTATTTCGATTCTCTTGATAGAGTTTTTTGAAGAACGGAAGGTAATTCGGATCACGGTAGGTTTGTTCAGACAGGACTTCTATGAACTTCACCTGCTGTTGATGTTCTGGCTCAATGACCTCTTCTAACTGAGGTTTATATTGCGCTCGGTTTTTATGGTTCTGATAAGCGACCGAAATGAAAGGTGAATCTTCATCGACCAACCCCTCAATCAATCCTTGTTGTAAACCATCGACAGTCACTTGGACCGCAAAACGTTTGTTCTGTTGGGATTCTAAGAACTGAATGAGCGCATCAGGCTGGTCACTGAACGCTTGCTGCATCCAATCATCGAGCGCTTCTGCACGTTCTTCTTTAAACACAAACTGTCGGTAGGCTTTCAGCAAGTTTAAGCGCACAAAATCAATAAGCGTGATGGTAAGAGCTTGTGCTTTGTTATTCGGCTTATCAGCGTTTTCTGGTTTACCATCTTCTGCAATCGCCAACATTGCAGACTTCATGTCGCCGTCATCTATTCCCATTGCCGCTTTACCGATCAAATCAACAATGATCGGTTGAATCTGAGCGATGATCGCTAGATCTTCAGGGCTATTGGTTAAGTATGTGTAATTCGCAGGGAGCGTGTCCATATCCTGCCAAACACCAATTTCGAATAACGCATCGTAGATAACCACCATGTTGGCAATGAACTGTTCATCGATACGAATACCTTCATGATGTCCCGTTGCTTCAGTCGAGGTATCTGGCTCGTGATGATCTGAGGTTGGCTTATCTCCAACATGATAAAGGCTATGTTCAAAGCCCTTTAGCGCCTGCTTATCATAAACCGTCGACAAGTAAGATTTGAACACATCTTCACTGCCCAAGCCTGAATAGCGGTCGTAATAACTATAGAGAAAATAACCCAGAGGAATTGAGTACGTCGGGTTAGATAACTGAGCAACGACTCGAGCTTTGGTTTTGAGATCTAAAGGGAGAGCGAGAATATACGCATCTAATGTAACGCCACCAATCGTGAAAAGAGCCGCATCACGAGTGAGTTTGGCAGAATAACTTAGGCTTGAAAGCACCTCATTTTTAAACACTTCACTGGAGCTAAAAACGCCACCAATGACGGGCGTTGTTGATATATCAGCCGCACTCGGAGCTGATGTGAGCGCCAACGATAAGACACTGAATAAACTGGCATAACTGCGAACGTGAGAATAAGAGCTCATCAAATTTCCTTAGATCAACACACTTCTATAAATTTAGCTTATTGTTTCAGCCTGTATTTATTAGTCAACCTATGAAAACATTTGTTTCCTGATTCGAAGCGCTCTTGTTGTTATGAAATGTTCATTCTTACTAATATCTCTAAGACTTTACCGCATAGCCAAAGCCCGAAAGCTTTCTAATGTTAGACGACAGCTATTCCCTTAATTAAACGCTCTAGCCACTCGTCCTTTACTGCTCAATTCGTAATGACCAATATAAGCTGGGATAAATACCGATTGCCCTTTGGTGAGTGTTAGGTATTCACCTTTCTGACTCATTAACGTTAAATCATCATCGATTGCCATTAAAATCTCAGCACCGCTTGTGATGACTTCTTCTTGCTGAGGGCAATGAAAGATATTGAAGTTGAAATCACTGACCGGGATATCATAGCTATCACATTGCCCCAGCTTGGAGGGCGCCAACAACAAGCGATCAAACGCGATTGGCGAAAACTCTGTACACGCCACTAATTCAGGGACATCTATGTGTTTTGGCGTTAAACCAGCACGTAGCACGTTGTCTGAATTTGCCATGATCTCGAGCCCCGTTCCCTTAATGTATGCATGCGGAGTGTTTGCATTCAAATACATCGCTTCACCTGGCTTTAGCGTGATCAAGTTAAGCAGCAGAACACAAAACAGACCGATATCGTTCGGGTACTGGTGGCTAAGCTCAGTAACCAAAGCAAACTCAGCTTGGTCTTGATGAGACGCTGCGTAAGTCAGAAGTTGCTCTAATGCTCGGTGTTTACGTTGGTCATCTAGAGTTAACAGATCACGAAAAAACGCTTCTAAGCCTAGAGAATCAAGATTGTTACCAAACTCTTCAACCAAACCAGCCAACTCGCTCGAATACAACTTTCTGAACAACCCTAATATTTCATCGAATTCTCGAAAGCCATTCATCGCTTGGTATTCAGTGATCGCGTAAACCAATTCAGGTTTGTGGTTAGAGTCTTTGTAATTACGATGCCCTGCAGTCAGAGGAATTCTTGCTTGCTCTTCTCTTGCAAAGCCAACTTCTGCTTGCTGCTTGTTTGGGTGAACCTGAACAGATAGCGCTTTTTCTGCTGCCAAGATCTTAAATAAGAACGGCAGTTCACCGAACTCCTGCGCAATATCAGTAGATAAATAAGCGGGTTTATTCTTGTTAATCAGCTCAGATAGAGGCACCAAATGTTGGTCAAGCTTAACCATTGAGCAACCCTTCGGATGCGCTCCCATCCAAACTTCCGCTTGCGGCTCTTGTGACTCATTCTTAAAGCCAAACAGTTCACGTATCGAAGAAATGCTCCCCCATGCATAATTTTGGATGGTGTTTTCCATTGGGAAAAATGAGTGTTCTGAGAAGTGGCTGAGTGACATGGCGTTTTCCGTAGTGAGCCCTTTGAACACAATTCAGAGAGCTGATTCTAATAACGTAAATAATTAGAAAGACTACAGAGAGCAGCTAGAACCCACATGAGATGAGGTCTTAGACGCAATAGGAAAAATTCTTAGAAACAGGTGAGATCGATGAAAAGCGTGAAAAGAGTCACATTTGATTGCTATGTATAAAAAACGCTGAAGGTAGGATAGCTGCACAACAACCAGAGGGCTATTAGCAGCTATCTTATTAACGAAGAAGCCCCTTAAAAACCAGAGCGAACCTCTGCACTTTTCTGAGGTGATTGAGCTTGTAGGAAAGGCAGTAGTAGCAAGCCAATAACGGCTGCACAAGTCGAGATGGTAATGAAGAACCCACTCCAACCGTAAGTTTCTAGAACGAGCGCCAGTGGGTAACCAGAAAGTGCCGCTCCCATGTAAGCAAACAAGCCAACAAAACCTGTAGCCGCCCCGGCAGAGTCTTTATGCGAACATTCAGCCGCCGCCATACCAATGAGCATTTGAGGGCCAAAAACAAAAAAGCCTACACAAAACAGCCCAGCCGCCTGAAACACAAAGTTGGTTAAAGGCATAAGCCATAAAGCCGATACCGAAAGGAAAATGCCAATCGCAAACAGGATGTTCATCGGGCCACGGTTACCACCAAATAACCTATCCGATCCCCACCCAGCAACAAGTGAACCAACAAAACCTCCTATCTCGAACAGAGACAACGCAGCGTTGGCGTTTATCAAACTGTAATCGTGTTCTTCGGTGAGGTATAAATTGCCCCAGTCGTTAACTGCCGTTCTTACGATGTAAACCAACACATAGCTAAAGGCGAGTAACCAAATGTACTTATTGCTGAACACATAGGTTTTCAGGATCTCTCGATAGCTTAACCCTTGCCCATGGCTCTCTTGCGCTAATTCTAGGTGATCATTACGCCACTTTCCTACCGTCGGCAGTCCCATGGTGGTGGGCTTGTCACGTAAGCGCCAGCAAACGATAAGACCGATAAAAACACCAATCACACCCGGCCAGATAAACCCAGCTCGCCAACTGAACTGCAGCGTTAGATAACCCACAAGAATAGGGATAAGCGCCCCGCCAACGTTGTGTGCTGTATTCCAGATTGCCCAGCGAAAGCCTCTTTCGGAGCGAGAATACCAAGTCGTCAATAACTTGGAACACGATGGCCAGCCCCAACCTTGGAACCATGCATTCAGAACCCATAGCGAGATAAAAGCCGCTAACGAACTCGAAAAGCCAAACGCGATGTTTATCAGACCAGTCGCGATTAGGCCAAGCCCCATGAAGTAACGAGGGTTCGACCGATCCGATATCGTGCCTGAGATAAATTTCGATAAGCCATAAGAAAGATAAAATAGCGTGCCAATTAAGCCGATATCGCCTTTGTCCAAACCAAGATCGGTGATCATAGCAGGCGCGGCGTAATTAAAGGTTTTACGAGTGAAGTAAAAACCCGCATAGCCGACATACATACCTATCATGATGTGAAGACGCCAGTAGCGATAACTCTGATTGACTTCATCATCTGTTAGAACATCACTCTTTGACGTTGTTGAGCGCAGAAATCCAAACATATTCGTTCTCACACTTTAGGTAATGTAACGCTGATATTGGTACCCGAAG
>NZ_JADDYK010000048.1:42592-83921 GCF_015163615.1 Vibrio sp. OPT18
ATGAGCCATTAGCGTTGATTGTCATCTTGCCGCCGAGCGCCTGAACACGCTCTTGCATACCACGAACCCCCATTCCTTTGAGAAGGTCTTGCGCTGTAAAACCAACGCCATTATCTGAGATCCGAAGATAAGCCTGATCATCTAAAATCAGTTCAATTCTGATTTCGCTCGCGTTGGCGTATTTAGAGGCGTTGTTTAGAGACTCTTGGCACAGCCTGAAGATAGTGACCTTAAGCGTGTCACTCAAACACGAGTAATCACCTTGCCAATTTAACTGGATATCAACGCCGTGATCAGAAAACTCCATCTCTCGAATAAGCTGTTCCACAGAATCTTTTAGATCCAAATCGTCCAACATCTTAGGTCTTAGTTTTGTAAGTAGACGTTTGGTGGTGTCATAAACATTCAAAGATAATGATTCAATGGTACCCGCACAGCGAACGCTCATCTCAGCGGCATCGACGCGTTTAATAATGCTTGCCTGAGTACGAATTGCCGTGATGTTTTGGCCGATTTCATCATGCAGTTCACGCGCAATATCACGACGAACCGATTCTTCAGCGGTAACTAACTGACGTGAAAGATTTTGATTCCTAGAGAGCTCGCTCCGCAATTTGGAGTTGAGATCTTTCTGCTTTTGAACCGCAAGGCCAAGCAGTATACCTGTGATAGTTTGAGCAGATAGAGACAAGAGTAAGTCGGTAATTTCGAGTTTGGATGTTCCGCTGTGGGCAGCAATCAACGCGACACTATTTAACATTGTTGCAAGCAGAGCGCCTTGCCATCCGTAACGAACAGCGAGCAAGATAATAGGGATAGCCATACAGAACGGGGCGAAGCGCCTTAGTTCATCAGGCAAACTGGTTTGTATCAAAATACTGGCCACCAACAAGACGCTATATAAAGCGATGTGACGAATTTTGAACTCAACGACATTGTTGATTAAGTAAGAGCTTAGTGGCGCCCACTTATTTTGGAATAGATAGTTCCAGACCAGATAACACATCGGCACCAGCATCAGTCCACCCGTGATACTCGCTAACCACACCATGTAAACGGCTGGTACATGAGAACCCACCACAGCAACGTTAATTGATGCGGTGACCATGATTAAGCTCGCCATCACTAGCAAGTGACGATTCTGGTCACCAGAATAATAACGCTTGGCAATGAGAGTGGCAGGAATACTCAATCCACTGGCGATAAGGATCGTCAGCCATTGAGGTTCATCAAGTAGCAGAGCTAAAGCGATCGCAAGCCCCCACTCTGCAATATAGATAGCGGGCCAATAGTGGGTGCGAGTGTGCAGCGTCATTCCCAATCGAAGTGAGAATGGGAAAAGCAGAATGGCTAACTCAGGGTCATTAATGAAATAGAAGGCAATAACCCATAAACAGAACCATGCACAGCCAGCCATAAAAACCCCACACAGGGAGGTGGCTAGATAGGAACGCATTAGTACTGGTCTTGTGTGAACAATTTAGCTAACTCGACGTTGTTCTTAACATTGAGTTTGTCCATCGCATTGGCTCGATGTACATGCACCGTTTTATGGCTAACTCCTAGCTCTACGGCAATAGATTTTACATCGAGCCCTGTTGCCAATAGCTGACACACTTCGCTTTCTCTGCGGGTGAGCTGATTTAAAGAGGCTTTATTCTTCATGGGCGTCGCAAGCTTTATAGCGATATCGGGCGTGAGATAACAGCCACCATTTGCGCTCGTGTGTACGGCTTGGATTAACTCATCAGGGCTACAGCGCTTGCTGAGATAACCTTTGGCTCCTAACTCTAATGACTTCTCAACCATCGCCGGAGAGTCATGAACGCTCAACATGATGCTGGCAATGCCAGATGGAATCTCTTCCAATAAACTCAGGCCACTTTCGTCCTGCATTGAGATATCCAAGATCACGACATCAGGGTGACAGCTTGGCAATCCTAGGCGTGCTTCTGCCGCAGAGTTGAATTCCCCCACGACCGTAATATCAGCTTCAAGACTGAGTAATTGAGCAAAGCCAGATCGAACAATGACGTGGTCATCAACAAGCGCAACATTAATCATGATATTAACCAGAATTAAGAGTAAGAAAGAAAAATAGCCCCAACAGGAGCTATCTAAAATTAAGTTTATTGATAGAGATGATACTGAATCGAACTAACGATTGGTATGATCTCACGTGCTTTAATCAGATAAAGCACGTGAGACTCGCTACGCGTTTTGAGACGCTAAGTGCATTTTCTTAGCGTGGCGAATCTTCTTCTCTTCCGCAACCGCAACGAAGAGCAGTAACACGATACAAATGGCAGCTGACGTATCAAGCGCTGCGAACGTGCCTTTCCAACCCGTTAAGCCAAAAATAGGCGTGCCGTCTGCAATCATGCCTAAGCCAAGTTTGGCAAAGCTGTCACCAATTAAGTAAGCAAATGTGCCTTTCACACCATCTGCAACACTGATTGCTTTCTTAGGCACGAAACCTACTGCAGCAACACCAATCAGCAACTGAGGACCAAACACAAGGAAACCAAGCACAAACAGTGATGCTAAGTACATGAACTCACTTGTTGCATGTTGATAGAACTCTAGAGAAACGATGATAAGGCCAAGCGACACACAAGCAACCAAAGCACGGCGCCCGTTCGCAAGGTCAGATAGATAACCCCACATTAACGTACCGACTAGTGCACCAACCTCAAACAGAGTGAAGCCTGAAATCGCCGTTTCCTTTGATAGACCTAGCTCTTGATACGCATAAACGGTAGACCATTGATCGATACCGATACGAACAATGTATAAGAAGATATTCGCGAAGCAGAGCAACCAGATCACTTTGTTTTTCAGGATGTATTCAACAAAGATCTCTTTCTTAGTCATTTGATTTTCTTCAGCAGCCGTATCTTCTTCGCTGACTTCTTCATCAAACAACTCTTCAACCGTACCTAGACCATAGGCTTCTGGAGAGTCATTACCAAAGCGCATACCAATAAAGCCAACCACAATCGCAATGATTGATGGGAACACGAACATACCGATCACGTTGCCATCAAATAGGTAGTTAGCACCGAACAGAGCAACACCAGCCGCACCTGCGCCACCCACGTTGTGCGACATATTCCAAAGGCCTAAATAAGAACCACGCTTGTTACGAGGCGTCCATTTAGTGATGGTCGAGTAGCTTGAAGGACCGCCGGTACTTTGAAAGAAACCACTCAACGCATAGAAGGCAACCATCAAGAATAAGCTAGCGCTGCCGCCGCCCATACTGAAGCTGAAGCCCAACATGGCAATACCAGAAAGGACAAGCATGAATGGTAGGAACTGCTTAGTGTTTTTACCATCGGCATAATAGGAAACGACAGTTTTACCGATACCGTAAGTGATAGAGAAACCCAGACCGATAAGACCTAGATCCGTCATCGACAACCCATAAGTAGAAATCATGTCGTTTTGCGCGACATTGAAGTTCTTACGGACCAAATACATGGTTAGATAACCAATGAACACGACGAGGTAAGATTGTAGGAATGGTTTAAACCACATTTTTCTTCTAGTTTCGACCGGAAGATCCAGCGTCGGTTTTCGAACCTGATCTAGGAACTTTAACATTGTGAACTCTCTTATTATTTATGAGGTCTGCACGGCATAATTGCGACCATGCATTGTTTGTTATTTGACAGGGAAATAATAAGGAGTCTAAAAATCGACCGCATGAGAGAGGGTCTTAGAATAACTAGGAAAAATTCTTAGTTCAGAATTGGGAGTCAAGAAAGCGTGAACAGCATCACTTTGTTTACGGTGTGTTATGGATTGATATATCGATAACAAAAGTCACTCATTTCAAGGCTGACGAACCTTGTAAATAAACAGAAACAAGTGAAACACTTCGCAACAAACAAAGCATTATTCATAATGGTTGCCTGACATTGCATTGATAAAGTTTGGATCCTTTTATAAACACATTTTTAGGTTCCAACTATGAATTCAATGGTCAAATCATCACTTGCGATTGCTATTAGCCTTCCACTACTTGCTGGGTGTGTGACACCTGGTGAAGATGATCCCAATGCGAGCACCAAGCAGGGCGCTGTCGGTGGCGCACTGTTAGGACTCACGATAGGTGCATTAACAGGTGATGCAGAGCTAGCAATGAAAAGTGCCGTTGTCGGCGGAGTAGCCGGCGGGGTTGCAGGTGCAGGTAACGACATTAGAAGTAATCGAGACAACATCCGTCACGATAGCCGTAACGAAGCCATTGCGCACACCAACGTCAATGCCACAGCAGCAACAGAGACGAAGCAACAAAATTGGGAAGAGCTCAATAATTTCATTGGCGAATGGGATGTCACTATCCACAATCACGTTAACACTCTGGATACCATCTCGGACTTAGAGTCGACAGGAAAACTGAACAGCATTAGTCAAGCAGAGGTGAGCGTAGCTAATTCACAAGGAGTCAACCTAACGGCTCAGTTCTCTTACGATGAAGCTCAAGGCTACCAAATGGATGTCACTAACCAAGCTACCCAGGTAAATGTCAACTTTGCTGGCGAGCCTCAATCTCAAAATAATCGTTACAATTTTTATCCAACTAACATCCAAGATGTCATCTATGAGGGTGTAAATAGTGCTGATGTTCGCATTGAATTGGGAATGCTCAATAGCCAACTTTGGATCTTAGAAAGCTACGCTTACCTAGATGGTAGTGA
The DNA here is from genome assembly GCF_015163615.1 of Vibrio sp. OPT18. Taxonomy (NCBI): domain Bacteria; kingdom Pseudomonadati; phylum Pseudomonadota; class Gammaproteobacteria; order Vibrionales; family Vibrionaceae; genus Vibrio; species Vibrio sp. OPT18. Next base: position 47,299 of record NZ_JADDYK010000048.1, read on the forward strand.
AAAGAAAATACAATCGATTCGATTTAACAAAGCCAGCTAGCTTTTCGTTATGAGCGGTTCGTTATTAATTATTAGTTATTAGTTACTAGCTTCTAAATCGCTGATCAAATAAAACATCAGTATCGGTTCATCACCATCAAACTCCATGGTGTGTCCGATACTGGTTCAACATCCATTCTTATTAAAATAGATTCAATAGGCTTGTTACTTTTCGCGCGAATCGTACTACAGTCGTTTACCGCTGCCGTCTTCCCACATCACTTCGCATTCATCCTTGATGGCGGCCTTTAATAATTCAACCAGTGGGAACGCTCGGCTACCGATATTAACAGGCGCTTCAACCACCTCTTCTTCATTGTCGTCATCAGTATTTTCTTGCTCTACGGGCTTGCTCTGCTCTGCTGCAATCGCAGCACGTAGATTATCCAGAGCTTTAGGAACCTCTGAAGCATCCAGAGCGCCTGGGATGGAGCCGCTATGCCCAAGCATCTTGATGAACTGGAGGCCGACTTCACCGAACATCGTGACACTAGCATGAGCTTTACAACTAAAGGTAATTAACATAATGAGCCTTTCTTAATTTTGGTCGTTTACAAACTATGTGGAGTAACTCACTTGAAAGCAAGTAGATAAACATCAAACAACGGTTACAGATTTGATGCTTAAATCTAATCTTTTAGAGATGACCTGTACCGTCGGTGATATACATCACTATTTTGAATTAATTGAACAGCCTTTCATATGAAACCTTGATAGTAGTCACACTAAATAGACATCTAAGCCTCTGCATAGCTTGTTATTTAATCTACTATTAACACCATTATCAAAAACTTTGGCACAGATCACATGAAAAGGCTCGTCGGCAGACACCTAGAAGAAATGGCGGACATACGATCCACCCGTAAGCAAAAAATTGTCCACTCCTTTTCACTGACTGCCGCTGCGTTATTCATTTTCTATACTTGGGCTTACTTCCAAGGCCAGCATTACACGCTGTCAATGTTCGAATTGTGCTTCGCCATCATTGCCATCTCTAACGCTTTATATGTAAGAAAAGTCATCAACCCTGAGTACTCCGAATTGATCCTGAGTGCTGTTCTTCTAGTTCAGGGCGTCATCCTATTCTTGTACAGTCACGCCATCCCCGATCGCATACTTTGGCTCTACCCAATTCTAGCCGCGGTCATTTTCATTAATGATTTCAGAATTGGCATTATCTTCAGCACCTCGTTTTGCCTGTTCATCAGCACCTTGATTACAGCAATGCCCAACAACTTTTCTTTGCCATTTAACAGCACACACCGATTTGTCCTTAGCTTATTTACCATGAGCTTGGTGTGCCACACATCCGCCTACTACTACACAAAAGCCGTCAGTTATATTCAACGCCTGTATAAAGAAGGCATTGAAGATCTCGCCTACAGAGATCAGTTAACCGGCTTGGCAAACCGTTGGAGCTTTGAACGCTGGGCGACAGAAAAACTAGCCACAGTAGATAGTGAGCGATCACTTACGGCATTGGTCTTTTTGGATATAGATGACTTTAAAGGCATTAACGACAGCTACGGGCATGATGTGGGAGACAGTGTCTTACAGCATTTTGCCAATCGCTTGAGCAACAACATTCGAACCAGAGACAGAAAAAGCCATGAATACGATTATTCCATCGCGCGCTTTGCTGGAGACGAGTTTGTTTTGATGCTCTACGATATTCCTACACGTAAAGATCTAGATGGTATTCTGGATAGGATTTGCGGGCTGTTCGAAAGCGGCTGCCAAACAAACGAGAGAATCAAGGAGTTAACGCTCAGTGTTGGAGTTTCTTTGTATCCGCAAGATGCACAAGAATTACATGAGCTAACGAGATGTGCTGATAAAGCGATGTATGTGGCCAAGCATTCAGGAAAAAACCGATACGCTTATTATCACGACAACCCAGTATCGACCTTGATAGAAGAACTACCAACGAGCCTTATTAGCAGCTCAGCACCGGATTCATCTGAACTTGAAGATTGCTTTGAAGCGAAGATCGAAGGGAACAATGTTACGCTATTAAAAACGCGCCAACGCTAGCCATTCCTATCACTGAGCGGCGCTGCTAACCTGCAAAGTACATAAGCCAAAGGCTCACTAACCCGATCATAATAATCCATATGACTTGACGTGTTCGGTTTGGGTTATTCCCTTTAGGTCGCCTCACCACGGTTTTAAAAGCGGCTTGCTTAGCTGACTGAATAAACGGCGCTTCTATCTCGCGTTTTTTCACGCGGCGTTTTACCGCACTGTTTGCAACCTCTGTAAAACGCTGACTTTGCTCCGTTGTAAAGTCGTTATCAAAACCCATCCGACCATGCCTTTCGCCATGTTTTTGCTGAACTGCCATAGCGGCCTCCTTGGCGGTCTACTCTCTATTCAAGTATAGACATAATTTCATATTGTTACCTGTTCAAGATTTTCGAATAAGTCACTCAACGTTGTGCCATCTTCTTTTTAAATCAAATTACATAAACTACAGCTATTCAAGTTTACGAGGGTTTCAAAATGACGAATGTAAGAGCAGTAGATCATGTGATTGCAGCACATGCCACCTCAGATGGTGATGGCGTCAAAATCCGACGACTCGCAGGTTTTAATAACGCACGTTTCTCTCCATTTTTAATGATTGATGAACTTAAGTCGGATGAAAGCAAAGACTATGTTGGCGGCTTTCCTCCACATCCTCACCGTGGGATAGAAACGCTCACTTACATGCTCCAAGGTCACTTCCAACACAAAGACCATATGGGAAATGTTGGAGAACTGCGCAGCGGTGGCGCGCAATGGATGGCCGCAGGCCGTGGTGTCATTCACAGCGAAATGCCAATGATGGAAGAAAGTGCGCTGCATGGTTTTCAGATTTGGATAAACCAACCTGCGACACACAAAATGCAACCAGCGCAGTATCACGATTTCCAAAGTGAAAGCATCGCGGAACATCAAAGTGAACGAAGTGGTTTGTTAAGAGTGATTGCTGGAGAGTTTGAACTGCACAACCAAACTGACGATGATTCAGAGGCTTTACGAGCGCAGGGGCCATTACAGAAAACAGGTGTGCCATTAAGCGTTGCGGATTGGCGCTCTCATTCTGGGCAAAAAGTCACGTTAGGGACTAATGTTAATCACAATGCCATGACTTACGTGTACAAGGGTAGTATTAAGATCGGCGACAAAGTGATCAACCAAGGTCAACTTGCCCTGCTCACCAAAGCTGACTTGCTGTCTTTGGGTAGCTTGGAAGATTCAGGGGTACTGATTTTTTCTGGTGAACCGATTAATGAACCTGTTGTGCACTATGGTCCGTTTGTCATGAACTCGATGGAAGAGATTGAACAGACAATTCAAGACTACAACAACGGTGTGTTTGAGACTTACTGATGTCTTGGCTTTGAGCTTTGAGCTTTGAGCTTTGAAGATTGAAGAGATTTTGCAACGAACAACGATTTGGTCATCCATTTGATGACTACAAAAACAAGTGACACTATCCACTGCCGGTTACTATCACTTATTTAACCACGCTCCTAGAGCGTGGTTTTTTTCTATTCAATCAGAGACAAACGATGCCCTGATTGAACAAATTTAGACCTGATTACAAGTACTCACACAGGTAAGCCGTCGCTTCTTTTACCTGTAGGTCGAATGATGAATCACCCGCAACGTCAAAAGACTCACCAGATTGGTATGTCGTCCAGTCATCATCGCCAACACGCTTTACAATCAAAGCACCTTTAACAACGGTCATCTTTTCTGGAGCCGCAGTACCAAAAGTGTACTCACCAGCCGCCATTACACCAACACTCACATCAGCACCAGACTGGTTAAACGCTAACGACTTAACGCCACCTTCAAAGTATGTGTTTTCTTTAATCATTGTACTTCCTTGTTATCTTCAAATTGCAATTATTGAGCTCACCGAGTAAGCCTATGCGTAAATTTAGGTGATAATTGTTTTAACCAATTCGAGACTTTCCTACAAGAAATAAATACGCATAGCTTAAGCATTTCTGGAATTCGCTTTCATGGATAACGTAAATACTGAGGAGCAAGGCTAAAAACCACTAATGCAACCAAATTTATTAGAACATTCGATCCTGCTTCTAACTCTTAGAACAATTTTTGCAAACTAAGGTTTTAGTTAATAGAATCTAAAACAATATCAGTCGAAAAATGAAGAGATAATGGCAAAAAAGCCGACTAAAAGCAGAGATCTATTTGCCAACTCGTTACTCTACGGCTTCCTATTAGCTGGCTTTATGGTTGCCCTCACCGCCGGCTATTTTGCTTACCAAGCCCACCAGCAATCTGTCAGCCCAAGCAACGTCTATGGCACATGGATAGAGATTGCGGCGCCACCTTACAACACCGATATCCTGACACTTTCAGAGAACGGTGTGATGATGAATCATCGTCTTATCACTACCTCATTCGATTTTGACGGTAAGATCGTCACGATCAACACTGGCTCTGGAACCACCGTTTACACCATCAGTGGTACTTACGATTCGCCTCGCTTGAAGCGATTAGAGCCAAGCGTACCATCTCAGCAATTTATTAAAGAAGGCTACGAAGATACTGCGACTGGTGATACCCATAGTGTCATGCAACAACGACGCGCTTCCTTAGCTGAACAATTCAAAAGATAGACCTCGCTTCTCCTTACTCCGAACTGCATTCGCCTTCAAGTTTACTCGTCGATCGAACACACTCGCTCAACATACTTCACTTTGTGATTCTGCTTCAATCCACAGTATTTTCTTATAGTTTGTCGCACCTTTTCATAACTTCATGTCGTGAATTTTCACTTGTGAGATTTTCCTACTGAAGGATGTTTTATTTTATAAAACATGGACTCAGCCTCTCATTCGTTAAGCAACAGAATTGTAACAAGATACAATTTTTTAGTTGTCCATCGAAAACGGATTTATTTTCAGTTATGAAATTAAAACTCTCTCGAATACTGACTGGGAAGCTCCTTCAAAACTGATTGGAGCCGTTTATGGGGCCATTGGGTTCTCGTAATCTTCAAGGAATGAGAGAAATAGTATGATTCGTATAAATACCTGTGCTGCAAGCATTGCTCTAGCGCTATCTGGTACAGCATTAGCTGCTCCAACAGCACCTAGCATCGACATGTACGGTTCCAACAACCTGCAATTTTCTAAAATTGAACTCGCGATGGAAACCACCTCTGGCTACAACCAGATGGTGAAATATCACGACAAAGCGAAGGTCGACGTTAAGTTCAACCAATGGAGCGGAACGTCAGGAAACACGTACAACATCTACTTTGATGGCGTTAAAGTGGCCACCGGCCCAATCACTGGCAGCCAAACCACAGCTTCTTTCGAATACGGCCAAGGCGGCTTATTTGAGATGGAAATCGAAGCATGTGATGAAACAGGTTGTAGCAAGAGCGCACCAGCTCAAATCACGATCGCTGATACCGATGGCTCACACTTAGCGCCACTTGCGATGAATGTGGATCCGAACAACAAGTCGTACAACACAGATCCAAACACGGTAGTCGGTACTTACTTTGTTGAGTGGGGTATTTACGGCCGTGATTACACCGTTGATAACCTACCCGCTGACAACTTGACCCATATCCTTTATGGCTTCATCCCAATTTGTGGTCCGAACGAATCAGTTAAATCAGTAGGTGGTAACAGCTACAACGCACTCATGACAGCTTGTCAGGGTGTTAACGATTACGAAGTGGTAATTCATGATCCTTGGGCGGCATTCCAAAAGAGCTTTCCTCAAGCGGGACACGAATACAGCTCACCGATCAAGGGTAACTACGCAATGATGATGGCGCTAAAACAGCGTAATCCTGATTTGAAGATCATCCCATCGATTGGTGGCTGGACGCTGTCTGACCCGTTCTTTGATTTCACAACCAAAGCCAACCGTGACACCTTCGTTGCATCGGTTAAGAAATTCCTCAACACATGGAAATTCTACGACGGTGTGGATATCGATTGGGAATTCCCTGGTGGAGGCGGTGCGGCGCCAGACCTTGGTGACCCTGTAAATGATGGCCCAGCTTACATTTCATTGATGGCAGAACTTCGCGTGATGCTAGATGAGCTAGAAGCGGAAAACGGTCGTACTTACGAGCTCACTTCTGCGATTGGTGTCGGCCACGATAAGATTGAAGACGTGAACTACGGCGATGCTATCCAATACATGGATTACATCTTCGCAATGACTTACGACTTCTACGGCGGTTGGAATAACGTTTTAGGTCACCAAACAGCACTCAACTGCGGTAACTTTATGCGCCCTGGTCAATGTGATGGCACAGGCCTTGATGAAAATGGCGAACAGTACACAGGCCCTGCTTACACCACAGACAACGGCATTCAATTGTTGCTTGAGCAAGGTGTTCCAGCGAACAAGCTTGTGGTTGGTACAGCGATGTACGGTCGTGGTTGGGAAGGCGTATTACCATCATCACTCACCGATCCTAGCGACCCTATGACAGGCGTAGGTAACGGCAAACTGAAAGGTAGCTCTGCGCAAGGCGTATGGGAAGATGGCGTTATTGATTACAAAGGTATTAAAGCAAACATGCTTGGCGCGAACAACCAAGGCATCAACGGCTTCGAATATGGCTACGACGAAATGGCAGAAGCGCCTTACGTTTGGAACCGCACTTCAGGCCAGCTAATCACATTTGATGATGACCGCTCAGTTAAAGCAAAAGGCGCGTACGTTCGTAGCCTTGGTCTTGCGGGTCTATTCTCTTGGGAAATTGATGCAGATAACGGCGACATTCTGAATGCGATGCATGAAGGTCTTGCTGGCGGTACGACAGATCCTGTCAACCGCAAACCAACCGCAGCTGCAGGTGCAGACCAATCAGTTGAAGGCCCGGCTTCTGTTTCTCTAGATGGCAGCGCTTCAAAAGACAGCGACGGTACGATTGCGAGCTATGCTTGGTCACAAGTAAGCGGCACGGCAGTAACGCTGGCGAACGCGAATGCGGCTGTTGCAAGCTTCGATGTGGTTGAAGTCGCGCAACAAGAAGCACTCACGTTCAGCCTAACGGTAACTGATAACGAAGGCGCTACTGCAACTGACACCGTTGTTGTAACGGTAACTCCTAAAGACACAGGCCCAGTCAATACAGCACCAGTTGCTGTGGTTACGGCTCCGGCTGAAGTTAATGCGGGTGATGTAGTCGTGGTTGATGCTTCAGCTTCGAGCGATGCAGACCAAGACACATTGACCTTCACATGGGATGTACCTGCTGGTATTGATGCAACGGTTCAAGGTTCTTCAGTGAGCTTTGTCGCGGCGGAATACACGCAAGATACAACGCTGAACTTCTCTGTAACGGTCAGCGATGGCACAGAGACATCGGTAGCGGCTACTTCAGTGAAAGTTATTAAGAAAACCACAGGCGGCGGTACGTGTACTAACGCTTGGGATTCAGGCGCGGTTTACACGGGTGGCGATCAAGTAACTCAAGGCGGTAAGGTTTGGGAAGCGAAATGGTGGACAACCGGTGAAGATCCAACAACGACAGGCCAATGGGGTGTGTGGAAAGAGATCGGTCCTGCAAGCTGCTAACTAAAAATAGGGTTTAGCTAAACGCGAACTAAGCGTCGACTAAACACCTAAAAGCAAGGCCAACCAGATAATGTCTGGTTGGCCTTTTTAGTGTTTGTTTTCTTAGCTGGCGTTCTAATTGCTTGATTCGTTAAAGTTAACCAATCAAGTTATCAAAACTCTCGAATACTTGTGGGCACTTCATTACTCGCCCGTGGCCCTGCCCTTGAGTCGCAATCAAGGTAACGCGACCCATTTCATTAGCCGCACGCTGAGACACATCAAACTTAGTAAACTTGTCTTGCTCATCATGAACGATGATCGTCTGAGACTCACGAAGCGCTAGCTTTCCATAGGGATCAACAGACTGAATTGGGTAGTTAAACTGCTCTTCTACTTCTCCGACTACCGCTTCAAACAGTTTCATTGAGTAACCTGAACGCGCGACGCTGCCAAAGAGGTTTTCTAGATAATCCAGTACAGGTGCAATCAGCAATAGTGGCTTGTTTTCCAATTTAACGTGCTTACATTCCAACGCAGAAGCCGTACCCATGCTGTGACCGACCAAACCAGCTACCTCACCTACCGAATCTAGAATCGCTTCAAGACCGTTCACAAACGCAGGAATATGACCATGCACACCATCGCTGCCACCATGAGCAGGATGGTCGTAAGCCAGAGCCGTAAAGCCTTTAGCGGCGATGTGTTCCATCAGAGGGAAGAACTGACTCGCGGTGCCAGACCAGCCATGAGTCAGCACCCAAACAGGACCCGTACCTAAAGAGTACGTTTTTATAACGCCATCACGACCTTTAATTTCACTCTTGATAAGCCCTTGGGGATCAGCATTTTTTTGCTCAGTACGCATTGGAGTGAGCAGCAGCTTACGTGCTGTTTTCTTCGCATGGCTCGGCGCTAGGATGTAATGCAGGTTGGTTGTTGCGCCAATCAAGCTGCGCTTGAAGCTGAATTTGTTCGATGTATTAAAGTAGATTTTGTCACTCATGACCGTTCCTTGTATCGCCATTATCATTGGCGGATCGAGCTCGGCCCTAAAAATCGAACGACCGTGCTATTTGTTAGTATAAAAAATGGCGATAGCGCTTTTTATGGCTGCTTGCCGCCACTTCTCTTAAAGTCTTTTGCAAACCGTAGTTACGCAAAGTCACATGCTTTACGAGTTCAATAGTTTGCGGGCTAAGAAGCTTGCAAACTAACTGGTTTGCGAACTCTATGGATTTCCTAACCAAGTGGCTTGGCGAGTTAAACCGCTTTCCAGCTAGTGAGTAAGCGCTGTACACCACTCCAAAAATGGGTGTGGCTCGCTTGTTGGCCTCGCAACGAGTAGAACAAGTTCGCACTCAAGTAGAGGCCGTATAACTCGAAAGTTGCCTGTTTAGGATCTAAATCGGCTCTGAACTGTTTGCTCTCAACCGCTTTTGCTACCTGAATCGTCAAGTAGTCAATCCACACTGAAATGGTTTTCTGCAGTGCTTTCTGAATCACAGACGTTTCACTGCCCGCATCTTTCCATGCATCAATAAACATGCAACTGCCTTGGAACGAATGGTTCCAGCCTAGCCAATTGTCGAGCAGCTGTTTCAATTTCGCTTCAATATCACCATCTCCCAGCTCTCTTGCGGGAATGATGACTCTTTCGGTGAATATGGCGTAGGAATACTCGAGTACAGAGAGTTGCAGGTTCTCTTTAGAGTTGAAGTGTGCAAACAAGCCACTCTTAGACATGCCACACTGCTTGGCTAACTCGCCAATCGTCAAACTCTCAAGCCCATTCTCACTCGCAAGCGCGAATGCATGGCTCAAAATATACTCTTTGGTTATCTTTCCCTTGCTCATTATTCACCAATAATAAATCTGATACATTATTTTTAGCACGTTCGTTCTTTTTTTCAAGATTTTTTACTTAACCCTTGGTATTCATTTTGTATTATCAAAGAATTGTGGAAAAATGCGACAATATTCAAAGGAAATTGAAATCGGCTAACAAAGGAAAAACAATGAACACACTTTGGGAACAGTTTGCGTTTTCGGCGTCGGTAACAGGCCCTATCTGTTTAATGCTGTTTCTTGGTGTGATGCTCAAGCGAATCGGCTTAATCAATGACAATTTCATTGATGTCGCATCTAAGGTGGTATTTCAAGTCACCCTGCCCGCAATGCTATTTCTGAGTATTGTTCAATCGAATCACAACTTTTCAGCCAGTAGCGCGTTAGTTGCCTTTGGCGTCATCGCTAACTTTGTCTTTTTCTTGTTCACGATTTTCTCGACCAAGTTAGTATTTAAAGGTTCGAAAGATCAAGGTGTGATTGTCCAAGGTGGATTTCGCGCTAATACCGCGATCATCGGCCTCGCCTATGTGGCTAATATCTATGGCAACCAAGGCGTGGCATTGGCGGCTATCTATGTCGCATCCCTAACCGTGCTGTATAACATTCAAGCCGTGATTGCACTGACACCCAAAGGCGAAGACACTGGCGCGAAAGCGATTAAAGTAATCGCCAAGTCGATTACCAAAAACCCATTGATCATCGCTATTTTCTTAGCGGTCGTCTTCTATGCGCTTTCTATCCCTATCCCAAAAATGGTCACTGACGCTGGTCAATACTTTGCCAACATGACGTTGCCGTTAGCATTGCTATGTACCGGTGGGTCGCTCGATATCAGCTCGCTCAAACAAGAAAAGTTATCGACGTGGTTTGCCTCTAGCTACAAGTTAATTGCCTCACCGTTACTGATTACATTGGCGGCTGGGTACTTAGGATTTGAAGGGCTCGATCTTGGGCTTATCTTCTTGATGAGCGCAGCACCAACGGCAGCGGCAAGCTACGTTATGGCTCGTGCGATGGGAGGAAACTCAACACTGGCGGCTAACATCATCGCGCTTACTACTGTTGTTTCTCTTATCACTTGTACTCTCGGTATTTTTGTACTTACTGCAATGGATTTAATATAGCTGCGACAGGCTTCAAAAAACCGACATAAGCCTTGAAACAAAGGTCATAAGCCTTGATTTAGGACTAACTGGTTGGGCATAAAGACTGCTAGATTTCGTAAAAATTTTACTAAGAGATCTGATATGTCTTCCGTTCAACATACGCCTTCACAACACATCGCCAGTATCGAGTTAGGCCGAGTGATTGCTATCTTGGCGATCATTGGTTTACACGGTCAAATGGCACTCACTTATTGGCAAATAGATGAAGTGCCTTGGATCGGTTATGTACTCAACCAAACCGCTCGTTTTGCGGTACCTCTGTTTTTCCTAATCTCCGGTTATCTTATTCAGCCCAAGCTGACTGCCTCCCCGTGGCAAACCGTCATTAACTACTCTAAACCACTGCTTAAGGTTTGGTTGGTATGGAGCATCATTTGCTTAGTGATGCCATTCAACCTCGCGAAAGTAGAAGAGTTTGGATACCTAGGTGAGCGCCAAGGCTATTGGGGCTTTTTAATGAACACACCACTTAACTCTTTCTTGGAGGGCGGATTGGTGCATTTATGGTTTATTCCCGCTCTCGTATGTGCCGTTTTGATCATTGCTTTGATAGTCGAAATGAAACTCGACAAACTGCTATTACCAACGGCTATTGTACTTTACGTTTATGGTGTTTTAGCGGGCAGCTACGTAACGCTAACCGGGTTAGAAGCACCTTTCTTCACGCGTAATGGCCCGTTCTTTAGCACGTTAATGGTGACCTTAGGTTTCCTTATTCGTCAGAATCAATGGAAGGTGTCATCAACTAAAGCGTTGGGGTTATTAGCGTTAGGCATGTTGATTCACTTTGCTGAGGCGGCATGGCTCACCACGTTCGACGTCGGATTCAACATGAATGATTTCTTGTTTGGCACGGCGTTATGGGGGATGGGCGTGTTTATGTGGCTTTTGGCTAATCCAAACATGGGTAACTACGCTTGGGTGCGTGCCATTTCAAATCGCATGCTGGGTATCTACGTTTGCCATCTGCTGATCATTATCGTGTTATTCAATGTCTGTGGAGTTTTAGGTATTACGGAATTGGCAAAAGACGTTACGGTATTTTTTGGCACCGTATTGTTGAGCTTTGGGTTGGTTGCTGGGATCGAGAAAACACCACTGCGACGCGTGCTACTTCGCTAAATCAGTTTTAAAGAGCCACAAAAAATAAAGGCAAGATAACGGATTACCTTGCCTTTATTTCATCATGTCAGTAACGAGACTGTATCACTCGTTCAAGTGTTATCGGAACGCCATTGCGCCCTTGCCAACACCTTCATAAGCGACGATTTGTAGTGATTGGCTCTCTGCTAGGCTCGGTTCAACTTGATCCGCAATATAGCCCGCAAGTAATTCCACCGTGGTATCCGTCGGCAAGATTTCTGTTTCACTCTTAGCAATCGCCAGCTCAAATTCGCCTTGTGGTGCGGTGTAGCGGAAACCATAGTGACTTTCATCATTAACAGTGTTCGCGTGTTCACTCAGGTTAAGTGATGAAACTGAAACCTGGTCTTCTTTAGACCCTAAATAAATGTCTTCCCAACGCTGAGCAAATGCTTGTTCGCGTTGCTCGTCACGCTGACCATCAACCACGATTTCGACTGGAGAACGGTGACCATGGGCGATGCGTTGGCAATTACCATCATGCTTTTTCAAACCATGGGTGTAGTGGTAGAACGCGCCATTAATGTTCTCATGACGAAGGGTGATCTCTAACCCGGTGACGTTACTTGGTAGGTTATCGCGAAGGATATTGTAAACGTGTGCGGTCACACTCTCGATGGTGATCGCTTCTGCATCAATCAGGCAATATGCTTCATCAGGGCAATGTAGATGAAGGCTCTTGTCACCACGCAACACATCAACCTTAGAGTAGCCCGCTTTGCTCCCTTGAAGAACAATTGCAGCGCTTTGCATTGGCAGCAATAAGCGGTGATCAACATGCTCATCGACAAGCTGTTTGATCTGCTTTTTGACCTTGCTAAAATCCAGCACCATGCTCATTTCATTAAGTTCACCAGACATGGTGACATCTAAAATCCAACTATCTCCTACGACCCCTCTGTGCTCACAGATGTATGAAGAATCGATAACGGTAAGGTCTCTTACAAATAGGTTCAAGTTGAACTCCTTAATACTTTAATGAGATACGGGAGGCTGAATAATGTTCAGCAGGCACTTCGTCTCATTGGTGTCTAGATAAAATAGGACGGGCAGGATGTTACAACGCGCTTATAAAGTCCACCTTTTTACACCCTCTTCCGATAAAAGAACAAACTACATACAATTTCCGCTAAAACATAGACCAGCCTGATGCGAATAGCCATAAACCGAGTGGGGATTGCCCGGCGTTTCACGACGCATTTTGTTTTAGCCAACGGCGCGGCGACACTCCGGCAACATGTTGAAAAGCACGTGAGAATCCTGAGTAGCTATTGTAACCCACTTCATCAGCGACCCAATTGATCGGCTTATTTTGCAATAACAGAGATTGAGCCACAGAGACTCGCCACTTTTGCACATAATCTCCCGGCGTTTCACCCACTTCCCGTTTGAACGCTTCAATAAACTGAGTGCGAGACATCGCGGCCAGTGACGCCATTTCGGCAATCGAATAATGACGAGCAGGTAATCGATGAATAGCCGAGACCACAGAAGCCAATCGTGGGTGAGCAAGTGCCGAGAAAACGCCGCTATCAATTTTCTGTTGTTCGATGAGATGACGAAAAATCAAAGCCATCAAGGCATCGCTCAATTTGTCCATTAAGTACTGCTGCCCCGACGATTCTTGGCTCGACTCATTAGATAACACCTCGATCACTGGCATTAAGTTAGGTGCCTCCTCAAACGGAATCACTATTACGTCAGGCAGAGCCGACAATAAAGGATTCATCTGCCCGGAACGATACTGCACGTTCGCGCACACGACTTCCGCGCCGTCTCCCACGCCTTCTATCGCATGTGGTGTGCTATTCGGCAAATAAACAATGCAAGGCTGCGACAAATGCCTGTGTTCCGTATGAGCGCTAGACAAGCTCAACTCCCCTGCGCTCAATACATGAAGATGCCCCTCTTTACCTTGTTGCGCGTTAAATGACGACACCCCACACAGGTTTCCAGAATAGAAAACGCCAGTGCGTATCGAGAAATGTTCCATGAGTTGTGAAAGCAGATCCATGCATCCTCCGAACGATTCGCTTAGTTTTTAGTTCTTTTGTCCCTCTATAGACCGGACGAGTGGGCTAAATTATTTCAAACAAGATAACCAACACTGACAAGGAACTTGATATGTCACACATGAAATCGACCAGTCAAAAAATCACTCTATTGGCCGCGTTACTAGGCACCAGCTTTTCGTTAATGGCAGCAGACCTTGATATGAGTGTCGACAGCAATGACCTCGCGATCAAAGGCTATGATCCTGTCGCTTACTTTGCCAATGAAGGCCCATTAAAAGGCACATCTGAGTTCACAGCGACCTATAAGAATGCGATCTATAACTTTGCGAACAGTGAAAACAGAGATGAATTTCGAGCCAATCCAGAAGCCTATGCCCCTCAATATGGCGGTTACTGCGCGTTTGGAGTAGCCATGGGTAAGAAGTTTGAAACCGACCCTCTCGCTTGGAAAGTGGAAGATGGGAAGTTGTATCTGAACTTAGACAAATCGGTTCAGAAACGCTGGCTGGAGAATACACAAGAGTTCATCCAAGACGCCAACAGCAACTGGACAACCATCAAAACCGTAGAAGCCTATAAGCTATAAGCTATAAGCTATAAGCTCTAGCCTACAGCGCTTATCCATTGCCCAAGAATAAAACGGAAGCGACCGAACGCTTCCGTTTTCATTGGGATTTTCCCCAAAGAGGTCAATCCAAAGCGATTAGCAACACCTACAAAGTCCATTTCTATTCTATAATCCTAGAAGATAAGCTTTTCTTTTTATGGAAGAATAATGACATTACCTAGGATTTTGGTACTCGGCCTCTGCGCCCTATCGACACTGACTTATGCCAACCCGTGGCAGTTCGTCAAAAGTGAAGATGGCATCATGATAGATAAAAGGCCACACAGCGAAGGCTTGGTCGAGATACGAGCACAGATGCAAACGCCCACCACTTACTCCGGTTTTTTACTGTTATTGGAAGACAGTGAGAACGTGCCAAACTGGATAGATAATGTATCGCAAAGCCGTGTGTTAATGCAGATATCTGAGGCGGAAAACATCGTCTATACCCAATTCAAAGCACCGTGGCCTGCCAGAGATCGAGACATGGTGACCTACTCAAAATACAGCATCGAGGATGGGCAGTTTGTCTTGTCGATAAAGGATGCGTCGAACTATTTGGCGAAAGAGTCGGGATACATTCGAATCTACGATGTGGACGCACTTTGGACACTGCAACCGCTGACTAATGGCAATACCTACATCACCTACACCGCTTATGCGAACGCAGGTGGCATCCTACCGAATTGGTTGATGAACAAGTTATCGATAGGCAGTGCACTGAGCACATTTAAAGGGCTAAAAGAACAGTTACCAAAGTACCAAGGCCAACAGCACCCTAACCTGCCAAGTGAGTCTCGCTAACGGTAAAGTAGACAAGTAAATAGAGGAAATAAAGTTAAAGACTAAGGTCTTCTAGCGAGATCGCGCGCTAAGATAAGCGCCAAGCCAAATACTTGAAGAAACAGGGCGATGTTCTTATAAAAAGCCATTTTCTCATCAAGCCTTTGGATTAACTCAACCAAGGTCAGGTTATCCAAATAGTAGTCATCGATTCGGGTTCGTTGCGCTTCTTGTGCACTGTTTATCAGCATCATCAGTTTCGGTAAGTGAGCCAAAGAGATACTTGGCACTTCGCTACTCACCCAACGCCTAAGTTGCCCACGCAGTGCTTCATCGAGAACTGTGGTTGGCTGCACCGTTTCTGGTTTATCAAGGTGAATCAAAATCGCTTCACGCTTGCGCTCTAGGGTTTCAATCGTATTCCAAGCAAGCTGTATTGAGTACACATTGCCGTATTTTCGATCGTTGTATTCCGCTTTCTCAGCTTCAATTTTATCGAGCACCAAGCTCGACATGACAATCGCCATGATGTTGAGTATCAAGCCTGCGAGGACAATTGCCCAAGCAGGAGGAAGACGCAACGCCATAATGCTCCCTAGAACATTTTATCAAAAGGTAGGTAAGCTAAGTTTAGGACAATCAAAGAGATCATGCAGATAAGCGTTAACACCATCCCCACTTTTCGACCTTTGAAATTCTTCGCTAAGATCCCTTTCGCATGAATCACTCGCCCCAGAATAAACGCGACACCAATGACATGAATCAGCCACACACCGGCACCATTCATCTCTACCAATCCCATCAAAATCACCGTGATTGGGATGTAATCCATAGCGTTACTTTGTGCCGAACGTGCTATCTGTAACGACTCAACACCGCCATCAGCATGAGCAACAAGATTGATTCGCCTTTGCTTGATCACCTCTATCGCTAACCAAATCATTACGACCGTCAGCAAGGCTGCGTAAAGTGCTGTAACCATCATATTTCCCTATTTTTTTGTGTTTACTCAGTGTTCTTTGTTATCTGTTCGACAACACCTGCCGAGATAAAATGAAAATCGCGCCCGAGCACTTGTAAGAGATCTCTCACACTGAACGTAAGAGATCACAATCAAGCTTCGCAGAAAATTCCTAAAATACAAACCCAAGCCCTTGTTTTGTATGAATCCACGCATACTTCTTTCGATCAGCGGGTACATTTATTTCTTGAGGTGGATTGTGAGCAAAGCCTCTGCAGTGTTTAATACACATGTCGACAGGGAGTTGGCAGGAACAGGAAAAAGCCTAACGGATTAGGTATCTTCAGGATGAAGATTTGATGGCTTAGGATGAGTTATCAGCAAGGAAGTTATGCTCTAGGATAGAGTCGCTTATCAGGATGATGAGTTTGCAAGGACACCGCTAGGACGGCGATGAATTGGATAGGTTAAAGGATTTAGCCACGTCAAGGAACGATGCAGGGAGCACCAGTTACCTATTGAAAGATAAGTAACGCGCAGTAGCAGGATGGCTACGAAAAGAATAGACCCCGTTTGGTGAAAGCCAAACGGGGTTTCCTTTTTTGTAACGTCTGAAAGCTGTTCGCAGCTAACCGTTCAAAGTCACGTTACAAAATAATGTTCATCAAGAACATTGCACCAAACGCATTCAATACCGAAATCGCGATCATCACCGGGATGTAGCGACCTTCAGTACCAATTGGTCCCATAATACGGCCCATGTATTGCACCTGAGAGCCCATCAAGTAGATAGCTGGCGCCAAGATAGCGATATGGTTGCCGTTCAGAATACCTTGGTCAAACAGCGTGATAACCACGCCCACCGCGCCACCCATCGACATCCACGCACCAATCAATACTGCTGCCGCTTCGCCAGGTAAACCAAATACCGCCATAATTGGAGCAAATACACTGCCCATCAAATCCAGCGCACCCGTTATCTGCAATGCCTTGATGATCACAAACGCCATCAGAACATTCGGTACCGTAGAGGTAGTAGCAATAACCCAGCCTTTCTTAGCACCTTCAACGAAAATATCAGTAACCATTGGTTTCTTTGCTTTAACTTCGCTCATTATGCTACTTCCTCTTCCAGTTTTTGTTCTTTGTCTGATTTTGGTTTGTCTTCTTTGCCTTCAGTAATGTTGAGGTAAATACGGAACAGATTCGCGCCGACAAACTTAAAGATAAACATCACAGCGACAGCCAAACCAATTGACGATGTCACCGCTAAAGAGCCGTCCATCGCGGTTAGAGTGAACAGCACCGCACCTGAAGAGAAAAAGTTAACGATCGCCGCACCCGCAGTAAACTGGAACATGGTAAACACATCGGTTTCGCGTTTAGTGAGATGCCCTTCATCTTTCAGTTGACGTGTCATCGCAGCACCAGCATCGGTACTTTGCAAAGACGCGATCAGTGCCAAGCCTGAGTTACCCGGAATCCCCATCAGAGGGCGAAGCAGAGGTGTCAGCAGTTTACGAGCTGCATCCAGTGCACCGTAGTGCTCAAGTACGTTGATCATACCCAGTGCAAACATCACGGTCGGAATAAGTGTCAAAGCAAAAATGAAACCGTCGCGAGCACCACTACCGCCTTTACCACGCAGTGACGTCGTTGCCGCTTGAATACCATCGGCCGTTTCACTCACATCGTAAGCGACCTTACCGAATGAACCGTTGAGCGTTGTAAAATCGAACACTCCATACCATTCATTGGACTGCATTAAACCTGAAAAGAACACAATCGCGAACGCGAGTGCGATATAGCTGCCGATCGTGACTTTACGATCGGTTTTGGTTGGATTAGTCATAAGGACCTCTATACATCTCGTTTATGTGGAACAGAACACGTATAGATAGTGCAAACTAATGAGCGAAAGGTTAATGACCAAAATCAAATAGCGTATCGGTTTGAATAAAAGAAGCACAGCAACATATAAAACTGTGATTTGGATTTAAAAGCAGGACCATACGCTAAATAAATTAGAATATTTCACATACAAAACTAAACAAATCTTGCTTCAACAGCGCAACCAAAAACGCACACAATCGCCACACAAGTCTGGCTTCTAGTGAGAAGTTTTTACCTAGTGCGATCTCTGATAATGTTGTAAGAGATCTCTTATATTGTTTTTCTGGTTAATTTTAATTCGATTATAATACAGAGACTTAAAGAGTGATTTCACTTCCAGAATGCAACCGTTTTCCCTTAGTTGATTGAGTTTTGAGCCAAGCGTAAACAGTGAGCCATTTTATAAAGAATTTGAGCTTAATTCGAAATTTCAGCCCCCAGAGGTGCTATAGACTTCGCGCAGCCAATATAGAAGGAGAACGGTGATGACTATGGAAATGAGAACGCTTAAATATCAAGTAATGGGCAAAGGCATGTGGATCACTGCGACGGTATCTCGCGTAGTGGCGGACAAACTTGCGCTTGAATACCAATCCTATGGCTGGCCTGTTGAAGTATGTGCAGCAGAACAAACACTGACGTTTGATCTCAATGCTGCATAATGTTGGCAATTTCGAATAAGCTCTATCGGCACTGAGTCCGGTAGGGCTTTTTCTTTAGTCTTTAGTCTTTAGTCTTTAGTCTTTAGTCTTTAGTCTTTAGTCTTTAACTTAAGTGTGGAAGACAGTAATTTTGAGCATGCAAGACCGTATTTCGTTCACATCACAGTCTATTCCTTTCATTATAATCTATTGAATTATTAAGATATCTATCACACTGCACATGGTTATTTAGGTCTACGCTTTTACCCGTGTTAATAACTTATTAACTTCGGAGCGTAATCCATGTTAGGTATCCAGCTTTCTGCTGTTCTCTCTTTGTTACTCTTTTCTACGGTAGCAGGTGCTGCCACTTCTCAGTTGGGAGAACCACTCAAGCTCACCAACTCATTCGCTGGCTACCTATCCCTGACCATTTTCGTTATCGCCTACATCGTGGTGATGATGGAAGAGTACCTAAAGCTCCGAAAATCTAAGCCAGTGTTACTTGCAGCAGGCCTGATCTGGATAATCATTGGTTTTATCTACCAAGAACACAACCTTGTTGAAGTCGCTAAGCAAGCGCTCGAACACAACTTATTGGAATACGCTGAGCTCCTACTTTTCCTACTCGTCGCCATGACATACATCAGCGCCATGGAAGAGAGAAGACTGTTTGATGCGCTGCAAGCGTGGATGGTGGGCAAAGGCTTTAATTTCCGCTCTCTGTTCTGGCTAACCGGTATTCTGGCCTTCTTTATCTCACCTATCGCTGACAACCTCACCA
The DNA here is from genome assembly GCF_015163615.1 of Vibrio sp. OPT18. NCBI lineage: Bacteria > Pseudomonadati > Pseudomonadota > Gammaproteobacteria > Vibrionales > Vibrionaceae > Vibrio > Vibrio sp. OPT18. The sequence goes on from NZ_JADDYK010000048.1 coordinate 66,736, forward strand.
CAGCTCTATTGATGTGCGCCGTGGTTCTGAAAGTCGCAGGATCTAACCCTAAATTCGTTAACCTAGCCTGTGTAAACATCGTGATAGCCGCTAACGCTGGCGGCGCATTCAGCCCATTCGGTGACATTACAACGTTGATGGTGTGGCAGGCTGGCTATGTGAGCTTCAGTGAGTTCATCCCCTTGTTTATTCCTTCAGTGATGAATTACCTCGTCCCTGCAATGATCATGTCTTACTTTGTTCCCACAACCCAACCCGACACGGTGCATCAGCACGTTGAATTAAAACGCGGTGCAAGACGCATCGTGTTGTTGTTCATCATGACCATCGGCACTGCGGTTGCTTTCCATGCCGTACTCCACTTCCCTCCCGTGATGGGCATGATGATGGGACTGGCGTATCTACAGTTCTTTGGCTATTTCTTGCGTAAGACCTTGCCAAATTCTCTAGCGAAGAAAAAAGCGGTGGCGATTGCCAACAATGATGAGGGGGCATTGAAAAGGCTCGGTTCAGTCGTGCCCTTTGATGTATTTCGAAGAGTGTCGCATGCCGAATGGGACACCCTGCTGTTCTTCTACGGCGTGGTGATGTGTGTCGGTGGCTTGAGCCTGCTTGGTTACTTGGAGCTTGCCTCTGGCGTGATGTACAGCCAGTGGGATCCAATTTGGGCCAACATCATGGTGGGGATCTTATCTGCGATTGTCGATAACATTCCGGTGATGTTTGCGGTGTTATCGATGGAGCCTCAAATGTCGATGGGTAACTGGCTACTGATCACCTTAACCGCAGGCGTTGGCGGCAGCTTGTTATCTATTGGTAGTGCGGCAGGTGTGGCGTTAATGGGCGCGGCGCATGGTAAATACACCTTCTTTGGCCACTTGAAATGGATGCCAGTGATCATGATTGGCTATGCCGTCAGTATCGCGGCTCACCTATGGCTTAATGGTGGGCTTTTCTAATTCGAACTGTCTTTCAGAGGCTTCTCAACAAGTGTCCAGACGTTACTCAATTGTATCGCTGGGCATTGGTTGCAAGTTAACATCTCGCCCTGATGTTGAATGCGCATAACCAGTCTAGAGTCAGTTCGGCTGCTTCCAGAATTGAACTCAATGGTGATCAAGTCATCATCGACACGATAGGTTCGAGTCACGGAATTGTCCGTTGTTTGATAAGTCACTTGCCCAGATTCAAAAAGTAGATAACTGTCATTATCTGCGTTCTCATACATACCTTTGAACAGAGCAAGCTGTGGAACCTCGAAAGGTCGACTGGTATCAGTTAAACAACCGGTCAGCAATAATACAGAGCTGCAGCCAGATATTAGTAACGGGAATCTATTCATTTGGGCATCCTTGCCTAGAGAACATAGTCAAAGAATATGCAACCAAATCGATATTTTCCAGAAAGCGTTGATTTTAATGCAAAGTCACATTTTAAGAACCACTCGCCTTCACCATGAGTAATACGTGATCTTCAGTCAGCATCTCGACAGGCTCATTGCCAAATCGCTTTCTAGTCTTGCTCTCTTCCTTCTATCACCAATAAGCGCTGTTTACGTTCTACGCCACCTGCATACCCGGTCAGCTTGCCATTTTTACCAATCACACGGTGACACGGCACAATCACTGAAACCGGATTTTTGCCATTCGCCAAACCCACAGCACGAACGGCTTTCGGGTTGCCTATCGCATCAGCCAGTTGTGCATAGCTCCAAGTCTCTCCATAAGGAATGGTCGTCAGCGCCTGCCAAACCGACTGCTGAAATGGCGTGCCCTTGGCTGCGATCGGCACAGAAAATTGGATAGCTTCACCCGAGAAATAACGGTTAAGCTGCTCGATAGCCAATGCAAAGATTGGAAAGCTATCATCTTGAACACCTAACTGTTCCGGCTTGGTGGTATATGTTTCAAACCAAAGGCCGAGCAAGCCTTCATCGTTCGCCTGTAACGTCACGGTTCCCAATGGGCTCTCATAGTAAGTAAAACGGTTGTCCATGATATCTCCTAGCTTAGTATTCCGATTAAGACTGATTCCAACAGTGGAACGTGGCGTAACTACCCCAAGGCGAAACACTCTCCGGGTTGATGGCGGGGCGATGCTCAATAAACTTCTTCACCACCAAGTCACCAACCAACAAATGATTAGGTTCGCTTAACCCGCGAAGCAGTGCATATTGAATCGTCCAAGGCCCAATCCCTTTTAACTCAATCCATTTGGAAGGATGCTCAGCTTCATTGTCGACCATGTATTCGGCAAAACGCTTTAGGGTCTCTTTGCGGCTTCCCGGCATTCTCAAGAAGCTAACATCAGCGTCCGCTATCTGTTTTGGTGTTGGGAAGCTGGCTTTCTCATGTTCATCAGAAAGCTCTTTGACCAATAAGTTAAGTTGACCAATCGCCGCCGTTACCGAGACTTGCTGCCCGAGAATCGCTCTCACGCCTGCCTCCCAAGCACTCCACACGCCAGGAATACGGATGCCACTCTTAGCCACCAAATTAGGATCGATAGTCGTAAAAAACGTCTCGACCTTGGCAATATCGACATCAAGATCGAACATCCGGCGGATATTCGCAATCAAGCTTCTTAATTGGCTTATATCATCCAACTCAAATTCAATATCCAAGCGGTTTTCTTTGGCTAAAGTCGCCTTGAACCAACCCTTTGATCCGTTCACATTTACCGAACGCTGATAATAATCTTCACCAACGTCTTCTAAGCCCTCAATCATTCTTCGTCGATAGAAACCCAACAAGTGGTTCCAATCTAAGGGTCCATGAAAACCAAGCTGAATATGATTACTCAGAGTGTCACTTGGCTTGGCTCGCCTAATTTGGGTTGGCGAAAGCTGGAGCTCTTTTTGAAAGGCATCATTAAAACGGCGCGTACTATTGAAGCCGCTAGCAAAGCCGACATCCGTAATGCTCATACTGCTGGTGTGTAGCAACTGCTTGGCGAACATCAGTTGGCTGTACAGGCTATATTGCTTGGGTGACACACCGATGTAATTGTCGAATAAGGTTCGTAAATAACGATCGGAAATACCTAACCGCGTTGCAAGGTCGACGATAGATCCTGAATTCAGTGCGCCATTATCAATCAGCTGCATCGCACGCAAGAAAGTGGTTTCGACACCCTTCCAAGCCGGCGAAAAAGGCGCGCTGTCTGGTCGGCAACGTAAACAAGGACGATACCCCGCTTTCAATGCTTGAGCTTGATGGGAAAAATATTCGACGTTTTCTTCTTTGGGTGGTGTGGCTGGGCAAATCGGGCGACAAAAAATTCCTGTCGTTTTCACCGCTGTAAAAAACATCCCATCAAAGCGAACATCTCGTGCATATCGAGCCAAATGGCACTGTTCACTGGTTAAGGTGCTGTTGTTATTGATCTTTTTCGACATGCCGTACTCTTCCTATTTACCATAGCGTTTGATCCGATACCTAAAAGTTAACCGTGAACCACCATTGTCGCTAGCCACTTTCGGAAGTGAAGGTTAGATAAATCACAAAAAAGGGTTTTAATTTTATTCAATTCGACTAAATTTAACCTAGAGAAGGCATTCTTCTCACAACGTCAACGATCGGTACTTAGCACGCCAAGATGCAGAGACCTATCGAATATAAAAAGGAAAAGGCTATGGTTCTACACACATGTCGTATTGTTTTATCAAATCAACAGGTTCTCACCAGTCAATCAGTCGAGCAGTCTCTAAGCTTTCTTGAAGACAAAGCGGACAACGGGATTTCTATGATCGAGATTGACGCAACGGATGGCAATCAAATCCATTCGTACATGTCACACTCTCTTGAAGAGTCTATTGAGAATCTAATGAACCTATAGGGCTTTTAATAAAGGCTACACATACCAGGCTTAAACGATATTTATGGAATTAGAAACGATCTCTAGTTCCGAAAAGAAGTACATTTCTGGTTTAAAACAAAAATGGCTCCCAACTATACAATTAGTTGGGAGCCATTTTTTATTGAATCTAATCAACAAAGCCATTGCTTACCGCGAATGCCGTTACTCAGGCGCTTGTTCAGCAGCTTGCTGCAATGTGTAAGCCGTCGATGGGTCAATCTCGTTAACCAACTTCTCAACCTGCATGATCGCATCAACCGAAGTACTGCTTTTACGGTAGCTCAGATAAATTGGGCGATACCAGTCTTCAACCCCTTTCACCTTATGCAGCTGACCCGAATCGATAAAAGGTTCGACTAGAGACACCGGAAGATACGCACTGCCGCCTTTCTCTAAAATGAAATCGAGGGCGATACGGGCTGTAGAGGTGCGTAGATAAGGTGCTGGCACTTTAGGGTGACGTTCTGCGTGTTCAGAACCAAAACGCGTTCCCCAATCCACATACACATACTTATGTTGGAATACAGATTCCAGATCATCTTGCTGCGTTGATACCAACACCAAAACCAAGTCAGCGACTTTTTTACAGTTCAGCTCTTCCGCTTTGATCTGATCGAACGCGAAAGCCATATCTAAGGTTCGTTCTAACAAATTGCGGTTCAGTTGCTCGCGCCCCATCACCTCTGCCATAAAGCCGTAACCACCAAAAGAGTCGGTTACCACACTTAAACAGTTTTGTAGATACGCATCCCAAATATTCGGCGTGCCGCCCAGCGTTAACTGCAAGGCTTTACCACTCTCTAACGACAGCTCAAATTTGGCTTGTTGTAGGGTAGACACCATCACTTCGGCATAACCAATCAAACGTTCACCGGAAGATGTGAGTTTGATGTTATTGCGGTCACGAATGAAGAGCTGAGTATCAAAATAGCCTTCAAGCTGTTTGATCCGCGCACTCACCGCCGCTTGTGTTAAATACAAGTTTTCAGCTGCACGCCCAAAATGGCGCACCCTTGCAACCTCAAGAAAGGTTCTAAATACTTTCACATCCATCAAATACATCTCTGTAATAAATCTGCTAACTAGCCGATCTAGGATTGTTTATCGTAAAGGCAAAAACGTTTTGTTTCCTATTTTAGCCTTTTAACAATATTTTCGCGTGAGCAATAAACACTAATTTCTATCTAACCACATTACTGAGGCTGATATGTCTGAGACCGAATTCCGACACGGAAAAAAACGTTTTTATGACACCATTAAATTCCCGAGAGGGTTCGCTAAGTCGGGTGATTTTACTCTTTCAGAAGAGGAAATCCTAACCTTGTTTGGTGACACTATGCTTGCACTTGAAACTGGTGAACTAGCACCAATCAATGCAGAAGAAAAACACTTCATTAAAGTGTTGTCTCACCCTCATAAGGCAAAGTCCAAGTTAGAGCGTGTTTGGTTGAAGTACATTCAACTGGCTCGTGGACGCCGTCGCTTTCACACCCTAAACGGCTGCAAACGCGGCGAAGTGCCTAGGGAAGAATACGAAAGTGAGTTAGTGTTAGAAGATTAGTAAAATCGCTCAAAGTGATACCTCATCACTTTGGGCTTTTTTTTGCCTTCAAACACACATCTTCTTTGTAATTGATAAGTTTAGCCAACCTGTCCGTTTTTACCAATATTTACATACAATTCATAGCGATAGCGTGACTAAAACACGGCTCTCGTTCAATCTTATGGGTATTCATCCCACTGAGATTCATCGTTCTTCATCCTGTCCCTGTCTTTTATCACGATAGCGCTCCATTGCCATCATTATTTTTCTAGCTTCAACTATACGCTCAACGCTTGTCTATACGCCGAAACACGTTAATACACCAAAGTTCGTCAATGGCTCGAGCGACGCCATTATCGCAAAAGCGTATCAAAACCTAGAAGCACACCAACCCTTTCAGGTGCTGAATTAGATCGATATTGCTGTATATGACAAACGTATTAATCTTGTTTAACGCCACCAAATATCCATACAATAATTGTGCAATTTTGAGAGTTCCAGTCACAGATACGACGAAAAAAGCAAAAACTTGACCTAAAACAATAGCGGAACTGGATAACTTATTTTATAATGCGAATTAATGTTTCGGAACACTATAAAATTTTATTTCTAGGGGCAAAATCAATGAGACTTATTCCATTAAGCAACAAAGCAAAAGTAGGTAAATGGGCTGCTCGTCATATCGCAGATTCGATCAACAAATTCGCTCCAACTGCTGAGCGTCCATTTGTACTAGGTCTTCCTACTGGTAGCACACCTCTAACTACTTACGCTGAGCTAATTGAACTTTACAAAGCTGGCGAAGTAAGCTTCAAGCACGTTGTAACATTCAACATGGATGAGTACGTTGGTATCGAACCAAACCACCCAGAATCTTACCGCACATTCATGCACGAGAACTTCTTCAACCACGTTGATATCCAAGCAGAAAACATCAACCTGCTAGACGGCAAAGCTGAAGACATCGATGCTCACTGTGCGGCATACGAAGAGAAAATCCGTTCATACGGCAAAATCAACCTGTTCATGGGCGGCGTAGGCATCGACGGTCACATCGCATTCAACGAACCAGGTTCTTCGCTATCTTCACGCACTCGTATCAAAACGTTGACTGAAGACACTCGTATCGCGAACTCTCGTTTCTTCGATGGCGACATCAACCAAGTTCCTAAATACGCACTAACTATCGGTGTTGCGACTCTTCTAGATGCAGAAGAAGTGATGATCCTTTCTCTAGGCCACAACAAAGCTCAAGCGCTTCAAATGGCTATCGAAGGTTCTGTAAACCACATGTGGACTGTTACAGCTCTACAGATGCACCGTAAAGCTATCATCGTTGCTGATGAGCCAGCTCAACAAGAGCTAAAAGTTAAGACTCTACGCTACTTCCAAGAGCTAGAAGCTGAGAACATCCAAGACCTATAATCGATTGTCTTGAATAAAAAGGCTCTCTAAATAAACAGAGCGTCTTGAATAGAAAAAGCCACTGAATGTGGCTTTTTTTGTGCCTGTTGATTTTGTATTTAATGGGGAGAGGTATCGGATATTTTTAGAGGAACAAAAACAACAAAGCGATTTCTCCAACGAGAGAAACCGCCATCATTTTAAACTTTGTATTGAAACGAACCAACAGCTACAAGATATGTAGGATGTGAAACAAGATAAGCAGGGCTGCAAACTAGAGCTAAGAGCTCAACGCGTTATCTCGGCATAGGGTAGTGATAATGTCAGTGATAGCCAATACGATCGTCGACTTCACCTTTTGATTATGTCGCCCCAAGAACATTTCAAGCATTGGGCCAGACATCGTTTCCACCATCTCCGCGTCATATTCGATAGGCATAATACGCTGAATTGCGTGCACCTTGTTGAGCTCAAATATCACATCAACTTCTGTAAAGCTGGTGTCTTCACCCTGTATTTTCGCCCACTCTTTCAAGGTAACGAAAACCTCGAGATCGTCGTAGAGTTCTTTACTGATCACGCCAAGCCCGAGTAGCAACTTAGCACGAATCATGATCTCGCCTAACGGCCCACCACTGTTGAGAAGTGGTTCTACAACGAACTTAATTGCAGTGTCGTCTTTCTTAAAGATGTTTTTTAATACGGCATCTACCGTGTCGTCCAATGCATCGTAAGCAGCCATTAGGCAGGCGCCAGCACTCTCAGCTTCCGAAAGGGCTTCGAGTAATTCAGTTTCATGGCTTGTTTGTATTGGCATAACGGCTCGACAATAAGAAAGTGCCACTGGTGTGGCACTTTGATGGTTTATCATTTCAATGCTAGATAAGCTTCTTCCGCTAGTTTAACAACTTCTGAGTCACTATTCAGCTCAGAATAATGCGCTAATGTCTCAGCAAAGCCTTTTTCTGCGAACATTGCTTGAAGTTCAACCGCTTGAGGGTCGTCTTCGTTCTTGTAATGGAACGCAGCAGCGATTGCTTTTACTAGGTGAGCATTCGGTAGGCCGTACTCTAATGTACCGTTTAGAGGCTTAACTAGGCGGTCTTGCGGGCTCAGTTTACGAATTGGCTGACGACCAACGCGGTCTACTTCATCACGTAGGAACGGGTTAGCAAAACGACCTAGAATCTTTTGGATGTAGGCAGCGTGAGCTTCTGGATCAAAACCGTAACGCTTAATCAGAACCGCACCACTCTCTTCCATCGTTGCCGTTACTTCAGCGCGGATTACATCATCTTCGATAGAGTCTTTGATTGTCTCGTGACCTGCAAGCACACCAAGGTATGCCGTTACCAAGTGACCCGTGTTTAGCGTGAACAGTTTACGCTCAACGAAAGCCATTAGGTTGTCAGTGCATTCCATACCTGGGATGTTTGGAATCTCACCTTTGAATTGTGTTTGATCTACGATCCACTCGCTGAACGTTTCAACCGTTACCGCTAGAGGGTCTGTTTCGCCCGCTTCTGCCGGTGGAACAATACGGTCAACCGCTGAATCAACAAAGCCAATGTGCTCTTCAGTGAACGCTTTCATTTCATCAGAAAGGTGCTCTAACACGGCTGCTTTTAATTGGCTAGTACCGCGAACCATGTTCTCTGCCGCGATGATGTTCATTGGTGCTGTGTTGTTTGCTGCTGCACGCTTTTCAATGCCTTGAGCGATAGACTTAGAGATGATTTTAAGAACCGTAGGGCCCACTGCAGTCGTCACAAGATCAGACTCAGCAATGCAATCTACTACTGCGCTTGTCGCTGAGTTTACTGCTGTCACGTTCTTAACAACTTCGACAACACACTCTTCGCCAACAATCTTAACTGGGTATTCTTGGCGTTCAATTAACGCATTTACAACCGTTTCATTTACGTCAGCAAACGTAACCTTCATACCAGCATCAGAAAGAAGCTTACCAATGAAACCACGACCGATATTACCTGCACCAAAATGTAACGCTTTCATAATTTTGACCTTATAAATATTTGAATCTAGATAGCTAACTGCTCAACAACATGCCTTGACGATGTGCCCTAGGCATTAAGCAGTAAGCTATTCAGACTGAATCTTGTTAGAAAGATTAAGACCGAAAATGAGGCCAGTAGGGGGATACCGGCCTCCTTCACTCAGGAGCTTGACTAGAGCTTTTTAGTTTCCGTTGAGAATACGTAGAACATCAGCAGGGTTTGTTGTGTTCTGTAGGCATTCCACAGCTTCTTCATCATCGAGTGAATTGGTAATAGCCATCAGCACCATGTTGTGCTCATCGCCTTGTGCGGCAATACCGATAACCATCTTCGCGATATCATCTTCATCTTCGCCCCACTGAATTCCTTCAGGATACTGACAGAAAACGATGCCGGTTTTTTGTACGTACTGTTTCGCTTCGATTGTGCCGTGTGGTACTGCGATAGACTCACCTAGGTAAGTAGACACAAGCTCTTCACGAGCAAACATGCCATCTACGTATTCTGGTGATACGTTGCCAAGTTTTACTAATTGTTCGCCAGCAAACTTGATTGCGTCTTCTTTTTGAGTCGCTTTAAGGCCAAGGAAGATGCTGTCGTCAGTGAGTGCAAGCTTGTTGCCTTCTTGCGCTGGAGCTGCTGCAGCCGGAGCTTCTACTTTCGCTTCACCACTTTGAGCATCGGCAAGTTCTGCAACTAGTTGGTCGTATACGCCGCCGTCTAGGAAGTTGCTTAGAGACATATGCATCGCACCTGGCACAGTGCTACGAGCACGGTCTGTTAGGTCTTTATGCGTAATAACGATTTGCGAATCAGCCGGTAGGTTGTTGATTGCGTAGTTGGTCACTTCAATGTCTAGGCCAGCTGTTGCTACTTTCTTACGTAGTAGACCTGCACCCATTGCACTTGAACCCATACCCGCATCACACGCTACATAAACTGCTTTTACATCCGCTAGGTTTACGTTTGCTTCTGCTGCTGCACCTTTAGAAGACGCTTTCATGTCTTTCATTTGTGCAGAAGCTTTCTCTAGTGAATCTTCCTCATCATCTTGCGCTGATGTTTTAAGAAGGATTGACGCTACAACAAACGATACTGCCGTTGCTGCGATAACCGATAGAATCACGCCGATGTAAGAGCCTTTTGGCGTCATCAGTAAGACTGCGAAGATAGAACCTGGAGATGCTGGAGAGATAAGGCCAGAATCGAACATTACGTTAGTGAATACACCCGCCATACCACCTGCGATTACCGCAAGAATTAGACGTGGGTTCATTAGAACGTAAGGGAAGTAAATTTCGTGGATACCACCTAGGAAGTGGATGATAGATGCACCAGCAGCAGATTGCTTCGCGCTACCTTTACCAAACACCATGTAAGCAAGTAGAAGACCAAAACCAGGACCTGGGTTTGCTTCGATTAGGAAGAAGATAGAACGACCCATCTCTTCAGATTGCTGAATACCTAGTGGAGAGAAGATACCGTGGTTGATTGCGTTATTTAGGAATAGGATTTTCGCAGGTTCAACAAAGATAGATGCTAGAGGTAGTGCACCCGCTTCTACCATTGCGTTTACGCCAGCCGCAAGTCCGCCAGACAGAATCTTAACCGCAGGACCAATCACGATGAACGCGATGATCGCACAGATCATGCCGATGATACCCGCAGAGAAGTTGTTCACTAGCATTTCGAAACCACTCTTCACTTTACCGTGAACAGCTTCATCGAATTTCTTAATTGCGATACCACCTAGTGGACCTACAATCATTGCACCCATGAACATTGGGATATCAGTACCAACGATAACACCCATTGTTGTGATAGCGCCCACTACCGCACCGCGGTCACCACCAACCATTTTACCACCGGTGTAACCAATCAATAGTGGCAGTAGGTATGTAATCATAGGACCAACCATTGATGCTAACGTTTCGTTAGGCCACCAACCCGTTGGGATGAATAGTGCAGTAATGAAACCCCACGCAATAAATGCGCCGATGTTTGGCATTACCATATTGGATAAGAAACGACCAAAGTTTTGAACCTTAATCTTTGCTTCTGGTGATAACATAGGTAGAACCCCGTAATGTATTGGTTGGTCAAATGACCGAAAGTGTGTACTCAAAAGTCGATTAAAATGTATCACAACATTTCCAAAATGCACCTTAGCCCAACTTTCGTGATAGCCATCACACACGAAAAACACTTTCGGGTTAACAAGCACACCTTAGATCACAAAAACACCATGAATTTAAATTACAAAGCCAAATTAATGAGAATGGATATCATTGACACGCGATCAAGATCACATTTTATTTTGTAATACTTAAAAATAAATAGTGATTAAAATCACACTTAATAAAATACAGCATCTAAGATCTATATAAACCGTATAAAAGAACATCGTGTCACGTATATAAAATATGCACCTAGATGAGCAAAATCGCTATACCTGTAATTTAATTACAGATCGAGCTACATTTTGCTAAACATACAAAACGAGACCTAACGCTCTACTAAAAACATAGACCACTGGACTGCAGTTAGCATTGATAGATGTGATATGGTATTTACCAACGCTATCGCATCATATATATCTCCAACACCCATCAGCTGATCACTCCGCTATTTGAGAAAAGACTATGTCAGACAAAATTTCCACATCCGCACTCGCTAAACAAAAAGGCATAGAAGCTAAAGCTTTATTTAGCGATCTAAAAACAGCGGGCTATATAGTGCGTTCACAAGAACGTTGGATTCTCACAGAACGGGGAGAAAGCTTTGGTGGGGAATATGTCGAACACAAGAAGTTTGGTGTCTTTATTGTCTGGCCAGAGAAACTGCTTATCGATTTGGACTCATTCTCAGGGAAAACACTCACCGCCACCCAGCTTGGTAGTGCCTTTCAACTCAGCGCAAAGAAAATCAACTTACTGCTCAACGAGCTTGGTTGGATAACAAAAGAAGAAGACGGTTGGCATGTCACCTCTACAGGCTTAAAAGCCGGAGGTGAACAAAGAGAAGACAAAGCGACTCAAAACTTATTCGTGGTATGGCACGACTCACTGGTTCGCAATAAACGTTTGAAGCAGTCTGTTGTTGAATTCCTAGGGCATGATGCTGAAAGCCACTCGACCGATGTGTCATTCTCCAGTTTTCGTCAGAAATTTGAGGCGAAGCACCGAAGCTTAGATGGGCATTATGTTCGTTCAAAGGGAGAGCTGATCATCGATAACTGGCTTTATATGGCAGGAGTGGTTCATGCGTACGAGCGTCCGCTGCCAATATCAAAAGAAGTGATCAGCGATTTTTATCTACCAAGTGGCAAAGTGTACATCCAGTTCTGGGGAACCGATTCTGCGCCAATCGCCGAAGATAAACGTGAAGCGACGAGAAAAATCTATGAAGAGCATGGTTTTGGTTTAATAGAAATCACGCCAGAAGATATCCCCAACCTAGACAACGTGCTTCCGCCATTATTGCGCCAATATGGTATCAAAGCGTACTAAGCTACTGAATCTAGAGATTCCACCTCCATTAAGATCACACTTATTGAATCATTATGGACATTATTAACCATAGTGATTTGATATGTTCGCTATTTTTCCCGAGTCATTCTTCTATTATCTTACACCCATCGACTTGAGCTACCGCAGATACTCGATTTATTGGGGCATGTTCGATAACTATTTAGACGTTCAATCTATTGAGATTCGTTTAAATTGGTTATCCGTTTATTGTTGACGTGACTGAACATAAAACCCTACAACATTTATTATTGATAGATATTAGGATTCAACATGACTCATCCAATCATTACTGATCTAAACACTCGTTACACAGCTAAAAAATACGATGCAGAAAAACGCATCTCTGCGGAAGACATGGAAGTAATCAAAGAAGCACTTCGCTTGTCAGCTTCTTCTATCAACTCTCAGCCTTGGAAATTCATCATCATTGAGAGTGACGCAGCAAAACAACGCTTCCACAATACTTTCGAAAACATGTTCCAGTTTAACCAACCACATGCGAAAGAAGCGTCACACACGATCCTGTTTGCTCACGATCCTAAGTACACTAAAGAGAAATTCGCGAAGCGTGCTGATACAGAAGTAAGCTCTGGTCACCTACCAGCTGAAATGTACGAGCAGTTCTTAGGTGCTTACGCATTCGCAGAAATGAACACAGACGAAACAGGTTTCAACGGTAACTGGACTAAGTCTCAAGTTTACATCGCACTAGGTAACACGCTGCACACACTCGCTCGTCTAGGTATCGCTTCAACGCCTATGGAAGGTGTAGACGCAGCTATGATCAGCGAAGAGTTTGCTGAGGAACTAGAAGGTCACATTGTTGATGTAGCACTGGCTATCGGCTACCACAAAGACGGCGAAGACTACAACTACGGCAAACCAAAAGCGCGCCTAGCTCTTGATGAAGTCGTGACTACGCTATAACAGACACTGATCTGTAATAGCTGACACAAACAAATCGCACTGCTTTATTTGGCCAGACGCTCGTCTGGCCTTTTTTGTATCTGAAGCCGACCACCAACCTAACCTATCAACAACTAAAAATTTACCGCGAGACCCACGTACACATTATCGTTGTACTCAAAGTCCTCACTTATTTCTTTATAACCCGTCTTAAATGTCATCGCACCTCGCGTGTAACCAAGCTCTGCTCCATACACAAAAGCCGTATCAATATCATCATTGAAGTAATGAACACCACCAATTGGCGCGAAGTAAAAATTGCCATATGGGAACTGTGGTTTGATATTCACACCAAACGAATGCACGTCATCACTGTACTTTGCGTATTCAAGCTCGTAGCCAAAATCAAGCTCAGCACTTGCGGGAAAGTAGAAGCCATATTGAAAGGCGTATTTTGAGTCATTCGTGAGAAAGTCACCACCTAGATATACCGTTGACTCAGCAAAAACCATGCTTGGCAATAAAGCAGCGAAGGTAAGTAATTTCTTCAACATTTCTTTTCCTATTCAGACATTATTTAAACAAGCTGAAACTATCATGCTGTTCAGATACAGACTGTAAGAGGCTGTAAGTACCACAATGTCTAATTGACACTAATGATTCATTTTAATTACAAAAACAAACATGTCATTTAGACTCAAAACTAAGCTCGAAAATCAAACAAACACAACCAAAACAACAATTTAAAAACATGGCACGACTAGTGCAATGAGAGCCTTAGATATTTCAATAAGGTATTATCATTATGACTATTCACGTTAAATCAAATGTTCATTGGGTCGGTGTCCACGATTGGGAAACCGAGCACTTCCACGGTAAGGAATACCACATGAACAAAGGTACGAGTTATAACTCGTACCTGATCCGTGAAGAGAAGACAGTGCTTGTCGATACTGTCGATCATCGCTTTACTGAGCAATTCCTTGCAAACCTAGAGATGGAAATCGATATCAATGAGATCGACTACATCATTTGCCAGCACGCTGAAGAAGACCACTCAGGCGCTCTCTCTGCGCTGCTTGCTAAAATTCCCAACACGCCGGTTTATTGTACTGAAGCTGGAGTGACCTCCATTGTTGGTCACCACCACCAACCAGACTGGAATTTCAGAACCGTCAAAACCGGTGACACCCTTGATGTCGGTAACGGAAAGCAACTTATCTTCGTAGAGATGAAAATGCTGCACTGGCCAGATTCAATGGCGACTTACTTAACCGGTGATGAAGTCCTGTTTAGTAACGACGCTTTCGGCCAACACTACTGCGACGAAAACCTATTCAATGACCAGCTAGACCAAGTTGAACTGCATGAACAGTGTCTGCGTTACTTCTCGAACATCCTGACACCGTTTGCGCCGCTGGTTAAAGCAAAGATTGAAGAAGTACTGAGCTTAGGCGTGCCGATCGATGTCATTGCTACTTCTCACGGCTGTATTTGGCGTGACAATGCGACTCAAATCGTTGAACAATATTACGAGTGGTCGAAAGCCTACAATGAAGATCGCATCACGATTGTCTACGACACCATGTCCAACAACACTCGCATGATGGCTGATGCTATCGCTAAGGGTATCCGTAAAGGCAGCCCAGAAACGGCAATCAAGGTGTTCAATATTTCTAAGCACGACAAGAATGACATCCTTGCCAATGTCTTCCGCTCGAAGGGTGTACTTGTTGGCTCATCGACCATGAACAACGTGATGATGCCGCAAATCGCCGCGCTACTTGAAGAAATACACGGCCTGCGCTTTGCAGGAAAAAGAGCCGCAGCATTTGGATCTTCAGGCTGGACTGGCGGCGCAGTAAAACGCATCGATGCTCGCTTACGTGAAGCCAACTTCGAAGTGAGCGCACCTCAGCACATCCACTGGAAACCAGATACAGACGCACTTCGTCAATGTATTGATTACGGGATGACACTGGCCGAGGTTTGGCGCACCGATGCGGACGAGGTTAGTGAGCCTAAGCAAGTTGAGCGCAACGTTCAACGTATTGAATCAGCACCGACAAGCACCCCAACAGAGCTAAAAGACACGGCAGAGCAGAAGCCAGAAGAAGCGCAAGATAAGCCTGTACATAGCGCAGACTGCACTTGCTGGCGCTGTACTGTGTGTGAATGGGTGTACGACCCACAATTGGGTGAACCCTACCAAGGCGTTGAACCAGGAACACCATGGGCACAAGTGCCGGATGATTTCCTTTGCCCAGAATGCCATTTAGGCAAAGAAGTGTTTGTGGAGAAGTAACATGTCGAACATTGTGATTGTGGGCGGTGGTTTCGCCGCCCTACAAACCATAAAGATGGTACGTAAAATTGACCAAGATGTCGCGATTACCATGATCACGGCAGATGCAGGGGTTGAGTACAGTAAACCGAATCTTTCACACGCATTCAGCCAGGCTCAAACACCACAGTCGTTAGCCGTTAATAACGCTCAGCAATTGGCTGAGCAGTACAACGTGGTCATCAAAACCAAAGCTTTCGTCAGTGAAATCGATACCAAGCAGCAGTGTGTTCATGTTGACGGGCAAATCATCCACTATTCGAAGTTGGTATTAGCGACTGGCGCAACGCCCTTCATACCACCAGCGGAAGGGTTAAAACGCAGCGCGACCATTACTCTCAATAGCTTGGAAGAGTTCGAGAAACACAAGGCTCAGGTTGATGACGCACAACGCATCACTGTGATTGGTGGAGGCTTGATTGGGGTCGAGCTTGCATTCGACCTTCAAACTGCGGGCAAAGATGTCACGATTATCGAACCCGCAAGTTATCTATTGAACAGCCTTGTGCCGCCTTTCGTTTCACTTGAGTTGGAAAGGGAGCTGGCAAAAGCAGGGGTTACCGTCGAAACCGACTCTGCGATTTGTCGAGCGACTTACCTTCATGATGGAGTCAGGCTGCAAACTACCGCCTCTCGATTAATACGAGCAGATATCGTGATTGCCGCAGCAGGATTAAGGCCAAATACGACTTTAGCCACGCAAGCGGGAATAGACATCAACAGAGGCATTGTGGTCGATGACACCCTGAAAACCAGCGCCAACAATGTGTATGCGATTGGTGATTGCGCTGAAATTGAAGGTCGTGTGATGGCTTATCTTCAGCCAGCAATCTTGTCGGCAAACGTGTTGGCGAAGCAGCTGACTATGGATACAGGAGAGGTCAAAGTGGGTGAAGTAAAGCTCAGCTTGCCTCATATGATCACCAAGGTGAAAACACCGAGTTACCCGATTCAGCTGGCAGGGCGCGATATTCACACAGCTCAGAGCTGGGAAACTCGATTCGATCCTAAAGGCATTGTCACCAAAGGCTTCAATGAAGATAACCAGTTGGTTGGATTCATTGTCACAGGAGAGCACATCAAGGCTGCATTTCCTTTACTAAAGGAGTTGCAAATCAGTTCACCATCATAAGTACAGAGGTGTAAAAGCAGTCGACTCATTACATAGTTCGGCTGTATTCAACACAAAAATGCACATCAAATTCGGGAAAATTTGATGCTTATACTAGAGCAACTCGAGTATAAGCAAGCAATAAAAAAGCCAGTCAACAGACTGGCTTTCTTGTATTCATCTTAGTGCGATGAGCTTATCGCACTTAAGCAAAGGCGGACATTAACCAATAAACGAGATGTAACCTTGAAGGATAATCAGGTTAACGATATCGATAAAGAAGGCACCAACAATTGGCACAACCATGAAGGCTTGTGGCGATGGACCGTATCGATTCACCAAAGAGCCCATGTTCATTACCGCTGTTGGTGTTGCACCTAGGCCGAAACCACAGTGACCACCCGCCATAACCGCTGCGTCGTAGTTAGAACCCATTACTTTGAACGTCACAAAGTAAGAGAAGATACCTAAC
>NZ_JADDYK010000048.1:83971-135756 GCF_015163615.1 Vibrio sp. OPT18
ACCACCGCCTGAACTGCAAGAATAGCCAAGAACGGAATTGCAAGGTCAAAGATGTTCCAAAGCTTAAGGCTCATTAGCGCCATTGCTAGGAACAGTGACAATGACACCGTACCAAGAATATCGACCGTTTCGCTGTCAGTCTTATGCAGCTTAGTCACTTCAAACACGTTAGTGATGAACACACCAATAAACAACGCGTAAACGAAGTCAGGAATCATCAACCAAGAAATTTCAAAAGTCGCCACCCACTGCTCTAGGTACTTCGCACCCGTGATACAGATAAGAAGGATGAACAACACTTCAATCACCTTCTTCGCCGTCACTTTATCTTCTTCATACTCGTTGTAAGTAACAAGTTCAGGGAAGCGTTCGTGCGTTTGCGTGCCAGTACCGTACTCAGATTCAAGCTGGTTTTTGTCAATCAACTTTTGCGCTACTGGGCTACCGATAATACCACCGATAATCAAACCAAAGGTCGCTGAAGCCATTGCGATTTCTAGCGTATTTGCAATGCCAAACGTGTCTGCAAAAGTTTGAGACCAAGCCGCACCTGTGCCGTGACCACCCGAAAGCGTGATAGAGCCAGCAATCAAACCCATCAAGGGTTCAAGGCCTAGTGCCGTTGCTAAGGTTACGCCTACACCGTTTTGGATAATGATGTAAACCGACGCTACCCCTAAGAATAGGAATACCTTAGCACCACCTTTTATCAACTGCGTGTAGTTCGCCGCAAGACCGACCGTTGCAAAGAACATCAACATAAACGTGTTCTGCAGGGGCAAAGAAAACTCTAGATCAAGGCCGTTAAAGTGCAGGGCTGTAATAGCAAAAGCGACAATCAAGCCGCCGACAATGGGCTCTGGAATGTTGTACTTTTTGAGAATCGGAAGCTTTGCATTGACGAAATGACCTAGAAACAAAACACTAATCGCGATTAGGAAGGATTCTAATGGTCCAATTGAAATTAATTGATTCATATAACCTCTATTTTTTTACGTTCTCATCTTCCCTAATGAGTCTAGTTTTATCTGTAATTATTTGTGCTGCTCTACCTATATTTATACAAACTGGAGAGAAAGTGTGGATTCGAAAAGCGAACACATTACTGCGATCGCTTAGTGCCATGTTAGTAGCACGTTAACTTTTATAGGAGATAAAAGGATTTGTGACAACAATCACCTCCTAAAAGTTGAAAACGGCGTGAGTATCTATGCCGCTGACTCTGCTTTCTTAATACCTAAAAAAGCAAAAAGGAGCTATTTCTAGCTCCTCTTTCATCACCATCGCTGGTAATTAGAATTTTTTCGGTGCGTAACCAGTCATAACCTCAATGCGAAGTTCTTTACCGATCTTCGTCATTGGGTGAACAATGACGAGTCCTTTAACAGACTTTTTAAGTTTACCCATATCCGCTTGCTCAGCCTTAGTGATCTCACGGCTAAATGGCATATCAACCAGAGACTTACGCTCTTGGTTCACATCGTAGCTTTCTTTGTGTTTAAGCTGGGCAATTTTCTTAGTTAGCTTCTTAATCTCTTCCTCGAACTGACGAACAACAGGACGATCATTACGAGTTTTAGCAGCATCTAACTTGTGGCGACACTTGTCTAGACGGTTGTTAATTTGTTGAAGTTCGTTTTTAACACTCATAATAATTTCCTAAGATTAAACAAGCCAATTCGGATTGGGGCGCGGAGTATAGCACAAGGGTTCTGTTGAACCGAAATTTATCTGTTAATTACCAACAGAAACGAATCACATCGACACTGCCCATTCAGCCCGCCTATTCTTCATGGCGAATCTCTAAGCGGATTATTCATTGATAGGATAGCGCCTACTTCAAAAATTGCAGTCCTCGATGCATCAAAATTCCGTCTAAACTTATACTCTAACGCAATAACTAAATCAGGGTACGCAGCTTGGAGTTGTTACCCCCAGCACGACTCTGATTCACCACGTAATCACAAGGATAGCCGATGACATTATTGAAACGAACATTGACCTGCAGCTTAGCCCTGAGTGCAATGTTTGCCACAACTTATGCATCTAGTGAACAAACCACCCAAAGTAACCTAATCGTCGAGTACTCTACACCGCAAAATACCGAAGAAGAGCAGCTCAAACGAGAGATTCAAAGCAGTGGCGTTAATGACACCGTGGTCGACCTATCAAACCAGCTGTTCATGTTTGAGAAGCCATTAACCATTCAATATGGCGGGGAAGAAGGACCACTCTACGATCCACAAAACCATCAAGTGCTGATCCCTTATAGTTTTTACGCTGAGTCACTCCATTACTTTGAGAAGAACCAATACGAAAAAGAGTATGGGAAATCTGCACAAACCGGCGCTATTGATACCTTGCTGCACACTCTGCTGCACGAAGCTGGGCATGCGTATATCGAAGATCAGAACATTGCCATATTGGGTAAAGAAGAAGATGCGGTTGATAACCTAGCGACGGTGCTACTGCTGAACTACGTAGAGCATGGGGCCGACGCTGCTATCAGCGCTGCAGACATGTTCGCTTTCGAGTCAGAAGACCGCCCGGAGTATTACGACTTGGGGGAATACATCGACGAGCACAGTTTCGACCTGCAGCGTTACTTCTCCACGTTATGCTTAGTGTATGGCAGCGATCCTGATGCCTATAAGAACTTGCTAGATGAAGTGGAAAACGACTATTTGAAAGACAGAAAAGAGTTCTGCGTCGAGCACTTTGACGTGATCAATGAAAATTGGCATCAGTATTTGAAAGAGAGTGACGATGCTTAAATGCTTAAAGGTTAGTGTCGAGAACGAGACAAAACGGCTTTGGCATCAAATTCCAAAGCCGTCACTCGATAGGTGTGCTTAAGTCTTACGTGTTAAGAGTTAACCCTAGACCTTCACTTTATACTTCAGATCTTGAGCTTCATCGCCGGTCATGCCTCGAAATCCCCAGCAGTGCGATGGCTGTTCCTTAATGGTGATTTCAATATCAATTGGAGAGATAGCTAACTGCTTCTCTATCTCAGAAAATATCTTCTTAATTAAGCGCTTTTTGGTGTTTACCGCTCGACCTTCCATCATATTTATCTCAATGACGGTATAGGCTTCTGTTCTTCCTTCCGGGTAAAAGAAGTCATCTCGTTCCAATGGCACAAACCGATGTGCTCGCTTGTCATCGGGTAAACCCATTTCACTGTTCAAGCACTGCTGCAACACATTGGAGAGCTGCAACTTAATTGGATTTAAGCACTCTTTGATACCATAAATAACAATCATGACCATTCCTTTGATGCGATGTTAGGTATAGAAGAACGTCAGATAGAAGCATCGTCTGGCAACTACCCATTCGCTTACTATTTGTTCATATATTACCTAATGACGCGTATGAGAAAAGGTAAAAACAATGAATTTATGAACAGGTGCAACAAAATACCTATCCCTTTGCAAACATAAGCCGAAGCGAATTGATCGAACACCACCCTCCCCGCGTATATCTTCTCAAATCACATCTGAACTAAGGAGTACTATGTGCCGAATTCACCTAGGAAGACCACGCGGACAGACGCCGAACCAGAAACACCCGTAGAGTCTTCTCTAGAGCTCGCAGTGTTTCCTCTCCCCATCTTCCTTCTACCAGGAGGCAGACAAAGACTGCGCATTTTTGAGCCAAAGTACCTCGCGATGGTTGCTCACGCAGCGCAGGGAGATGGTTTCATTATTGCCACTCAAGACAACTCTAACTCTGGTCACCTCAGCTCTTGGGGAACAAAGGTATGCATCGTTGACTTCAATATGTCGGATGACCAAATCTTAGAAATTGATGTCGAAGGCGAAAAGCTGGTGCAATTGCATGGGTCGTTTCGAGACGATGGTGACCTGATTAAAAGTAAGTTCAGCTCGTTGCCACACTGGCCAGCCCATGAATATAAAGTGCCTAACGTGTTTACCGCTTTTTTGGTTCAGTTGTTTCGCGACCACGATTCGATAAGAACACTCTATCCCACTCCAGATTTCGAGAGCCCACAATGGATTTGTGCGCGATTGCTCGAAATGATGCCTATCCCATTGGAAAAGAAAACAGAATTTACTGAGCCCGCTAGTTTTCCGTCTCTAGTTCCTTTTTTGAATCAAATCATTACGGGGCAATAAGCATTTTTCTTCACTATAATTTTGTATAGTGGAAATTAATCTAATTAAAGTGATCCCGACTTTCTCCTTTCACGTAGTGCCTATCAAATTCGCATGATGGTTAGTTACTATGCAAGTGGAAAGCAGAAGTTCAGGGAACGGCAAGGAGCATGTCATTATTCCCGATAACAAAGTACCTACAGACAACAAAGTACCGACAGAGCTATCGAGCTGGTTGATGTTGGTTGGTACAGACCGAGACAAGCAGGCGTTCACCTGTTTGTTCAAGTTTTTCGCTCCTAAGATTAAGCGTTTTGGTATTAGTAAGTTGGGTGGCGAAGCGGCTGCCAACGAGCTAGTTCAAGACACGATGACTAATGTTTGGAAGAAAGCACATCTCTACAATGTAGATAAAGGCGCTGCGACCACTTGGGTCTACACGGTAATGCGTAATGCAGCGTTCGACATGTTGCGCAAAGTGAAAGCGAAAGCCGAACAAACGATAGCCGACGATATCTGGCCGATAGATGCGATGGTAGCCGAATCTCAAAGTGAAGATTTGCCATTCGGTGATCATTTGATGAGTCGACACGTAATGACTCAGATAGAGAAATTGCCTCTTGCTCAGAAAACCATCGTCAAAGGCGTCTATTTTCAAGAGCTCTCTCAAGAGCAACTCGCTCAGCAACTTGGCGTCCCGCTTGGAACGGTGAAATCACGTCTGAGACTCGCTTTAGCCAAATTAAAAGTTCACATGGGGGAACAAGACCATGATTAAACATCACCCAAACGCGGCAATCTTGAAAGACTTCGTCGATGGCACGCTGGCTGATTCAGTTTCTTTGATTGTTTCTAGCCATGTAGAACTGTGTGAACACTGCCAACAACAAGTCAAGCAGTTGACCGCTGAAGCGGCTAATAATGCATTTGACGCAGAGCCAGTATTCTCAAATGAAGATCTAGACAGCTTCTCAATGGACGATATGGACTTTGATTTTGACGCGATCGAGCAAATTACAGCCGATGCTTCACAGTCAGTTGAAGTGATTCCAGAGGCTCAGCAAGTAACCGTCGCCGACACAACATTTACAATTCCTCGCGCCCTCAACTCAGTCGCGAGAAAGGACTGGATGAACCTAGGCAAAATTTCACGCGCAAGACTCGACTTTGATGATGAAGCACACCACACGAGTTTGTTGCATATCGATAAAGACGGACAAGTGCCTTGCCACACTCACAAAGGTTTCGAAATTACACTTCTTTTAGAGGGTAGCTTTGAAGACGAGATGGGGGTCTACAACAAAGGCGACTTCATCTGGCTAGATGGCAATCACACTCACCAACCTGCGACCAAAGAAGGTTGTGTGTGCTTGACCGTCTCAAGTGATGCCTTGTACTTCACGAAAGGGGTGAGCCAGTTGTTCAACCCACTTGGTAAATACATTTATTAGATTGAAGTATTTACTGGGCTCGTCACAAGACTCGCACAGTTGGCTAGGTAGAAAAGTAAAAACCGAACTAAAGTAATGTGGAATAAGCAACAAACCACATAATATAAGAATAACGATGAGCAATGATCGTAAGGAATTGACCAATGGATAAAAAAATAAAAATAGGCATCAGTGCATGTGTCGCCGGTCATAAAGTTCGGTTCGATACTGGACACAAACGTTCGCGCTTCTGCACAGACGATCTTGCAGATTACGTAGAGTTAGAACCGGTTTGTCCCGAAATGGGCGTCGGCCTTCCAACTCCTCGCCCAACCATTCGTCAAACAAGAATGTTAGATGACATCATTCACGTTTCTCGCCCAGATGGTTCAGGTGATGTAACCAACGAACTGATCGAGTTCGGTCAAAACTACTCAAAGAACAACCAACACATTGCTGGCTTTATTGTGTGTCAAAAAAGCCCAACTTGTGGCATGGAACGCGTGAAGGTGTACCACCACCATGGTCGCGGCTCTGAATCGACTGGCGTAGGCATGTTCACCCAACAAATTATGGACGGTAACCCGTTACTTCCCGTTGAAGAAAACGGCCGCCTTAACGATCCCATTTTGCGTGAAAACTTCATGACTCGAGTGTTCACTTACCAAAAATGGCTCGATCTCGTGGATGAAAGTGTGACCAAACACAAACTGATTCAGTTCCACAGCGCTCACAAGTACTTAGTCATGTGTCACCACGTTGAGGGATACAAAAGTTTAGGCAAACTGTTAGCGGGTAATGAGTTAGACATCGACGAATTGGCGGCTCAATACATCGAAGGTTTGATGAAGGCGTTATCGCATCATGCTAATCGAGGCAGTCACGCCAATACGCTGCATCACTTGCAAGGTTACTTTAAGAAACAACTGAGTAGCGCTCACAAGCAAGAACTCACCAACCAGATAGATTCTTTCAGAGAGGGCGTGATTCCACTGCTAGTGCCGCTGACACTGATCAATCACTACCTAATGGAATACCCAAACGAGTACTTGGAATCACAGGTTTACCTAAACCCTCACCCACAAGAACTGAAGCTGAGATACGGATATTGAGCGACATTTTATGGATACGACGAGACCTGAGGATTCACGATAACCCAGCGCTCGTCGCAGCAATTGAAAACGGCGTATCTATCGCCGTTTTTATTTCAACCCCACAGCAATGGCAGCAACACCACCTTGCACCAATCAAAGCTGATTTCATCTATCGTCATCTAAAACAACTCGATTCCCAGCTCGCTGAATTTGGGATGACTTTGCTTCACCTGAAAGCGACCGATTTTGACGACCAATCCAGACAGCTCATCGATTTGTGCCAGCAGCTTGATGCCAAGTGCGTCTACGCAAACTCTGAGCCTGAGGTCGATGAACAGGCTCGCGATAAAAAGCTAATTTCAAGCGGCTTAAACCTGAAGATCAGCGATTGTGACGTTATGCTGCCACTCGGTAGCGTTCTCAACAAACAAGGCGAGATGTTCAAAGTCTTTACGCCCTTTAAGAACGCTTGGTTAAAAGAAGTTCAGGTGAAAGGCATCATCTGCAGTCCAGCTCCTGTCGAGTCAGCTGAACGTTCACAAACACAGCTTCCTGACGACTTACAAGCCTTAACCATCTCCGCTGACTATGATTTCGATTTTCCGCGTGTTGATTCGAGTCGCTGGCCATTAAGCCAAGATGTATTGGGTAATGTGATCCCCAATTTCTTAGGCAATAAAGTCAACGACTACGCACGTCTGAGAGATATTCCCTCAGTTAAAGGAACATCGGGGCTATCACCTTATTTAGCAATTGGCGCAGTGAGCCCACGTTGGTTAGCGATTCAATTGATTCAGCAACAACCCGATCTGTTATTTGATACGCAATTACCGGCCTTTTGTTGGCTCAACGAATTGATTTGGCGAGATTTTTATAAGCATTTGATGTTCCACCATCCTAAACTGGTTAAAGGCGCTAACTTTCAGCAAAAATACAATGGTTTAGATTGGTATCACGACAACCCGAGCTTTAAAGCGTGGTGCGAAGGAAAAACAGGCTACCCATTGGTTGATGCAGCGATGCGTCAACTGGTTGAAACGGGCTGGATGCACAACAGGCTAAGAATGGTGGTGGCAAGCTTCCTAACCAAGCACCTGCTTATTGACTGGCGTTGGGGCGAACGTTTCTTTATGTCACACCTTATCGACGGTGACTTTAGTGCCAACAATGGTGGCTGGCAGTGGGCTTCAAGTACGGGCTGTGATGCGCAACCTTACTTCCGAATTTTCAATCCAATCACTCAGAGTGAAAAGTTTGATCCAAAAGGAATTTTTATTCGTAAGTACATACCAGAGCTGCAAAGTATCCCAGATAAGCATGTGCATTTCCCACATGACTTTATCGCTAAAAACGGAATAGACAGCGAATACTGGCAACCCATCGTTGAGCATAAAGAAGCACGATTGAGAGCCTTAGCCTTCTTCAAATAATTAGAGTGAATATTATGGATAACTCTCTATGGCTTGATAACTTTCTCAACATGTATCGAGAACTCGGAACCGACAATTTCGACGTGCTTAAGACGGTTTATCACCCTGATATTGAATTCCAAGATCCGCTGCATCATGTCAGCGGTATCTCGGCGCTTACGCACTACTTCGAGAACCTCTACACCCAAGTAACCAGCTGTTACTTTCATATCGAACACACTTTCGAAGCGAACGACGAGGCTTCCGTTTACTGGACGATGCAATTTGCTCACAAGCAATTAAATGGGCAAAAGCCAATCGAAGTACAAGGACACAGCCACCTCAAGATGCTCGACGGTCAGGTGATTTACCACAGAGACTATCTCGACGTCGGCTCTATGTTGTACGAACACATTCCAGTACTGGGCTGCGCGATAAAATCCATCAAAAAGAGAGCGAGCCGATAATGCGTATTATGATTACAGGCGCGACCTCAGGTATCGGCCAATCCCTAGCTAAAGATTACGCTCAGCAAGGGCATCAGGTGATTGCTTGTGGCCGCAACTCAGACAAGCTGCAAGCCTTAGTTGACTCTCACGATACAGACGTCGCGCATTCATCCATTACACCGCTCTGTTTCGATCTGACCGATTACCACAATTTCCCAGAGCTCGACCAAGACAAGCCGCTCGATCTGCTGATTTTAAATGCGGGTGATTGTGAATACATCGACGACCCGTTGAATTTCGATGCCGAGCTTTTCGAGCGAGTCATCAACATAAACCTAATTTCAATTGGCTACGCGCTTAAAGCTTGGTTAAAAAACATCAAGCCCGGCGGCCGTTTGGTTTTAGTCAGCTCCAGCGCCAGCTTTTTACCTTTACCAAGAGCCGAGGCTTATGGCGCCTCAAAGGCAGCCCTCACCTACTTAGGCAGAACACTTTCGGTTGATCTGGCAACGCACAACATTCATGTCTCAATTGTGCACCCAGGCTTTGTTGAAACGCCATTAACCGAGCGAAATACGTTCTCTATGCCTATGATTATTAGTAGTGAGGCCGCAACTCAGCGAATCGTAAATGGTATCGCTCAAGGAAAGAGTGAAATCAATTTCCCAAGACGATTCATCATGTTGATGAAGCTATTAAGAATGCTTCCAACTCCAGTTTGGCAAAAACTCGCTTCAAGGATGGTATAACAATGAAGAAAATCGCCATTATTGGTTCAGGTATCTCTGGACTCACTTGCGCGCATATATTAGATAAGCACCACGACGTAACAGTATTCGAAAAGAATGATTACGTTGGGGGGCACACCGCTACCGTTGATATTGAACATCAAGGCTCGGCGTTTTCGGTAGATACAGGTTTCATCGTATTCAACGATCGAACCTACCCGAATTTCAATCAGTTTCTAGAACAACTCGGTGTCGAAAGGCAACCGACTGAGATGAGCTTCAGCGTCCACAACACCACCACTAAGTTCGAGTACAACGGTCACAGCATTAATTCGTTGTTCGCGCAGAGGAGTAACATCTTCAAACCTCAGTTCTGGTCTTTAGTGTCTGACATTCTCAAGTTCAACAAACTGTGTAAGGCTCAGTTTGAAAGCAATGAATTCACACCAGACGTTACCCTCGGCAGCTTCCTACGTGATAATCAATTTTCCGACTTTTTCAGTCAGCACTATATTCTACCGATGGGCGCCGCTATTTGGTCGACAAGCTTGGAAGAGATGGAAGAGTTTGAGCTCAAGTTCTTCATCCAGTTTTTCTACAACCATGGATTGCTCGATATCGCAAACCGTCCTCAGTGGTATGTGATTCCAAAGGGATCGCGTTCTTATGTTGAAATCATCCTTTCACGTCTAAGTAAGCCTGTTGCACTCAATACATCGATTAAACAAGTGACTCGCCAAGAAACGGGCATCACGATTGAATTTGAAGATGGCAGCACACAAGGTTTCGACGAAGTAATCTTTGCTTGCCACTCAGACCAAGCCTTACGCCTGCTTGGTGATGCGACAGAACAAGAGCAACAGGTACTGGGCGAAATCCCATACAGCCGCAATGAAGTGGTTCTGCACACCGATACTCGCTTACTCCCAGATAGAAAACTGGCTTGGGCAAGTTGGAACTACATGTTGGATGGCGACAGTAAACGACCTGCTTGTGTCACGTACAACATGAACATTCTGCAAGGCATCGAAAGCCAAGACACCTTCTGTGTCACCTTGAATCAAAGCGAAGCCATCGACCCAGAAAAAATTATTCGCAGCTTTGTTTATCATCACCCGGTACTTAACTCGAACACGGTCGAAGCTCAGCACAAGCGTGAGCAAATCTGTGGCAAAAACCAGACGCACTTTGCTGGTGCTTATTGGTATAACGGCTTCCATGAAGACGGTGTCCACAGTGCACTCGATGTGACCAAACGCTTCGGTTTAGATTTGAGTACGAGTTCCGCGCTATGAGCAGCCAAACCTTGACACCCGAGATGGGGATCGCATCCGAAAAGAGTGAAGAACTTAGCGGTATCTATTGGGGTAACGTCAGACATCGCCGATTTGGTGACATCACCCATGAGTTCAGCTATCAGCTGTATATGATGGGGTTAGATCTTGATGAGCTGCCCCAAACCACAGCGCGCAGTGCGCTGTTCGGAACTCGTTGGTTCAACCCAATTCGCTTTGTCGAATCGGATTATCTCGCTGAAAAAAAAGAAAATGTCACCACGGATGAACCAAAATCACTTAAGCAACGTATAGCTTCCAAAGTGCAACAACTTGGTGGGGTTTGGTCTGATTCAAACCGTGTGACGATGCTGGCTCAGTGCCGCTGTTTAGGCATCTATTTCAGCCCAATCAATTGTTTCTTCTGTTATGACGAAACCGGAGATTGTAAGTACATGTTGGCGGAGGTGAGTAACACGCCGTGGCGAGAAAGACACTACTATCTCATCGACATGCACCAAGAGTTGAAGGTAAAAAAAGAATTTCACGTTTCGCCGTTCATGGATTTGAACATGACTTACTTTTGGAAAATTAAGCCACCAGCGAAACGCACGTTAGTTCACATCGAAAGCCGCCGAGACGACAAGCTTTTCGATGCGACACTGGCTCTGACGAAACAGTCAGTAACCAAGACAAACATTAGACGTACGGTATTCAAGATACCGGCGATGACGATAAAAGTCGTGATGGGAATTTATTATCAGGCTCTCAAATTATTCCTGAAAAAAGTACCGTTTGTGGCGCATCCAGACTCAACGTCTTAAGCGCCTTCACAGCAATTAGATAATAGAACTCAATTGAAGCTTGGGTTCGCTCCAACCAAGGAGCAGAACTCAGCTTAGTTAGCACAAAGTATTAGAATGAGTTATCAGCGAGGTTTACATGGAACAGCTTGCCAAACAAAACAACAATATTGAACAACAAGCTAAAGCCGTTGCTGTTTCAAGCAACTGTAAATATCGAGCTTTAA
This sequence comes from Vibrio sp. OPT18, assembly GCF_015163615.1. Lineage (NCBI taxonomy): Bacteria > Pseudomonadati > Pseudomonadota > Gammaproteobacteria > Vibrionales > Vibrionaceae > Vibrio > Vibrio sp. OPT18. The sequence continues at coordinate 95,504 of NZ_JADDYK010000048.1, forward strand.
TCTTCAAGGTTTTAGAAAGCCTGCAATTTGCGACGCTCGAGATAATTGAGCGCGACCAGCATTCGATGTTCGGTGATCGAGAAGCCGAACTGAAAGGTCGAATCGTGATTCATGATGCGACCTTTTTTAGAGATGTCGTCATCAACGGCAGTATCGGGGCGTCTGAAGCGTACATCGATGGTAAATGGACCAGTCCTAATCTCACGCGTGTGATTCAAATCATGGCTCGTAACCAAGCCCAATTAGATGAGCTTGATGACAAGACACAGTGGATTTCTCGCATCAAAAACCTATTGCTGCGTCGTAAAAATGCCAACACCGAACAGGGTTCTAAACGAAATATTCTCGCTCACTACGATATTGGCAACGAACTTTATGAGCGCTTCTTAGATAGCTCGATGCAGTACTCTTCCGCTATCTACAGCGAAGACGCAGAAACCTTGTCGAAGGCTCAACAAAACAAAATGAAAACCATCTGTGAGCGACTAGAACTGTCTGAGAAAGATAGCGTGGTTGAAATCGGCACTGGCTGGGGCGGCTTAGCGATATTTATGGCTCAACATTATGGCTGCCACGTGACCACCACTACCATTTCAGATGCTCAGCACGAGCTTGCTGAACAACGCGTGAAAGCGCTTGGTTTAACCGACAAAATCACCCTACTCAAAGAGGATTATCGCAATCTCACTGGTGAGTATGACAAGCTGGTTTCGATCGAGATGATAGAAGCGGTCGGTCATGAATACCTACAAACCTTCTTTGAGAAATGTTCTTCACTGTTAAAGCCCTCAGGCAAGATGCTGATTCAAGCGATTACTATTGCTGACAGCCGTTACGACAAATACCGTAAAGGTGTCGACTTTATTCAGAAGTACATCTTCCCCGGTGGTTGCCTACCTTCGGTTTCAGTGATGACCCAACACCTTGCGACCAGCACCGACCTTGTTGTTCAAGAAATTGATGACATTGGCCTGCACTACGCTCGAACGCTAAATGATTGGAGCATCGCCTTTGAAAATAGTTGGGAAGAGTTAGAGTCCCTCGGCTATTCGGAAGAGTTTAAGCGCTTGTGGATCTTCTACTTCTGCTACTGTGAAGGCGCATTCAAAGAGCGCGTGATCAGCACTCATCATGTCGTCGCAAGAAAACCTCGTTACTTTGGAGCAAAAGATGAAGCGGTTTTGGATTATTAATCTCGTACTGTTTCAAGCGACCTGGGTTTGCAGTGCCTTTTTTACCGCGCAAGCCCCGTTCGTCACACCACTGATTGTAGTGGTTCACTTCCTTCTATCACCGACTCGCAGTAGCGATTTGAAGATACTCATTTTATTACCATTGGGGCTATTGCTTGATAGCCTCTTACTTCACTTCGGCGTGTTTGCCGTCGACTCTGAAATTGCTAATCAATCGTGGTTCCCGGTGTGGCTTGTCTGCCTGTGGATCATGTTCTTAATCAGTTTTAACCACAGCCTAAATTGGCTATTAAAATGCTCGAAAGTGATCTTGTTTGTCATAGGGTTCGTAGCAGGTACTAGTAGTTATTGGGGAGGCATCAAAGCTGGTGCTCTTCTTACTACTTGGCCAGATGCATCGGTAGTTGCTGCCCTTGCAATAAGTTGGGGGATTTTGTTGCCCTTACTGGTGGCCGCCTACTCCAACTTAATACAACCTAAAATGGCAATAACGAGGTGACTTATGGCTTATCCACGCAACCCGACACAAACGTTCAAACCTGAGCGCGGTATTGTTCGCACTCATCAGCAAGCAAAAAACACACTTCTAAGCTTTATTACTCTCTCGTTAATCTTTGCTGCGCTGTTATTTGCCGGAAATGCTAAAGCCTCTGCTGTCGATGATCTGAACAAACGTGGTGAGGGTGAAATGAGTTACCTGTTTTGGACTCTCTACTCCGCAGAATTCTACGCGACTCCAACCAACTCTGAACGAGCTTTGAAGCTTGAGTATTACCGCTCTATCGATAGCAGAGACCTCGTAGACGCGACAGAAGATCAGTGGAACAAGCTTGGCTACTCTAACAGCAACATTCAGCGTTGGTTAAAACCCTTATACGCGATGTGGCCGAACGTGGAAGAAGGAAGCACACTCACGATTCGTGTCGCAGAAGATAACGTGAGTCGTTTTTATTTCGATGAACAACCGATCGGCACCATTCAAGACAAGCAATTTGGTGAAGCCTTTCTAGCGATTTGGTTATCTGAAAACACCTCTGAACCCGGTCTTCGTAAACAACTTTTAGGTTTGAACAAATGAATCCAAAAACAACAATAATAAAATTTGCTCTGGCATTTTTTTCACTCACTTGGCTAGTGGGTTGTGGCTCTGCAAGTTTAGAAAACCATGTCGACACTACGCCAGAGCTCAAGCTTGAAACCTTTTTTAATGGCGAACTCATGGCCTACGGCATGGTGCTCGACCGCTCTGGTAACCTACTGCGCCGCTTTGATGCCAAACTGATCGCGACTTGGGACGGTGACAATGGAGAGATAAAAGAGTGGTTCTCTTTTGCTGATGGCGAGCGCTCAACTCGCGTTTGGAATCTGATCAAAACGGGCGAAAACACCTATTCTGGGACTGCCAACGATGTCGTTGGAACCGCTTATGGTGAGACCCAAGGATCTGCGCTGTATTGGAAATATGATCTAGAAATTGAAGTAGACGGCAGCACCTATGAAGTGGTGCTCGATGATTGGATGTTCTTGATGGACGATAAACGCTTATTCAACAAGACTGAGATGTCCAAGTTTGGCTTTAAAGTCGGAGAAATCATCTTATACATCGAGAAGATTTGATGTAACTGCCGTTTCTAATTGTCAGTTTCCAATCGTTAACTTCATCGATAACTACAGTACGTAACAAAACAGCCCACAACGAAAATTGTGGGCTGTTTTGTTGAATCCCACGAATAGCATACCTGCATGCTCAAGCCATTGTGCTAAGATGCGCCACCAGCATACAAATGGGCTAGACTGACACTAAGCAGTCCCCATTTGTTTCGCTAAGCGTAGATTCCCTACCATGAATAATTGAAAAGGCTTTAAAGCATGAGCAAGTTGACCTCAGCGGAGCGTAAAGCTCGCGACAATGAACGTTTCTCACAACGCGTAAACGACCGCAGAGAAAAAGGTGAAGACGTAGTTGCTTACGCACTGACTAACAAAAAAGCTATAAAATTCCTGACTAAGTCAGAGAAAAAACGTTTCAACGAAACGAGAGCGACTCTGCAAGAAGAGAAGCGAGTTAAAGAACAAGAAGAGCTTAACCGAATCGAAGACGCGTTCACGATCAAACAGTTCGACGACGAATAATCACTTATGATGACTCAAAAGCGCTGGCACTATGCCGGCGCTTTTACTTTCTGACGCACTTCCCTCTCGAGATGCAATAACCTACCCTTTCACCATACTCGAACCTTTAATATCAGCTTTACCGAGCAGCTCATCAATCAAGTCATCGACCAACTTTAGCCATAGATCTCAGAAAAACTCATCTCAGCACCTTACTATCTCGATTCAACTCTAAAAATCTAAGACAGTATGATTTTAATTACCGGATCAAGCAGCGGTTTAGGCGCAGCGCTCGCGAAACAATATGCTAACGCCGCAACAGACGCTCAGCGCGTAGCCATTACAGGTCGCAACGCACAACGTTTAGCAGAAGTAGCGCAAGGCCTGCCAGCAAATACCATTAGCCAAGCGTGTGATCTCTGTGACCCGCACTCTGTGAGCGAGTTATTGGATGCGTTACCTGAAATGCCGAAGCTGGTGATCCACAGCGCTGGCAGTGGGTACTTCGGTAAGATAGAACAGCAAGATCCAACCACCATCAGCGACATGCTGAAGAACAATATTGAGTCTTCGATCTTTTTGATTCGCGAGCTTGTGCAGCGCTACAAAGATCAATCAGTCACCATTGCTGTGGTGATGTCGACGGCGGCACAAGGTGCTAAAGCGGAAGAGTCCACCTACTGCGCGGCAAAATGGGCAGTGAAAGGCTTTATCGAATCGGTAAGGTTGGAGCTAAAAGGTCACCCGATGAAAATCGTGGCGGTTTATCCTGGAGGAATGGCGACCGAGTTTTGGGATACAAGCGGTAAAGACATGGATACCTCAAGCTTTATGACCGCGCAAGAAGCCGCTCAAATGCTGCAACAGGCGTTAACCAGCACAGAGCATGGATTCGTATCAGATATCACGATAAACCGCGGCTAGCAGGTAAACAGCTCGCTTAATCGGTAAATAGAGCGACGTATTACCAAAGAAATGATTAGAGTAATTATTTGTGAGGGTGAGCATGAAAGTGTGCGACAATGCTCGGCGTAAATTCATATTCAAGGTTTATTATGAAACTTCTAGTTCGTAACCTATCGCGCTCTACCTCTGAGCAAGACATCCGTGTGCTATTTTCTGAGTTTGGCTCAGTAAAAGAGTGCAGCCTAGTTTTAGACCAAGAAACTGGCGACTCAAAAGGCTTTGCTTTTGTTGAAATGCCAGAGCAAGAAGAAGCTAAAGCGGCACTAAACAAGCTGAACTTGTCAAAGCTTGGCAAAAACACGATTCGTGTAAAAGTAGCGAACTCTTAATCGAGTCAATGCTTCATAAGCCGCATGGCTTAGCTTAACAGCAGCACAGATGATAAAGCCCGTAACGATATGACGTTTTCCAGCGCAATATCGTTACGGGCTTTTTGCTGCTCGCGATTCTCTTGTCACAACACGATCAACTTACTTAAAGCTCGCACTTACAACCCTTCATGTTCATCAATCGCGCGTCTTGCTTCAGCCATTGAACATCCAGATTCCATCACCAGCTGAGCCACAGTCATTGAAGGTGTAGCGGCCAACAGAGATGCCAAACACACCACTGGTTTAGGCAGCACTTTGTCGATTGCAATTGCTATCCAACCGTCTTTTTCATGAGTTAACATCGTTTTAAATTCAACGAGTTGATGCTCTTGAGCGACCAACAGCCAATTACGCGAACGACGAACTCGTTTCAACTGACATCCACATTCCGCAGCATTCGCCATCACTTGGCTTTTATCACTCACACGATGTACAAAACTATTCAATGGGACGCTAAACATAACTCTCTGCTAATCAATCTATTCCTACCATTCAAGAGCTCTCTACCTATCTCTCAGAACTCTCTAACTGTCACTCAATTAAAACCGTACGTAGGATTACACAGACACAAAAAAACCGCCAGTGATGCACTAAGCAGCCTCGCGGTTTTTCGTTCTTTAGAGCCTAACGCTCGATATCAGCAGCAGCTTTTTGAAGCGCCGCTATCACAACAAGTTGAAGAAGTCTGGCTTCCTCTCTCAAAGCCATCAATCGCGTCTGCTAAAGCCCTAAATGATTGCTCGATATTGTCACGTGACGTTGCGATGTTCATTCGCATAAAGTTAGGGCTTTGCGCGCCAAACCAACCACCTGGGGTTAAGCCCATTTTAGCCTGCTCAAACACCACATTTTTTAGCTCTTCTTCCGAGAAATCCAAGCCTGAGAAATCAAACCACACTTGGTAAGTACCTTGCGGCTGAAAGACTTTTAACTGAGGAATGCGCTCCTCCGCAAACTCAGTGATCCATTTCACCGTGTCTTGCAGATACACCAACATGCCATCTAGCCACTCACCACCTTTCTCAAAGGCCGCCACGGTTGCAAACGTACTGAACGTATTACCATGGTCAAGATACATCGCCACCACATTAGTTTTGAACGCTTCAAACAACTCATTATTGTTGGTGTACACATAGCCGTTTGAGATGCTGTGCATGCCGAAGGTTTTCGCTGGAGAACCAATCAAGGCAATAACCTTGTCGTAATCGAAGCTGGTTAAGCTCGTAAAAGCGTGGCCTTCAAAGATAATGTCGGAATGGACTTCGTCGCTGATGATCAGCACATCGTGACGTTTAGCAATTTCGATGACTTGTTCAATCTCTTGAGGTGTCCACACGCGCCCAGTCGGGTTGTGCGGATTGCAGAAAATCATCGTCTTCACTTGTTGGTCGATGATCTGTTGCTCCATACCATCGAAATCAATCTGATAACGCTGTCCGTCATTAATCAACGGGCTATTCACGACCTGACGACCTGCTTTATTCACCAAATTAGCAAACTGATGGTAAGCCGGCGTATGAATAAGCACACCATCCCCCTCATTGGTAAATTGGCGCAGTAACAACGCGATGCCCGGTAACACTCCCGGAACTTGTACGAACTTGTCAGAAGATAGGTTCAGCCCATGACGCTTTGAATACCATTGAGACAGCGCCTCAAACACTGCCTGTTCATTGAACTCATACGAGTATACTCCACGCTCAACTAAGCGATTCAGCTCTTGAGTGATCGGTTCCGCCACCTGAAAATCCATATCGGCAACCCAGTAAGGAAATACATCGGTGGTGTTGTAAATGCTCTCTAGCATCTCTGGTTGGCTTTTGATAAACGCATTTTCACCGTAATTCGATGTACTGTTAAACGCTGTCATGGAGGTGTCCTCAAATAGTGTGTTCGGTCTTTTTGCAATCAACTGGATTGCATGAATACCCTTAAGACGATAGCGAGATAAAAAGGACGAAGCTTTTAAAGAAATCTTGTGATTAATTTAAATCAATCTCGCATCTCGACCACAATCTCAGTCTTGACCGAGTTCGCAATAAAGCAGTTTTTGTGCGCCAAGTGGTGCAGTTTGTCGAGCTGCTTGGCTGTGGGCTTTTTTGTACCTAAAAACACAATCTTAGGCCGCAGAGTCACCTTAGTAACAGACGAGCGGCCAGATTCATCTTCTTCCAGCACACCAATTGCATCATCCACATAAGAGTCGATCACGTACTTCTGCTTTGCGGCAATGCCCAAAAACGTCAGCATATGGCAACTAGAAAGGGCTGCGATAAACGCTTCTTCTGGGTCGACATTCGCTTCCACCGAAAACGGCAGTGGCACAACATGTGGAGAGGACGAAGCAGGCACAGTGATACCACCATCGAACTCCCACGTATGACCGCGACTGTATTGATTGTCGCTAAAGGCTTCATCTTCTGCTTTTTTCCAGCTAATGAGCGCTCCATATTCAGACATAATTTCTTCCCTTTTTAATGCTCAATAAATTAACGATCAGCTGGATGATTGACACCATCATTGGTCACCACATCACCAATATCAAAAGGGTTTACCCCTTCCAAACAGCCGATGTTAAAACCGTATTCATTTGGGCTAGAGCGGCGTTGATGATGGGTATAGATGCCGCAGTTTGAGCAGAAGTAATGCTTTGCGGTGTTGGTATTGAATTGATAAAGCTTGAGATGCTCTGCACCTTTGAGGATCTTGATTCCATCCAGCGCAACAGAGCCCACAATCGCTCCCCTGCGACGACAGATAGAACAATCACAGCGGCGTGGCTTTTCTATCCCGTTAGGTAAGCTGAGCTCTAGTTCAACCGCACCGCAATGGCAGGTTGCCTTGTGAAAAGGTTGGATAACCGTATCTCCGACGACTTTCATTTTTCTCTCCAATCACGTCCTTATATTGCTCACATCATAACCAGTTCAATATTCTCTGTCCGTAGCCGGATGTTGAGTTCGAGAGATCTGTCATGCGCTGCTTCTCGGCTAATCTAACTAGACTTTTCAACCAAATTGCCAAAGCATTCAAACAGAAAATCAAGAAACAGCCGGATACGCTTCGGCTGATACTTCTTGCTGATATACACCACATTCAAATCGGCACTCGACACCGACATCGCGGTATTGAAGTTCTTCATGTAGCCATTGAGTAGCGTCACAAGGCGCTGGTTATTGATGTCGTCTTGCACATCCAGCACCGATTTAAGAGCAATGCCCTCGCCTTTTAATGCCCAATAACGAATCACTTCGCCGTCATCTGAGAATCGCTTCGGCACAACGGTAATCGACTTCTTCATGTCATGATCTTGGAAGTGCCATGTCTTGAGCTCTTCATTGCTGCGCAGCATGGCTAAACAGTCGTGATCAACCAAATCTTGTGGTGTTAACGGTGTTCCATGCTTGGCAAGATATTCAGGAGAAGCACACAGCACACGTCGGCTTGGTGACAAGCGTCTGGATACCAAACTGCTGTCGACCAATTCACCATAACGGACCACGATGTCCATGCCAGATTCAGCAATGTTCGAGAGGTTATCGTTCAAGTAGAGGTAAGGGATCACATCGGGATATTGCTGACAGAACTCAGAGAGAATAGGAAGAATGTACTGTTTTCCGATGTCTTTCGGCGCGGCGATTTTGAGTGGACCTTTGACCTCTTTGACACCATTTTGGATCAGGTTTTCGGCCTCACTGACATTATCTAATATCTCCAGACACGCCTTGTGATACAGCTCGCCAGAGTCGGTCAAAGACACATGGCGCGTGCTTCGATTCAACAACTTCACACCATATCGCTCTTCCAGCGCTTGAAGCCTTGCTGTCATGGTCGCAGGTGATAAACCCAGTTCACGCCCCGCCGCCGCTAACCCGTGATGCTTAACAATACTGACGAACATCGCCATATCTGAAAACTTATCCATACGATTCTCGCTTCCACCTCTTCGTCTTATTTCTCGATCTTAATGCTCGATCTCAACACTTAGCCATATTATTCAGATTATCCGAACAATGAATTTATATTTTAGCCAATTATCAAATTTAGTCGAATACATATAATGACAAACATCAACAGAACAACGTAGGAATTCAGAGCATGACTAACGAATCGACTAAACAAGAGCAACGCACTTTCGTCATCATTGGTGGCACATCAGGCATCGGTAAGGCACTCGCGATGAAATTGAGAAACGAAAACAACACAGTGCACGTCGCTAGCCGACATACAGGCCTTGATATCAGCAATGAAAAATCAATTTGTGAATACTTCGAATCGATTGGCGTGTTTGACCACTTAGTCGTAACAGCTGGCTCATCCGCTCCCGCAGGAAAAGTAACAGACGTTGCAACCGCAGACGCTAAGACAGCTTTTGACACTAAGTTTTGGGGCAGCTTAAACGTAGCCAAACATGCAGCGCGCTACATGACGCCAAACGGCTCTATCACACTCACAACGGGCATGTTGTCTCGCAAAGTAGTGGCTGGCACTTACGTAAAAACCACCATCAACGCCGCGCTAGAAAGCGTAACCAAAATACTGGCGAAAGAGCTATCACCCATTCGCGTCAATGCCGTTAGCCCCGGCCTGACCATGACGGAAGCCTACAAAAACATGGACGATTCCGCTCGTGCAAGCATGTACGACAACGCCAAAAAGAATCTACCCGCAGGCAAGGTTGGCGAGCCTTCAGAGGTGGCTATGGGTTACCTATTCGCGATTAACAACCCATACGTAACAGGGTCAATCATCGACATCGATGGCGGCGCTCTACTCGGCTAACCCCCCGCAAAGACACAAAGAACAATCGTTAGGACGTTTATCTCAACGTCCTAACAAACAAGAATTTACATAGGTAGCTCATCATGAAACAAGAAACCGTCCACCAAAAAACTATCCATCAAGAAAAGATCCCATTCCAAGTTTGGATACTGACACTCGCAGCATTTGCAATTGGCACGGCTGAGTTTGTTATCGCAGGCATTCTTCCACAAATCGCCACATCACTTTCAATCACAGAAGGTCAAGCTGGCTACCTTATCAGTGCTTACGCGTTGGCTATCGTTATCGGCGGCCCGATCTTAACCATCTACCTGGCGCGCTTTAATAAGAAGATGGTGCTGATTGGCTTAATGGCATTGTTCATCATCGGTAACGTTTTATCCGCCTTAGCGCCAAGCTATCCATTACTGCTGGCGAGCCGTGTTATCGCAGGCTTAGTGCAAGGCCCTTTCTATGGCATCGGTGCGGTTGTCGCAACCAACTTAGTGTCTGAAAAAATGGCAGGTCGTGCCGTTGGTCAGATGTTCGCAGGCTTAACGCTCGCTAATGTTCTTGGCGTTCCAGCGGGTACTTGGGTTAGCTTGCAATTCGGCTGGCACACCACCTTCTTCACAGTAGCAGCACTTGGCACCATCGCAATGATTTCAATCCTGACATCAATTAAATCGACTGGTCACAGTGAAGCAAAAGACATCAAAACTCAGCTGTTAGCGTTCAAAAACCCAATGCTGCTGATCAGCTTGGCAATCACTGCTTTTGCTTGGTCTGGCTTCATGACGCTTTATGGGTACCTTGCACCAATCGCTATGCACATCACCGGCTACGGTCAAGAATCTGTTACTTGGATCTTAGTGATTGTGGGTGTCGGCTTAATCATCGGTAACACCTTGGGCGGACGTTCTTCAGATAAAAACCTAGGCAAAGCTTCAATGTTTTGGGCAGTCGCAATGATCGCTTCATTGGTGGTGGTTGGCCTTGTGGTAGACAACAAAATCCTATTCGTTGCAGCGGCATTTGTCTTTGGTATTGCATCATTTGCTAACGTTCCAGCCATGCAACTTCGAGTAATGAGCCACGGTGGCGAAGGCCAAGAGCTAGCAGCAACCGCGAATATCTCAGCGTTTAATTTAGCCAATGCCTTTGGTGGATTCCTTGGCGGAATGGTTCTCGACAGCCAACTAGGCGCAGGCATGATTCCATTCGCAGCCGTTGTTGTCCCTGTTATTGGTTTGCTGCTTATCGCCAAAGCCAACCGAGCGGGCAAGCCACAAAGCAACTCTATTTTCAGCCCAGCAGAAAGCAAATAACACGGCTATAGCCCCAATAAAAAACGAAAGATCACAGCATTAAAACAAGGTAGAAACCATGAACAAATTATTCGAAGCATCAGAACTGAAAGGCCTAGCACTACAAAACCGCGTGGTTATGGCACCCATGACACGCGCTCGTACTAGCCAACCTGGAAACGTGCCAAACGACATGATGGCAACCTATTACCAACAACGCGCAAGTGCTGGGCTGATCATCACGGAAGCGACGCAGATCTCTGATGACTCTCAAGGTTACTCATTCACACCCGGCGTTTATACCGATGCACAAATCGAAGGTTGGAAGTCAGTAACAACAGCAGCAAAAGCACAAGGTGCCGCGATATTCTGCCAGCTATGGCATGTAGGCCGAGTATCACACCCTACCTTTCAAAAAGGCGAGTTACCGATTGCACCTTCTGCATTAGCTCCAATAGAAACGCAGGTTTGGATCTCTGATGAGAATGGTAACGGCAACATGGTGGATTGCATCCAACCAAGAGAGATGACCCAAGCAGACATCGATCGTGTTGTTCAAGATTTTGCTAACTCAGCGAAAAAAGCAGTCGAGGCAGGGTTCAACGGAGTGGAAATCCACGGTGGCAATGGCTACCTGATTGATCAGTTCCTAAGAACTAACTCAAACAAACGTACCGACAACTACGGCGGTAGCCGCGAGAATAGACTTCGCTTTCTAATTGAAGTCGTGGATGCAGTGATTGATGCAATTGGCGCAGACAAAGTAGGCGTACGCTTGGCTCCGTTCATCACCTTCAAAGACATGAACTGCCCAGATATCGTGCCAACGATTTTAGAAGCTTCAAAAGCGCTACAAGCTCGTAATATCGCTTATCTGCACCTTTCAGAAGCCGACTGGGATGATGCTCCAGTTATCCCTGAAAGCTTCCGTGTAGAACTAAGAGAACTGTTCTCTAACACCATTATCGTCGCTGGCAGTTACACACCAGAGCGCGCCGAAGAAGTGTTAAGTAAAGGCTACGCCGACCTCGTCGCATTCGGTCGCCCATTCGTTGCTAACCCAGACCTAGTTTCACGCCTACAAAACGGCAGCGAGCTAGCACAACTCGACGGCGCTACGTTATTCGGCGGCAACGAAAAAGGCTATATCGATTATCCGGCTTTGTAGTTGTATAGCATTAAACACGCACCAAGCCTGCATGAGTCCTGCAGGCTTGCCTCTTTAGAAACGTGACCAATCCGATACCTTTTCACACCCAAGAATTCACTTGCATATTTTCATTTAAACCACTGTTATATTTGAACTTTATATGAAGTTTAAATTATAGAAATATCAATAATAATTAGAATTTAGACGAACAAACGAGGACTCTCCATTGTTCAACGTAGGACAGGTTTACAATCGACGCACAGATATACACGGTCGTTACAAAGGTCAGCAATATGGTGGTATCGCTACACCTGCAGCCCACCCATATGTATTTATCTTCACTAGCGATGCTGGTGAAGAATTTGGCTACTCTGATGGTTTTAGTGCAGACGGCACTTTCCGATATACAGGAGAAGGGCAAGAAGGTGATATGCAGATGGTTAAAGGAAACTTGGCCATCTTTGAACACCAAAGCAACCTTAAAGAGATTCTCTTATTTGAATCTGTCTCTACTGGTTTTGTTAGATTCGTCGGAGTCTGCAACTACATCTGTCATCACATTGAGCAACGCCCCGACAAGAACGACCAACTTCGTGATGCAATAGTCTTCCATCTAGATATCGTCCCACAAAGTGTCGGCAATAGCATTCAAACACCAAAAACTTCATACTTAACGAAGCCAACTAAAAGTAAATCATTGAAGCAATTACGAGACATCGCCTTAGCTTCAACACCACTTAAAGCTGACCCCAAAGAACAACTCACGCATGTGAAGTATCGCAGTGAAGCCATTAAGCTTTACGCAAAAAAGAGGGCAAATGGTATCTGTGAAGGTTGTGGAGTGCCCTCACCTTTTGAGACCAAGTCAGGTCCTTACCTAGAAGTACATCACCTGACACGGTTAGCGGATGGCGGCGCTGATTGCCCTGAAAATGTGATCGCACTTTGTCCGACCTGTCATCGAGAAGCACACTACTCGGTGGGAGCTGCCGATTTCAATGCAAAGCTCATCGAGAAAGCGCTAAAGATTGAAGAGCAACTGTTGTAAACATTTCCTTCAGGCAAAAGAAAGGCTCGCATGACTAGTGCGAGCCTAATGCAGTTTAGGGGGTAAACCACAATCTAGTTTAATTATTTAACTTATGAGCCATTATGCACTTGTGCGCATTGATATTCTATTTTTAAATGATTCACTGCAATTAATCAATCGATAAAAGTTAGCGTTTGGTCAATTTAAACCACATAGATAACAGTGATTTAGTGAGTGATGTCTAGAAAACTTCATAAAACCCATAAAAATCAGATCTATAAGCTTCTCATTTGCCAGTAACCTTCACCATTAGTCGCGAGTTGGCTGTGTAAATAATCGAGCGTATCTGCGACCGTTCCCGCAATGCCTTGTGGGGGATTGAACAGCAACAAACCACTGCCGATCAGGCGATCATCACCCTTGGGATCTCGAAGGCGAAGCTCCGACTTGATCGGACTTGGTAGCAAGCCATCTTTCACCGCTGTCACACAGTGGTTCAGAATCAGTGAGCTCTTATCATCCGTGTAAAGCGGATACCAAATCAGGGCCGATACCTTCTCAGATTGCTGATATGCCTTAACCAAGGCATCGACCACCGCGAGATATTCAGAATCGGTTTCATAGGGTGGATCGATAACAATCAGGTGATGGTTGTTGTGTTTTGCTATGTCGTCAGGCAGTGCTTTCAAGCCATCGCCCGCGGTAATGGTGAGCTTACTTGAGACATCAAGATCGCGTTGCAGCTTCTCAATGTTGGTTTGTAATAAGTCGGCTTCATCTTGCTGAATGTCTGAAAAATAGAAGCTATCTTGGCTGCGGCCTTGTTGGTAGGTGATGGCTGCAGAACCCGGATAAAGAGAGATAAGTTGATTCGGATTGTAGTATTCCAGTACCGACATAAAAGAGCTGAATGCCGGAGGAAGATAAGCCTTGTTTCGCCACAAGTACCCGACCCCTTCAGCAAACTCACCAGCATGATTACTTGGTGCAGTGGTGAGGTCATAACACCCGGTACCAGAGTGGGTGTCGATAACATTGAGGCGTGAATGTTGCTGCATTAATGACTGAACAAGTGCACTCAATACTGGATGCTTTAGCGCATCACCATGGTCGCCTACATGACATTGATGTCGATATTCCATTCCCTTGCCTCATTTCTACGAACGTCATCTAAACATACTTCATATCATGAGGGCTTGCCTGCTCAATCCATCGTTTTTTGAAATAGGCTCTCTTTTCTGTAACTGTTTGACTCTTATAAAAAATAAAGCCCCTCGTTTTGCTATAAACGAAGGGCTTTGTTGACGTTACTGACTAAGTTGTACTGTTAACCAATAGAGAGCCTAAGGGTACTCGCCCTCAACTTCTACTGGCGCTTTCACTTGGTAGTGACAAGGCTGTAGACCAAGTAACTTAGGCAGTGTGATACCTACTGAAACTGAAGACCACGTACCGCTGACAATACCCACAACCAGTGCAATCGCGAAACCTTGTAGTGCCGCGCCACCCAGTAGCCAAAGTGCTGATACAGTGATTAGCGTTGTACCTGAAGTCACCATGGTGCGTGAGAAGGTCGCTTTAACCGATTCGTTAAGCAGGTTGTCAGTGTCACCATTTGGATTACCACGCAGCATTTCACGAACACGGTCGGCAATGATGATCGAGTCATTCAATGAGTAACCCAAAATCGCCAACACGGCTGCCAATACGGTCAGGTTGAACTCGAACTGAGTGAACGCAAACAGACCCAAGATAAGCGTCACGTCATAGATGATCGCGGCAAGGGCGCCGAGTGCTAAACGCCATTCAAAACGTACACTCAGGTACAGCATGATCATTAGGAAACACACCAATACCGCTAAGCCACCTTGGTCAACCATGTCTTGACCTACTTGAGGGCCAACCACGCTGCTGTTAAGCACTTTTACTTGGTCACTTACAGAAGACAAAGCATCCACTAAGTTTGGCTGTGGAGCGTCTGTCAGTTGGCTATAACGGATTGTCCAGCGATCCTGTTCTGCCATACCAACCACTTGCACATCTTGTTGGAAGGCCGTATTAAGCTTTGTTTTTAACGCATCTTTGGTGACTTGATCAGAGAGCTGAACCTCAGCAACCACACCACCTGTGAAGTCCAAGCCCCAGTTAAAACCTTTCACCGCCACCAGCATCACAGAGCTCATGAACAGCACAATAGATATCGCAGACATCACCTTACGAAGGCGAGTCATATTCTTATCCGAAATATAGCCATTTGAAAAATAGCGGTCTGAAATAGTCATTTTTGAAGTACTCATGCTTAAATCCTTACATCGTGGCGTTGGTCACGCCCCCAAACCAAATTGATGATCGCTCGTGAAGCAAAAATGCCCGTGAACATACTGGTTAGAAGACCTAAGCCCAGTGTCAGAGCGAAGCCCTGAATCGGTCCATTACCGATTGTGTATAGAGCCACAGCAACGATCATGGTGGTGACGTTAGCATCGAAAATTGACGAGAATGCGCTATCGAAACCACGATCGATAGAGCTAGCAAAGCTGCGCCCTTCTTTCATCTTGTCTCGAATACGCTCGAAGATAAGCACGTTAGTGTCTACCGCCATACCAACGGTCAGTACCAAGCCCGCAATACCCGGCAGAGTTAATACCGCACCCGGTAGCAAGGCAATCAAACCAAACAACGTGGTCATGTTAACCACCAATGCACAGTTCGCGACCCAACCAAGGCGGCGGTACCATAGCGCCATAAACGTTAGAGTAAGACCAAGGCCAAGAGCCAAAGCAGCAAAGCCATTCGTTACATTTTCAGCACCCAGAGATGGGCCAATAGTACGCTCTTCAATGATGGTAACAGGCGCTGTTAATGAACCCGCACGTAGCAGTAGAGCAAGCTCTTGTGCTTCTGCCATGCTGCCTGCACCTGTGATTCTGAAACGGCTACCCAGTTGAGATTGGATGTTCGCAACACTGATCACTTCACTGGTTTTTTCGCTGTTACCGGCTCTGTCACGGCTGTATTCACTGTAAACGGTCGCCATTGGCTTACCGATGTTATGGCGAGAAAACTCAGACATTTTCTTACCACCAGAAGAATCCAACGTGATGTTGACTTCTGCACTGCCCATTTCACCAATGCCACTGCGTGCATCGATAATGTGTTCACCGCTCAGCACTGCTTTGCGAGCAACCACTACACGATTACCATCTGAATCTTTCAGAGTTTGAGTATTGCGCGTTGCGTTGTCGTACACAGAGTAGAACGCTAATGAAGCCGTAGCACCAATCACGTCTTTCGCAGCTGCAGGGTCTTGTACACCCGGTAATTCGATACGGATACGGCTTTCACCTTGGCGTTGAATCGATGCCTCAGTGATGCCTAGCTCTTCAATACGGCTGCGCATGATTTGCAGGTTTTGTTGAACCGTTAGGTTACGTAGCGTTCTTTGTTCTTCTTCAGACTGAGTTAACGTTAGCGATTTATCTGAACGGTCACGTTGCCATTGTGGGAACTCTTCACGAATCAGTTTCTGTGCTTTTTCGAAATCTGCATCAGTACGGAAGTTAAACTCAACTTGGTTATTCACCACTTTACCGCGTGCATAACGCACTTGGCTTGTGATCTCGTCGACCACAGATTGTGCTTGTGCGTGGTAAACCGGTTCCATGTCCACTTCTAGCAAGAACTGCACACCACCACGTAAATCAAGACCTAGCTGAATCGGCGCGAAGCCCATGTCAGTCAACCATTTTGGTGCTGCTGGCTCCATCGCTAGCGCAACCGTCGCGTTATCCAATAGGCGCTCATTTAGCACCTCTTTGGCTTTCGCTTGTTGCTCTGCATCTTCCAAGATGACAACCAAACGGTTGTCTTTTTGAAATGCCGATTTGGCTTGGATGCCTTCGCTCGCAAGGTATTGGGTAATTTGGCTCGCATCGATGGTCTGTTCAGAACGGTTGTTAATTTGAACCGAGGCATTCTCGCCATACCAAGAAGGTAAAGCACTCAGAACCATGATGATGATAGTGGCGATAAGCACCACGTATTTCCACTTTGAGTAGTGGTTTATTTGTTTTCTTTGAATGCGTTTTTTCACAGTCAAGATCTCTTCTTTTTACCAATCACGGTGAATAAATGATCGACACTAGCGAAGGAAAAAGGCTTGAGAACAAGGCAGGATTTTTCGATAAGTAGCTATTCTACAATCAAAAATTCTAACGCAGTTATCGAGCATTTTAACCAGCTAGGGTGTTCAGTTATTTACTACGATTGGTATGTCTAATGTTTTGCGAACACGAGCTATGGCTAATCACAACCAGAACAAGCTGATTGAAAGATAGTGATGCTAAAGCTGATGTCGCTATGTTTGTGTTGGTTAACTGGCGAGCTCAACGGGCACAAGTGACCATCGATACGACCAATTTAGGGTCAAACGATTAGCTAAGAAGTTCTCGGAAATGCGAGTATTGGATGTTGCCCTCTTTCCACCCAGCAAGCCGGGAGGACGGAGAACTCACAATGCTGGTCCAGTGCTGCTTGGAATCCAACAGTGGTGTGTTGAAAAGCAGAGAAGCCAGTAATGAAGGGGGAGAGAAGTCGATCAGTAGATGATAAGCAGGCTCAAGATCGGCCACGCTTTCTTGCTCGTTACTGAGCATACGTCTGAAGTTTGCTGCTTGAAGGCTTGATTCGGTGTCGTGATAGTTGGAACTGTCACCAGAAGGCACGGTGCCAAACTGAGCCTTATCGCACTCTAAGTAGCTCGACGGATTATCCGCATCAGCTTGTTTACAAAGATCATTTTGTGAAGATTGCTCTTGAGCCGAGTATATTTGAAATGGCTTAGAAGGAAACGAATAGCCGTTAGAATTCACTAAGCCAAAGCTCAGTAAAAACAACATTAAGACTAATCGGGTACCCAGTTTAAGCAATCTAATATCCAAACAACATTCTCGTAGATCGTCAATCTACAATACAAATGAAACGCTGTCTTGATTTAAAACATTTTTTTAGAAAATGATACGATGCAACCGATTAGGCACCCTCGTAATTTAGATTTACATAGATCTAAAACGGCTTAACAACAGTTGATGTATAGGTGTTATGAGTGGTGCAAAAATAAGAAAGCCAAGCGGTGCTCGCTTGGCTTTGAGTTGTCTCTTTCTGTTGGTTTCAGGCTTTAGGCTTTAGGCTTTTGGACGCATGATGTTCTTAACCTTACGGCTATTTTCACCAAAGATGCTTTGCACTAACACATTCATCTCTTCTACAGAGACCGATCTCGCAACACGCTCTACTTGAGACAAAGCTTCGACACCGTAATCATGGAGCAAGTAGCGAGACACATACCACGCTTGGTCGATAGAGCTCTTCTCGAGAGGCGTGAAGTCCGCTTCAAACTGTTTCACGACTGCGTGCATTTCCTTTTCAGAAACGCCTTGTAAAAGGTCTGCAATCACTTTATCGATCGCCACTTCGACTTGGTCTACATTTTCTGGCGCTATCATCGCACCAATAACCCACTCATAACTCGGCTCGCTGTCTCGTAACGTTGCATAGGTATATGGCGAGTAATCTAAGCTCAACTCTTCACGAATATAGGTATCTAGACGAGTCGCCAGCAAGCGCTGCAGTAAGTCTTCCATGAAAACATCTTTTGCCGACATTTTAACTTCAATATTAGGCACAGAGATCACTCGTAGGATGTACTCTGCACTATTCACATTGTTGATCGCTACATCAATACGTGATTCAGATGGCTGCTTGTAAGCCACCTTAAAGTCCGGAACCTCGGCATTTTCTAATGGAATCGAAGCCAAGTATTGCTCAACCAAAGGCTTTAATTCACTTGGGTCGATATCACCCACGACCACCAATTGGTTATGTCTCAATTGGCCAAACAGCTGCTGATGAAGATTAGCGACGTCTTCCACAGAAACCGTTTCAACACGCTCTTTATCTACAAGATAATGACCACTTTCCTGACGATAAATATTGTGGTTTACCGCTCGTTCAAACTGACCAACAGGGCTACTCAAGAAAGATTCTTGACCTTGTACAAATTCCTGCTTCACTGCCTCTAACTGCTCGGGAACAATTTTAGGCGCAGTGATGAAGGTATACAGCGCAGCAAACGTATCTTTGAGCCCATCTTTGTTAATACTAAATTCAACACCATGGCGGGTGTTGCCAATAAAGGAATCGGCTCGAATATCTTCACGATCAAAATGCGCTAAAAGCTCAGACCCCGTAAATTCACCGACACCACTTCGAGCGAAGGTAGGTAACGCAACCTCAACAGCTGGGTACAAGCTCGGATCCAAAGCGGCTTTTCCGCCGAGGCTCATGTACATCACCCCAACATCATCACCTGCCTCATAATCACGCAGGTACCACATGTCGATGCCATTGCTTAACGTCCACTTTTGGATGTATGGGTCGACAGACATTTGTTCAGCAAGTACAACCTCGCCTTGTGAGCTAGGTACAGCAAAAGCACTGGCTGTTCCTATCGCAAGCGGCGCAATTCCCGCCTCGCTATACGTGGCTTTTAAACTATCGAGAGAGTTGATGATCGCTGTTCTGTCTTCGGAGTCATCCATCCCAATAACAATAAAGTAATCATCAGAAAGTAGATTCTTGATGTTGTCGTTAATCACTTCAAGGCTCAAGTTAGCAATGAAGGCTTCCAAACTTGCTTGATAGTCGTTCTGTGATTGGACGATTCGATCAGTGACTAACGCACTCGCTTTGTAGTTCGCGTGTTCAACGCTATCCAATTTATCCCAGTCATGCTCGATGTTATCCAGCAAGTCTTGGTAATAGTGCTGTTCGCCAACAATATCCGTTTGCGAAACACCAAAATCACGCAATGATGCCAATGTAGAAAGCAGATCTTGTTGGATCACTTCACGGCCACCAGCCGGAAATCCAACACTTATTGATGAATAGTGCAGAGCGCCCATCTGATAACCATCAGACGCTATCCATTGAGTCGGCAGCGCAGCATCATTGAACACCGCTTCTAATCGTTGTCGAATCAATTGTTGAGCGGTTTCATCTAACCAGCGTTGATGCTGCTGAGCATGATTTTCAACTCTATTTAAACCTCGGTTAAACGTCAGAGTGATGCTTGGCGCTTCTCTTCCTGCGTACTCAACATAATCGCCTTCATTGAATAACGTCGTTTCCTGTTTCTCTGGTCTCGGCGTATCGCCACGCTCCCAGCTAGAAAACTTTTCTTCAATGAGTGGAATCACGGTTTTGATGTCCACATCACCAGAAACGACCAGCTCAACTATTTGAGGTTGATACCAAGTCTGATAAAAGTTGGTGATGCCTTGAGGAGTGGCATTCACGATCGACGATTTAGTCCCTAATGCATCTTGCGATTCGTACGGGCCGCCTTCAATGAAGTAATCATAATATATATCTCCGAATGACTTATCATCGAGGCGAGCCATACGGAACTCACCAAGAACCACGCCTTTTTCTTTTTCGACTTCTGAACTTGATAGATCCAGACCGTCACCAATGTCACGCATCCACGTCAGGGCAGACTGCAATTGGATGTTATCTGGCAAATCTAACTGGTAGACCGTCTCTTCATAAGAGGTGTAGGCATTAATATCAGCACCAAAGCTAGCGCCTGCGTCTTCGAATAGACGAATCACATCGTTCTGAGAGAAGTTTTTACTGCCATTAAATGCCATGTGTTCCAAAAAGTGCGCGTAGCCTTCTTGTTGAGAAGTCTCTTGAATCGAACCGGCGTGCACGACTAAACGTACGGAGACAGATTCTTCATGATCTGGATAAACATGGTAGGTAAAGCCATTTTCTAGTTGGCCTGAAGTCCATGCCGGATCCGGCTGGATTGGCGTTTCGGTAGTTTTTGATGTTGAGCTACAGCCAACTAAGGTGAGGCATAGAGCCGTCGCTAAATAATATGTTTTCATAACAACCTCTTAATGTCATTCACCGACAATATACAGATTGAGCCAACGATTATTATTTAATATTGAACCGTATGAGTATCTTTGTGATCTAGATCTTTATTTTATAAATCATCAATCGTTATGTAAGATCGCTATACTCATTTAAAGTGGTGTTTTGATAAGAGCCTATTACATCGATTTTAGACTCGCTAACTACATCTATTTAAAATCAATAAGCTACATAAATTTCAGCCTGTTCGCTACATACCCTTAAACAACGCTTGCGAGGCACGGCTGATCGGTAGCTTTTCCCCTGACACATACGCCGACATCTGACCTGAGAGCCCTTTCTTCACCTTATCGATGGCCGAGACTTTCACCACCACTGAGCGGTGGATCTGCCAAAACTCATCAGGATTGAGCTGGGCGATCAGCTCTTTTAGTGATACGCGAAGAATAAACTCTTCTAGAGAGCCGCCTTGGCCTTTTTTGAATATCGAGACGTACTTGTCTTCTGCTTTGAAGTAAGCCACATCATCGACGGCGATTAGGTGAATGTCTTCACCGACACTGGCTTTGAGCCACGTGAGGTGCTGTTGCTTGTTTTGCTGTGACGTCGATTGTGAGAGCTGCTGAAGTTGACTCATTAACGCCGTGATATCGGGTTGTTCTGGCATAATACCTGATTGTGTTTGATTGCTCGACAGACGTGCTTGCACCTTCTGACATGTGGCCAGTAAACGCTCTTCATTGATAGGCTTAAGCAGGTAATCCATCGCATTGTGCTCAAAAGCTTTGACCGCGTATTCGTCATAAGCCGTGATAAACACAATCAATGGCGGTGAAGCTAGCTTGTTGAGTTGTTTCACCAGCGAGATGCCATCTAGCTCAGGCATACGAATATCGAGAAAAGCCACGTCGGGCTTAAGCTGCTGAATACTCTGCATCGCCTCCAAACCATTTTGTGCCTTGCTGACGATCTCTAGCTCCGGCCAAACCTCAGCCAAACTCTTGTCTAGGTGGTGCCTTAACAGTGCTTCATCGTCTGCGATAATCGCCGTTACGCTCGGCTGTACTGCTGGGTTGTTCATGGTTAGTCCTTTAAATTCACACTGTAAATCGTCTATTTTTCGTCACTGCTCTGTGTTTTCTGGTCTGTAATTTTAGGCAGCTGCGTCAGTCAGCGGTAACAAGATCGTCGAGACGACCCCGCCTTCAACGTGTTCAGTAATCGTTAGGCTCGCCTTATCACCATACAGGGTTTCAATTCTTTGACGAATATTGCTCAACCCAACACCGTGCCCCGTATTCGCAGAAGGCGTTTTCAACCCAGCGCCATTATCAGCCACTTCAATTTTTAGCTGCAGTGCTTGTTGAGTAATACGAATATTCACTTGGCCACCAGCGGCTTTGGGCTCGATGCCATGCGTGAGTGCATTCTCAACCAAGGGTTGAATCAAGAACGGTGGAATCACCTGCAAATCACTAATCTCGTGTGTTTCAATCGAGAACGTTAAGCGCTCACCCAAGCGTATCTTTTGGATATTAAGATAAGCGTCTAACAAGTCGACCTCTTGTGCGATGGTCGATTGCTCGGTGCGGCTGTTTTTCAAAGTTACACGCAATAAGTCAGTCAGTTTTTCGAGCATCAACTTGGCTTTCGCGCTGTCACTCTCAATCAATACATTGATGGTCGCAAGCGTGTTGAACAAGAAGTGCGGTTCAATTTGGCTTTGCAGTTGCTTAAGCTGGCTTAGCACCACCACCTTTTCTTGGTCTGCCTGACGACGCTTGGCCACTTCCAATTCGTTATCGGCACGTAACTGCTGCTCTCGTGTGTAGAAATAGTAATAGCAAACCGAACAGAAGATCACACCGAGCAAGACTACGGATTTAAGGTCCGAGATATTGGCCCCGAAATACCCGTTCAACCAATAGTGCGCGTTCAAGGTACCAAAGGTCATCGCGATCACCATTGAGATACCCACTTCAAGCGTTCGAGATGTCCTCTTAAACAACTTCACCAAGATGAAAGAAGAACCTACGGCGCTGTAACCAAAGCCAAAACTGATTGCCAGGTTAACCGTTAATCCGCCGCCCCAAATCGTATGGGTTGTAATCGCAATAAGAACACAAAATAGCGTGGTGAACGCGAAACTCTTAATCCATGAAAATCGACTGTTTGATGAAGTGTCCATTAAAATCGTCCTTTGATATTTAAGAGAATCATATGACTATCGGGTAAGTTGGCGTAAGCAGAATCACTTTTACCGCCTAGAAAGCGTGCAGCAAGTTCCAAATCCAACGATGAATTGCCATTATCTAAAGCCTGATAATTGAGCCACTGAGTCGCAATAAAGCCTCCGTCTTGGGGAGACAACATAACATCGAATGTTGGCGTGATATCTTCAAGCCAGCCATGTGTCGAATCCAAAGACCAGTGAAACATGATGTTGTGTTGAACCAAATTGGCGTGCTGATAACCTTGAGCATAAGAACCACCCAGTGATGCTGTCATCGGATTAACCAACAAAGACTCGGCACTTTCTATTGCGCTTTGCCATTCAGAGTTACTCCAAGCACGGCTATCAAACCAGTATTCCAACACCACATTGTGGCCGGTGTCGTTGGCCCATGTTAATCCGGCTAACGCTTGATAAGCCTCACCCTGCTGTTCGAGATAAACCGGTTTAAGCATTGAGTTGGACTGACTGTAACCAAGGCTTTGTCGTTGATAGACCACAGAGCCATGAAACTCCCAAGCGAGATTGAGCACGGACACTAAACTCGCCCCAAGCAAGCCATGGCGCACATCGTCGTAGTAAGCGATCCATTGGTATTCGTGATCGCCCACTAAGTTGTAACGACGTAAGCCAAAGCCTTGTTGCTGGTTCTGTTTTTCGAACTCATTCACGTCTTGTGACGTCCATGACGAATCACTGTAAAGCAGGGTCCACTCACCCGTCATATCGAACAGTGACGCCGAGGCCACACCTGCGCCCTCTTCTGCAACAATGCCCACAGGGTTTTGTCGATAAGGCTTGATGATGTCTAAAGGTCGATAGCCATAACCCACACCCCAGTCAAGGCGAACCTTGCCGAGCGTGACATCAAGATAGTGGTCACCGAACGCTGAATTCGACAGCTCAACCCCACCTTGCCAAAACAACTCACGCACAATGAATTCCGATTCAAAGCTCGCCTCTTGCCCTTGAGGGTTGTTGCTCAAAATATCGTTGGCTTTGACTGCGAACAGACCAAGCCAATTGCCATAGCCAACCTCTAGATCCAGCAAGCCATTTAAAGACTGACGATTATCAGATGGTAAGGGGCTAAATGGCGACTCTCTCGATTCAACCGACTCAGCGCTCAGTTGCCAATCCCACGCTAAGCTCAGGTCGTCCGCTTGAATCGTGTTACTCACACAAGACAAGGCAAACAAAATAGCGATTGAAGACTTGATGTGGAATCGGCAATTGGAAGCTTTCATGACGTCCACCTACAGACCAGATACGCTGTTACGCGATAAGTAAGCAGGGTTGTAGTATTTATCCGCTAAGCTTTGTTCGCTCACCTCGCGATACTCAATCACAGTTTTCTTGCTTGGTTGAATCTTATCGAGCAAGGTCATCGACACCACGGTGGGTAATCCATCACGCACGCCTTCAGTAAACCAAGCTTGTTTCGCCAACTTTCCTGAACGCAGATACAGATCCGCTTTAACTGGGAATGCTCGGTCTGCCGTTAACCACAGATCAATCGATTGATAGCTGGCACCCTTGGTTTTCGCCGCAAGCTTTAGATGATGGGTAATTAGTGTCTCGCCAGTCGGTATCTCAACTTGTTGCTCGGCAACCCACTCACCTTGGTAATCTTCGCTCCAAGTGAGCGTCGAGATATCCCCCACAGAAGCTTCACCCAATAGCTTTTGCATCGGTGTGATACGAATTGGTCGACGAGATTTCGGCATCAACAACCAATAGTTATCTTCAATCATCAGCATCTTTTGACCAGCCTCGACGGCTGATTTGAACACCACCAACGACTCTCGGTTTGGTCTTGTATAGACGTTGTATTCACGGGTTTTGTCTAGTTGGTCGTCTTGATACAGCGCCACCAGAGAGACCACCTTGGACGCTTGTGCGCTGTTCAACCGGTAACTATCCGCCTTGGCGATCATCTCTGTGACTTGTTGTGAATCGACTGCCCAGCTTGGTGTCGATGCTAGAACCAAAACCAATACAGAACCTAAAACTGTGAGTGAACGAGTAAATTTATACATAAACCAGCGCCTCCGTGATTGGCTTATTCACGCCTTTGCGAGCAGAGAAATAAGCAGCCAGCAAACATATCGTCAGCACACCTAAAGTGGCGTAACTAACTAGTTCCAAAGAGAAGTAAATGTTGAGTGGGTAACCCTCGGTTCTGCCGGGAGGTGGTGGCATTTGTATATCCACCACCAGCAATAACACCGACACTAAGCCACTCACTAAAGCGCCAATCGCGCTGCCAATCACAGCCAACAATCCCGCCTCTTTTAAGAAGCCTGCCACGATTTCAGAAGGGTAACTGCCGAGTGCTGACAAGGTGCCAATTTCTCGAGTGCGCTCGGTCACCGACATGGTCATGGTGTTAAACAACGACACAAACACCACCAATGCCATCACTGCGCCCATTATGCCGAAGATACGGTCGTAAAGATCTTTAACCTTGGTGTAGAAAAACGCGCGATCTTGCCACGGGGTGATCTCGATCTCTGTGCCTTGATCGCTTTGGCTCGCACTATTTCGATCTAAAGCAGTTTGGATACGCTGTTGAACGGTCGAGGTCTTGCTGGTTTCAAACAGGAACACCGACAAGGTACTGACTTTGTCTGAGGCCAAAAGCTCTTGCGCGGTAGTGATGTGTACATATAACTGACGTTTGTCTAGTTCAGGTACCCCTGTCGAGTAGATGCCCTGCACCTTAAAATCAAAGGCGTTCAAAGCACCGTCACTGGTGGTCGCGAGCAATGTGACCCAGTCGCCAACGGCAACTTTGAGGTTACGAGCAAGGTCGGTTCCCAGCATCACTTGTGGCTCTTGGTTGTCGTATCTTGGAGATTTCACATCAGAGAGAGTTTGACCACTGCGCACATCAAGGAATGGTCCTTTCATGTCGAACTCACGTTCATTAACGCCCGTTCCCATAAAGATGGTCGACTTACTGCCGTTAGAAACCAAGCCGCTGAAATAGACTCGTGGTTGAACGCCGCGCACGTCGCTGTCACCAATAATGCTCTTGGTGAGCGCTTGAACATTATCCAGACCATTGCTCAGCGGCATGTCTTCATCTTGCTCAAAATAACCCGGTGTGCTCAAAGTGAGATGACCAGTATCGCGCGCGGTTGATTCACGCAGAGATTCATAGGTGTAAAGCCCATAGCCTCCAGCCGAGGTCAGCGCAAATACGGCAATTGCGATGATCAATACCGAGAGCAGACTGCGGCGACCGTTTCTCAATAAATTAAGCCACGCCAAACGCACCGAAGTAGGAAGCAAAAACGTGCTCATTCTTTGTGTTAACTTGCCCATGAGATCGCCTCCGTGGTTGCAGCTTGTGGCGCCAGTTGGCCATCGATAAGTTCAATCACTCGGTCGCAACGCTGCGCCATTCTTGGGTCATGCGTTGCGACAATAAAGGTGGTGCCCATCTCGTGGCCGAGCTCTTTCATAATGTCGATCACAAGGTTGGCAGTGTGGCTGTCTAAGCTCGCGGTCGGCTCATCGGCAATCACTAAGTTTGGCTTGTGGATTAGCGCTCTGGCTATTGCGACACGTTGCTGCTGGCCGCCTGAAAGGTTGTCTGGGCGGTGATGTACATATTCACCTAGCCCTACACGCTCTAACATGTCTTGCGCTCTGGCCTGTTGTTCTTGTTTCGAGCATTGGTTCAACATCAATGGATAAGCGACGTTTTCTAGCGCGGTCATCACAGGAACCAGATTGAAGCGCTGAAATACAAAACCCAACGATTGACGACGAAAGCGTGCAGCGGCGATTTTTTCTGTCGGATACGGTTGGCCATCAATATTGATCTGTCCTCGATAGCTCATATCCAACAAACCAAGAATATTCAAAAGTGTGCTTTTTCCAGAACCCGACGGGCCACACAACGCCACCATTTCACCGCGCTGGATATGTCCGTCGACCCCGTTTAATGCATCAACACGTTGACCGCCCGTGACATATGCTTTGCCGATATCTTTAAATTCAATCATTCCTTTGTCCTCCACTGACCCATCATTCTTAAGCGTTCGCAGTTGTTAATGAGCTTTAGTAAACCGCTATTTGGCTTTCGCTATTAGGGCTTTCGCCGTCATGGTCTCGATGTTGCCAGCATCGGTGTTTTCCATTTTTTCAAGCCACACCTGTGCTTGCTCGAAGTCTTCAGCACGAATCGATGCGGTAATGGCGTAACGGTAAATCCACGAGGTCGCCGCGAAATGTTGTTGTTGGAAATCATCTTCCGCGAGTAACGAGAGGAACAGGTCGTAACCACGGTCAAAGTGGTTAAACATGTCTGGCAGAGAGGTGTAAGTCACCGCAGCCATTGCGCGAGTTAAGTAAGAGTCTGGTAACCCTTGAACACGAGGTTGTTCATGAATGAGTTGGTCTTCGTCTTTCAGCAGCACCAGTGATTTATCAATGGTTGATAAGCCTTTCTCCACATACTTCATCTTGTTCCAAGGTAAGAACGCATCACGCCCCATTAAGGTTTCTGTGCTGCCTAAGTAGACCAAGGTCAGTGGTGTCGCGCCGTCTTGTTGCAGCGTGTCATTGAGGCGTTCATACGCCACCTCAACCAAGTCTTCATTGCCTTGCGCCGCTTGGTTGTAGATATCAAGCACGTCTGAACTTGGATTAGCTAGCGCCAGCGTTGGAGCGAGTGAAGCAAACCCAATTAAAAATGAACGACGAAACAGAGCAGTAAGTGAGTTGGAAGTGTTTGAAGCTGTCATGATGTGTAATCCCTTTCAAATGTTGACGTTGAAAGGTTAGCCGCAAACTGTCACGCCGTTTTATCAATGCGACGAATGGTAATAATAAGGAATGAATGGTTGAGTTAGGGCGTGAGTGGGGAAACAAAAGTTAGATTCGCGAAAGAATAAAAAGGCTAGGTACGCCTAAAGCCTCTTATCAACTTCGTAAACTTTCAACAGTCATTGAGCGAAGCTGCAAGGAAATCGATGAACAGTCGTAGTTTGAGTGGCATTGGATCTCGCTCAGGAAACAATGCATAGACATTTTTCGATGGCATCAGATAATTAGGTAGCAAGGGCAGCAATTGCCCAGACTGAATGGGCGAATTGGCGATAAAATCGGGAAGCCTAGCAATCCCAAGCCCAGCCATGGTTGCACAAAGTAATGCTTCGCTGTTGTTGACTCGGTAATTGCCTTTCACGACCACACTGGTCACCTGATCTTGGTGACCAAAAAACCACTCGGCACTCTCAGATGTATGACGATAGAGTAAAGCGTTGTATGCACTAAGTTCGCAGATCTCGGTTGGCATGGACAAACCATTCTCATCAAAATACGTAGGCGAGGCACAGATGACGCTACGGACACTGGTTAACCGCTTCGCCACTAAACTCGAGTCATTTAAATCCCCGGCTCGAATCGCGACGTCATATCCTCCCTCAACGATATCGACGTAACCATCGTCCATCGTCATGTCGATGTGAATATGAGGGTAGCGTTTAAGAAATTGTGGGATGAGAGGGGCCAATACCAGACGACCAAAAGACATTGGCGCATTAACCCGCAATGTACCAATTGCCTGATTTTGTTGACTGGTCGCCGCATCTTCAGCTTTTTGCAGCCAATAATTGGCTTTGGTGAGGTAATCATAAAACTGCTCACCAGATTCAGTAAGTGATACTTGGCGTGTAGTACGATGCAGCAAACGCACTCCAAGGCTCGACTCTAGCTGGATCACCCGCTTGTTGACCGCCGAACGTGACACGCCCAGTTCACGCGCTGCGCCTGCAAAGCTCGATTGTTTTACCACCGCAAGGAAATAGGGAATAGCGTCTAAGTGCTGCATGATTGTCGCCAATTTGGATACAGTGTGGAGAGTGTAGAGCCTATTCTCTAATCAATCTAGGTCTTTTATGCTGATTTCATCGACTTCAATAATAGAGTAAGACATGAAATCACTGATAAAACCGATAACGGAAAGAAGGCACATAAATGGTATCGGTCGGCAATTCCAGTCTCCGCTATACGTGGTCAGCATTGGCAGTCTTGTCGCCGTAAACTTTGCGTTAGCCAAATATGCTGTGACCATTGGCATTCCACCGGTTGATGTCGCGATAATACCGATAGCAGGTGCCGCTTTATTGTTGATGACGTTATTGGTTATGCGAGGTCAGCTCAACCGAACGGCATTGGTGCATTACCGTTATTATCTTTGGGCTGGTTTACTGGGCGTCGCAATCCCTAATCTGGCGTCAACCTATGCCCTACAATCTCTTAATACCAGTACATTCAGTGTACTCGTCACTTTGTCGCCCATTTTTACCTTGTTATTCACCTTACCTTTTCAAGGGTCCTCGTTAACCTGGCGAAAAGTACTTGGAATCATGGTTGGGGTCGTTGCCGCACTCTCTGTGACTTTGTCACCACAAATGAACACTTCATCCCCTTGGTCAGCACTAGCCATTGCGCTACTCGTACCCATATTTTTGGCCGCTGGCAATGTCTATCGCAGTCGCGCGTTCCCCTCTCTTGCCAATCCAATTGTTCTGGCCGCTGGCATGCTGACACTACAGAGCATGGTATGGCTTCCGTTTACTCATGCGATCGATGGTGAGGTCATTGCAAACGGAACTGGCGTACTTGCGCTGATGGCATGCTTATCGGCACTCAGCTATTTACTGACGTTTCGTTTTCAACGGATCACTGACGGGTTGGGCTTTAGCCAAGTGGGAAATGTGGTGACCGTTGTCGGCGTTTCCATTGGGATCACGTGGTATGGCGAGCCATTAACGCTGCAATTGATCGCATCCGTAATACTGTTGTTGATAAGCCTGTACTTATTTAATCACGCTAAATCTTAATCTCGTTCAAATCCAAATTAGTTCAAATTCAAAGGAGCAACTGCTATGTCACCATTAATCGAACAGACAAAACATCTATATCAAATCGTCGACCAAAAGGATGCCCACGCCCTAATGGCACTACTGCATGATGACGTGTCGTTTCATTTTTCGAACGCCGCACCAGTAGTAGGAAAGCCAGCTGTCGAAGCGGTCAACGCAGCATTCTTTGGATCAATTGAATCAATGACGCATACGTTTTCTGGGATCTACGTAAACGATGATACGGTTGCGTGTGAGGGGCAAGTTGACTATGTGCGCCTGAATGGCAGCGCCTATGCCGCTAAGTTCGCGACTTTCTTATCTTTCAAACAGGGGTTGATACATCAATATAAAATCTTTGCGGATGTCTCTGAATTATAATGCCGCAAACTTTAAGTAAGCATGTTTGCCCAATTGAGAGCCTCAGAGCTAGCAATTTGCCTATTCTTCTATACGAAGACTGGGAATTCACCAAAGCACAACCCAAACAAAAATAGCCGCTAATCAGCGGCTATTTTTAGTTATCTAAACGAAGTTTCTATTACTTCGATCTTTCTACTTCTTTGTCTCTTCAACCACGGCTTTCATCAATACTGACGTATCCATGCGGCCTTGTCCTTCTGCAGACAGTGCCTTATATGCGTTGTTGGTTTTTTCAGTCAGCGGAAGTTGGATTCCTTGGCGCTCAGCTTCATCTAAACAGAAGCCTAAGTCTTTGATCATCCAATCAATTGCAAAGCCGAAATCAAATTTATCTTGCGCCATTGTGGTAGCACGGTTTTCCATCTGCCATGAGCCAGCAGCGCCGTTTTTAAGGCAATCAACCAGTGTTTGGATATCCAAGCCTGATTTTTCAGCAAGCACTAAGCCTTCAGAAAGACCATTCAATACACCTGCAATGCAGATCTGATTAACCATTTTCGCACGTTGGCCTTGGCCTACTTTACCCATCAGAACCGACGACTTGCCGTAAGCTTCGAATACAGGTTGAAGGTCGTTGAATAACTCTGGTTCGCCACCACACATAATGGTTAGCACGCCGTTTTCTGCGCCCGCTTGACCACCAGACACTGGCGCATCCATAAATCGAACACTCGCTTGCTTCGCTGCCACTTCAAGCTCTTCAGACAGAATTGCCGAGGTTGTGGTGTGATCAACAAGAATCGCGTTTGGCTTCATTGCGGCCAGAGCGCCTGTTTCGCTGGTCGTCATGCTGCGCACGTCGTCATCGTTGCCAACACAAACCAATACTACGTCTGCTTCCGCTACACACTCAGCCACAGTTTCTGCTGCTTTACCTTGGTGTTTATCAGCCCAGTCTAGCGCTTTACTATGAGTACGGTTAAATACCGTTACCTCAAAACCGGCTTTGACTAAGTGACCTGCCATTGGGAAACCCATAACGCCTAACCCGATAAAACTTACTTTCATTTCTTTCTCCTTTTATTTGACCAAGTCATCGCTATGAAAAGATCGAACACTCTCAATCAATGCATCAATAAGCAGGGTCAAAGCCTTTGGCTGATATTTTCTTTCTTTGTACACTAAATACGCTTGGCGATCACCCCGATGATACTCAGGAAGTACTTGAATCAGATTCATTTCCGGGGATACATGACGAAAAGGTAGTGAAGCAAGCCCCAAGCCTTTTTGCGCCGCGGCTGCCACTGCATGAATATCGTTAACGATGAACTTGGGTTTTATCGTGATCATCTGCTCTAAGCGGTCAGATTTGTAGAGCGGCATATCAAACACATCATCGACGTTAATCCAATCTTGCAGCTCCAGGTCGTCCGGCTTTTCTATTGCTGCACGCGAATCTAAGTATTCTGGGCTTGCATAAAACCCGTGTTTAGCTTTAAACAGCGGTCGAGCAATCATGCCTTCCATGTCCGAGATCTTAAACGTGATCAGTAAGTCACGATCGGTCTGTGGAATGAGCTGTTGTTGGCTCAAGGTAAGGTCGAGCTGAACGTTTGGGTATTGAGTGAGGAATTGCTCTACCGTCGACCGTAGAAAGCCACTGTAGAAGTTATGAGGCACGGCGAGCTTTATCTTGCCTTGGATAGCGTCACGCTCTTCAAGCAAGCTATTAAAACCGTGATGAATCGACTCCATACCGCTGATCAGTGCAGAAAAGGCCGCCTCGCCGTCTTTGGTGGCCACCAGCTCACGACCTTTCTTTTCTAAAAGTCGGATATTGAGGCGATCTTCCAATGCAGTTAACCGACGCGACATAGTCGACACAGGGAGTTGCAGCCGTTTCGAAGCCGATAGCAAAGAGCCCTCTTCAACCACTGCACAGAATAAGAACAGATCATCAATGTTTCCAAATATGGAATTCATACTTCTACATGTGCCTATTTTTCTCATTAATGGATAAATGTAACCTTATCTCATCAACATCAGAAAATCACGGGAGAAACACAGTATGAACAACAAACAATTTTGGGTAACCGCGATTTTATCTTCACTGACCATGGCGACCATCATGTCTGGGTTAATTTCTGGCTACAAAATGGGATTCAGCCCCGAGTGGCCGCCAATCTGGATGCAAAGCTTTTTCATTGCTTGGCCGTGCGCCATCACGCTCAACCTCACCGTGCTTCCTTTGATCAGAAAACTCTCAGCATGGATTTGTCGCCCAAGAACGCTTTGCGAACCTTAGATCACGGAACGATGATCAAGGGCTAATGTTAAGGAGCTATAGTCTAGGTTCTGTGATCAAAGAGATGCGTTCAAAAAACTCTGTTCACGGATAAATGCCTGAATTACAGACATAAAAAAACCGAGCACTAGGCTCGGTTTTTTAGTAACTGTTGTTACTGTAAAGATTACAGCTCAGCGTTGTGGTAAACCTGCTGAACGTCATCACAGTCGTCAAGCATGTCTAAGAACTTCTGGAATTTCTCAGAATCTTCTTCAGCTACTGGCGTAGTTGTTTGAGGAACGAAAGTGATTTCCTCAACGTCTAGCGTTAGCTCTGGGAACGCAGTGTTTAGAGCAGTCTTCGTTTTGAAGAACTCAGTCGTTGGAGCGAATACAGTGATAACACCGTCTTCTAGCTCAACGTCAGTCACGTCTACGTCTTCCATCATTAGCGTTTCTAGGATGATCTCGTCGTCTTCGCCTTTGAACTGGAATACAGCTTGGTGAGCGAACATGTGAGAAACAGTACCTTCAACGCCGATTTTCGCGCCAGTTTTAACGAAACATTGGCGAACGTCTTGGAAAGTACGGTTGCCGTTGTCAGTTAGACAGTCAACGATTACGCTTGTGCCACCTGGGCCAAAACCTTCGTAACGAGCTGGTTGGAAGTCTTCACCGCCGCCGCCGTTCGCTTTATCGATCGCTTTGTCGATAACGTGAGCTGGTACTTGGTCTTTCTTCGCTTTAGCAATCAGGTGCTTAAGAGGTAGGTTCATGTCTGGGTCAGAGCTGCCGTTCTTAGCCAGTACGTAAATCTCTTTACCGTATTTAGAATAAACTTTAATTTTTGCGCCTGCAGTTTTCGCCATTGAGGCCTTGCGCACTTCAAAACTTCTTCCCATCGGGATCTTCTCTCTGATTCAATTAACGGTGCAAATTCTAGCAAATTACTGTGTCATTTCAATTCTACAGCACTGCTGGGTAAGGTTTGTCTGCGTTTATGCGACACCCATTACCCGTTTGTATTTTTCTACAGACTGATCAAACCAAGCCTTTTCTTCTGGGTCACCTAGCTTCATTGCTTCTTCAACAATGGCTTCAGGGCCACATTTCGCTTGCTTCAGTTTCCATACAAGAAACGATGCTTGCTTATCCAGTTCGATTTTATTTTTCTCGCTGGGTGGAAGGAGTGAAAGGTTGATAGACATTATTAGCCTTCGTCTGTAATACGCTTGGCCGAGAAATATATCATAGAGCAGCCTCATAAAACCAATACTATGAGTAACAGAAAGGGTTTATGAGACAAGAAACCAAGCAAGTCGCTGATGCAGGTCAAGCGACTTCTGATAAAGTACGTATATTTGCTTATCGTTAGCTATGAAATAAATAGTTATTAATCTTAATGTCCACGCACAGCTACTAGCAGGCCACAAATAACAAATAAAATAACCACCCATAAAATCGCAGGACCTGGATTACCATTCTGAGCTTCTGATGCTAGATAAGAGTTGAACTCTTTTTTGCTTTGACGACGACCGTGACTTGATCCTAGGTTATGTTGTCCTAGAGGGACGCTCCCATTGATCACATATTGTTTTGCAGCATTTAAAGTCGATAGTGGACCTAATTCATTTTTTCCCTCAGAACTAATGACATACCATGATTGGCCTTGTTTTAATATTGTACGACCATCTGAAACCCTGTAATAACCAGCTTCAATTCTTGATACCGTAGTCAACTTCATAACCTTACTTATTATAATGCTTAGTATTATATGTGTAGTGCAACATATTAGATATGCTTTATGTTTCTAGATACGAATTTTTAAGCTGAATTCCTCTCAAAGATACGCAACGAGTAAGTCGCTAGAATGAAAACCAAAAAGCTGCCAGCATTCGGTCTGAACGTTGGCAGCTTTTAAGTATAGAAATGAGCGTGGGTGTATAAACCCTACTTCGGCAACAGATAGCGCGTGCTTCTGCCACCAGAACCAGATTTAACTAAGCAGCCATGCTCAATCAAAGCATTCAAATGACGTGTTGCTGTGGCACTGCTCACCTTTGCTACTTTCTGATATTGGCTGGCATTGATACCTTCTGAAAAATCACCATCGAGCATCCTATTCAGCACTTTTACTTGTTCTGCCGTAAGCTTGGTTTGGTCGATGCTGCGCCAATAGTTAGTCTTATATACAGTTTGGTCGACCTCAGCGAAAACGCCTGTAAACGTCTCGTCTAACGTATCTAAGAACCACATCAACCAATCGCTAATATCGAGTCCCCCTTTCTGGGTTCGCTCCAATATCTCGTAATAATGTTTGCGGTTAGCGAGAATTCCCACCGACATCGCATAGAAGCGTACCGACTGCTGCTCGGCCTGTGCTAACGCCAAGTCGGTCAACAATCGAGTAATACGACCATTACCATCATCTAACGGGTGTAAGGTGATAAACCAAAGGTGAGTTATCGCAGCTCTAAGTAAGGGATCGAGTGTAGCGTCGGTAAGTGAATCATTAAACCATGTGATAAATGTATCTAGCTCAGCATCAAGAATGTTTCGTCTAGGTGCTTCAAAGTGCACGGTTGGACGGTCAATTCTTCCTGATACCACTTGCATCGGAGCGTCACCTCGTAGCTGACCTCCAACTACAGGGTTAAACATGGTGTAGCCTTGAGGAAACAGTCTATCGTGCCAATGTAAGATCCTATCAAGCGCTAGTGGCTCTGTTAGGTTCTGCACCGCATCCAACATAATTTCAGCTAAACCATCGGTTTGTTCTGTCGTAGGAAAAGGTCGCTCTTCACTCACGCCAAGTTTGTTGGCTAAAGAAGAACGAACAGAGAAAGCATTCAGCTTTTCTCCTTCTATCGCACTGGAGTGGACAATGTTCGCTAATAAAGTATCGAGCATTGTTTGCGTTTGGTCTGCAGATTGAGAGGTAATCTTACCCAATAAAATGCCCTGATTAAGCCGAACTTCTCTTAACCTCACGCCTATTCTTTGATTATCCCAAACAAAGTTTGGCCAATTATCTTGCTGCCAAATCCACATATTACGCCCCATGATGCGAAAGTATCACTGATTCAACTCATATTATGAGCTGTTTAAGGAGTTTATTCAACTCACACTATGAGTCGAATAATCAGATAATCGCATCACAGAGATAAAAAAGACACCTCCTCGAAACCCAAAAAAACTACTCACTCACCGCGAACACATCACAACGGGAAGCACAGATGAAGTCATTTTTGTGCAGGCCTTTGATTGAGTGGCTCCACCAAGTGACGGTGACTTTGCCCCACTCCAATAAGATCGAAGGATGGTGGAACTCTTCTTCTGCCAGTTCTGACACTTTGTTGCTGAATGCCCATGCTTGCTTGTAGTTCTTAAACTTGAACACTTTCTCAAGCTGCGGGATGCCGTCTCTTTCCATGATCTGCCAATCAGACAACTCCAACAGTAAAGATTGTTGTTCATCTTTATTAAGAGAAATTGCATCGATACTGCAGGCTTCGCATTTTTGTTCATTCAACATGTGTTGGTTCCTTGGGTTCAAAAAGTGGTGGTAGTAACCCCGCGTCTATGGCGAGATCAGCTTGCTGTAATAGGTTTTCCTGACTGATTTTGAAGAGCTCAGATAGCTCGGCGATCACGTAATATTTCGGTTGCATGATGTCGATGCGATAAGGGGTTCTTAACACCGTTTGCAGATCGAACCGCTCACGAACCGCCAAATCACCGACCAATGCGTACATGGTTTCCGCCGGAGACGAGAGAATGCCACCACCATAGATTTTCAGTTGTTGGCCCTCTTTTACTAAACCGAACTCGACCGTAAACCAATACAAACGGGCAAGATAAGCGCGCTGTTTAGATGTGGCGGCTTGGCCTAGTTTTCCATAATGCTCAGTGAATGCCGCGAAATCAGCATTAGTGAGCATGGCACAGTGACCAAAAATTTCATGAAAAAAATCAGGTTCTTGCAAGTAATCGAACTCGTCTCGCGTTCTCAAAAATGTCGCGACGGGGAATTTCTTATTCGCGAGCAAATCAAAGAAACGGTCGAAATCGATTAACGCCGGAACAGGCTGAACCTGCCAACCTGTTGTTTCCTTTAGCACTTTGTTTATCTCTGGAAGTTGGGGAACTCTGTCTAATGGCAGATCCAGCAGGGTCAAACCGTGCAAATAGGCATCACAAGCGCGGTCACTAATGACGTCCAGTTGCCTTTTCACTAAGTCGTGCCAAATGGCATCTTCTTCGAGGCTCCACTCAACCCATCCCTCTTGGCTCACGGGCTTAGAATGATATTGAGTCATTACGCACCTCCTTTCGAATGTCTCACTTTAAGCCTATCTCTACTCCTTATAAGCGCCAATTTGCGCGATTTTTCGAAACAGGCGATCGTGTAACATTTTATTTACACAATTCCGCCAAACGCTTATTTTGCTGAACTTTTGACTTTGTAAAACCTAAATACCAGACTGAAAACGTTAACTTTTTGTTAAAGGTAAAGGAATGCACGAAAGCAATAATCCCATTTGGCAGCCAAGCGAGCAGCGTATCGCCGATGCCAACTTAACCCGATTTATCGATAGCCTTGAACAGTCTGGATTAAACCTAGATAGGGACGTAAAAAGCTACGCCGAACTCCATCAATGGTCTGTGGAACAACCGGAATCGTTTTGGCAAAACGTATGGCAGTTTTGTGGAGTAGTCGGTTCGCAAGGCTCTATTAACAAGGCAGAAAGCGAAGCCATCAAAGCCCAAGGTGAGAGCCGCTGGCAGCAGCCTAAATCGAATCGTGATGCGGTTTGGTTTCCCAATGCGCAGGTAAACTACGCCGAGAACTTGCTGCGTTTGGCGCAAACCATGCCTAATGAAATGGCGATTTGGTTTGAGAATGAACGTGGCGAACAACAGAGTTATACATGGAAAGCCTTGTGTGAAGCGGTCTCTAGCGTTCAGCAATGGCTTGTCGATAGCGGAGTGAAGCAAGGTGATGTGGTTGCTGCTTATACGCCCTATCTGCCACAAACCGTAATAGCGATGCTGGCAACCACCAGCTTGGGCGCGATTTGGACATCGACCTCGCCTGATTTCGGTGTCGAGAGTGTGATTGAGCGATTTGGCCAAGTGAAACCCAAGGTGCTGTTCACCTGCGATGGCTATACCTTCAATGGCAAAACGTTCGATATGACGGACAAGAACCGTGAAATCATCGAGCACTTAACCGAGCTAAAACAGGTGTGTCAGATCGGTTACTTGGGAAGGAATGACTTTGAAAATGATGTGTCGACCCGAAGCTGGCACAGCATCATCAATCATTATCAACCACAACCTTTACGATTTGTGCGTATCGGCTTCAATGAACCACTGTTTGTACTCTACTCTTCCGGCACAACAGGCAAGCCAAAGTGTATTGTTCACTCGGTTGGTGGCACCACCGTCAACCACCTAAAAGAGCATCAGCTTCATTGCGACGTTAAGCCAAACGATCGCGTGTTCTACTACACCACATGTGGTTGGATGATGTGGAACTGGCACGTCTCTGCGCTCGCCAGCGGGGCTTGTTTGGCGATCTTTGATGGCAGCCCAGTTTATCCGCAACCTAACGTTCTATGGGACTTGGCACAGCGTGCCGATGTGTCACTGTTTGGCACCTCAGCCAAGTATCTAGAAGCGATCGAGAAGGCAGAGCTCTCACCTATCGACAACCATTCTCTTCCCCACTTAAGAACACTGTGCTCAACGGGTTCTGTTCTCTACCCAGAGCAGTTTGATTATGTTTACAAACACATCAAACAAGACCTGCATTTGGCGTCCATTTCTGGTGGTACGGATATTTGTGGCTGCTTTGTGTTGGGTAATCCTATCTCACCTGTGTATCGCGGTGAGTGCCAACAGGCAGGGCTCGGAGTTAACATCAAGGTGTTCAATTCGTCTGGTCACAAGGTTAATCACGAACGTGGCGAACTGGTGTGTACAAATTCCCTCCCCAACTTCCCTGTTGGCTTCTGGAATGACACCGGAGAGCGCTATCACAGCACGTATTGGGATAGATTCGATAATGTGTGGCATCACGGTGACGAAGTCGCACAGAGCGTTAATGGGGGCTATCTGTTCTACGGGCGAGGCGACACCACACTCAACCCCGGTGGCGTGCGAATTGGTACCGCCGAGATCTACCAACAAGTGAACACCATTGACGGCATCATAGATTCCATCGCCGTCGGTAAAGATGTCGACCGTAATGAGCAGATTTGGTTGTTCGTCCAACTGCAGCAAGGTGTGGATCTCAATGAAACGCTATTGGCAGCCATCAAGAGTAAGCTCAAATCATCTTGCTCGCCAAGGCATGTGCCAAGCCAAATTTTTACTGTCAGTGACGTGCCCAAAACACGCTCAGGAAAACTGGTGGAGCTGGCAGTGAAACAGGTAGTGAATGGTAAGCCTGTCGAGAACATCGGCGCGATCGCCAATGCGGATGTGCTCGATGAGATCAAGCGTGTGATTTCGCTTTAGCGCTCTTATCTCAGAAGACCCAAAATAGAAGAAAGTAACTTCCAACGAAAAGCCCTCCACGAATGAACGTCGTGGAGGGCTTTATGATCTTAGCTACCGATGGCTCTTAATCTGGGCTATGCGTTCGCATCCGCCTGGTTTTCTGGCATCGCATCGATAAAAGCGGGTAACTGATTGCACGCTTCGACAATCGAGTTAATTAGCGGATAAGGCGACATATCAACACCAAAACGCAGTGCATTGTAGACTTGGGGCACTAAGCAAATATCGACGATACAGGGCGAATCCGTGAGGCTATACACCGAGTCACCATGCGCTTTTCTGTGCTTCGCTAGCTTCTCTTCTAGAGCATGGAAACCTTGGCTCATCCAATGATGCAGCCAGTCCATTTTCGCCTCTTGCTCGCACGACAATTCTCGCTCCAAATACTGCAACACGCGCAGGTTGTTCAGAGGGTGAATTTCCATCGCAATATCCTGAGCCATCGCCAACGCTTGATAACGTAGTGGTGTTTGCTCAGGAATCAACAAGGAGTCTGGACTGCTCTCACACAAATAGTTTTCGTCCAAGTATTGCAAGATCGTCAGCGACTGATTGAGTTGAACGTCACCATCCACCAGCACTGGCACTAATTCACTGGCATTGAGCTCGCGATATTGTGGATCATGCTGCTCGCCGCCATTACGCACCAAATGCACCGATTTCGACTCATAGCTAAGTTGCTTTAGGTTCAACCCAATACGCACTCGATAGGCTGCCGAAGAGCGCCAATAACCATAGAGTGTGATCTTCTTGTTCATAAAGAGCCCTCGTTCATAACGTGCCTCTCTGCAGTTTTACTCTTGTCATTGTAATTAGCACAGTCGATATTGACTGACTTTTTGGTCAATCGCGCCAAAAATGGAGTCACCAGCGACATCGAACATCTCAAGCTTGATCGAGTCACCAAACGACATGAATCGAGTCGAAGGTTTACCGTCTCTAATCGTCTCTATCATGCGTACTTCAGCAATGCAGGAATAGCCCACACCACCTTCCGCAATTGAGGTGCCGTGGTCAGTACCTTGTTTATTCGATACCGTGCCCGAGCCAATGATCGCACCGGCCGACAACGGACGAGTCTTCGCAGCATGG